>JAFAQY010000003.1 GCA_019261985.1 Bryobacterales bacterium | reverse complement strand
AATGGACTCGACCGGCCGCGTACGATCGCTTGCGGCGGCAACCGCCGATGGGAAAACGCAGGAGATCCCGCTTAGCAAGTTGGTCCTGGCCGCGGGCGCGCTCGGTTCGGCGAAGATCTTTCTGGAATCGATTTATCGCGAGACAGGCGAAGTTCCGGAGCTGCGCGGAATCATGGATAATCGCCAAATCCTGATGCCATTCGTGAACCTGGGCATGCTCGGCCGCAAGTGGAGCCCCGATACCTACCAGTACCATCAGGTCGCCTTGGCGGTGAAGGTAAAGGAATCGGGCGAGCTGATTCATGGGCTCATCACCACGCTGAAAACCGCTCTGATACACCCGTTAGTGCAGACTTTGCCTTTCCATCTTGCCGGCAGTGTAGCCGCGTTTCGAAGCATCCACGGGGCGCTAGGGATGATCAATATTAATTTCCCGGATCACCGGCGGGAAGACAATTTCGTGGCGCTGGACACAACCAGGACTCCCCACCGGCTGGTGATCCAATACCGTCCCGCGCCGGGCGAGCCTAAAAGGCTTCAGCAGACAATCACAGTTTTTCGCAAAATTTTAAGGAAAATCGGCTGCTTCGCGCCGGCGGCTATGACTCATATTAGACCTATGGGGGCCAGCGTTCATTATGCGGGCACGCTGCCGATGCTTAAAGACAGCGGGCCACACACCTGCACGCCGCTCGGCGCAAGCCGCGATGTCGAAGGCCTGTTTTTCGCGGATGGGACCACCTTTCCTTCGCTTCCGGCAAAGAATCTGACGTTTACTCTAATGGCCAATGCGGCCAGGATCGCGGAAGAGGCGTTTTAGTGGGGCGGGATGGAATCCTGCGGGGCAGGATGGAATCCTGCGCGCGATTGCCAAATCGCGCTGGACGGGGTCGCGGTAAAACCCGGCCAGGCGGGTTGGCAACCCGCCGCAGCTTTGGCAAGCTGCCCTACCCAATTTCTGGGATATTCGCCGCAGAATTTGACAAATTCGCCCAATCCTACTACACTAGTTGATCCCAAGACTGGCAACGGGCTTGCACGAACGTTAGGTCTTCGTAGGTATGCCCGCGGCCATCTCAGTAATCGTTCCGGTCCACAACTCCGCCCGGTTTCTCAAGGCATGCCTTGAACATCTGAAGCGGTCGAGCTTTCAGGACTACGAGTGCATCGTGGTGGACGATGGGTCGACGGACGATTCGGCGGAAGTGGCGAAAGCCGCGGGCGCGACGCTGCGGACCACAGACCGGCGGCGCGGACCTGCCTATGCCCGCAACATCGGAGCAAAATCGGCACAGGGAGAAATTCTGTTTTTCATCGATGCCGATGTCTGCGTTTCGCCCAATACGCTAGAACGCGTTCACGCCAATTTCGAGCAGGACCCGGAGCTTACGGCAGTCATGGGCTCCTACGACGACGTTCCGGAATCGCAGGATTTCATCTCACTTTACAAGAACTTGATGCACTCCTACGTGCACCATACCTCCCGCCACGAGGCATGCACGTTCTGGAGCGGGTGCGGCGCCATTCGCAAATCTGTATTTGAAGAATTCAGCGGGTTCGACGAATCTTACGAGAGACCGGCGATCGAAGACATCGAATTGGGATACCGGCTGAATGCGGCGAAAAAGAAGCTGCTGCTTGATCCAACCATGCTGGTTAAGCACCTAAAGCGGTGGAGCTTCTTCGGCCTGATCAAAACCGACATTATGGACCGGGGCATCCCGTGGACGGAGCTCATCCTGCGCGACCGGATGCTGCCGAACGATCTGAATCTTCAGCTCAGCCAGCGCGTCAGTGTGGCGCTGGTTTTCCTGCTGATTCTTTGTGCGATGTACACGACGTTGCGTGTCGGCCGCTCCTTCACGCTGGCCATCCTGACGCTGTTGTTTTTGATGCTGGCGCAATTCGGCGTGGAAAGCCGATGGCGGACGCAGCCGAAGGCGCTTGTCGCCATGCTGGGGCTGATGGCTTTCATCGTCTACCTCGCGTGGGTGACCTATAGCGGCTGGCTTATTCCGCCGGTGATCATCGCATACGCGCTCCTGTTCTTCCGGCATCGTTACGCGTTTAAGACGCAACGAGCCCGGCGAATTTCAGGCGCGCTTTGCGGCGCTTATTTGGTGGGGACGGTTGTTTTTACGTTCTTATACCTTCCGTTTGAGCGGACCGCTCTGCTGTTTTATGCCGTTCTGATGATTGTCATTCTGCTGAACAGCCAGTTCTATGTATTCCTAGCCGGAAGGACCGGGCGTCTGCTGGCCCTGGCAGCGATTCCTTTCCATTTGCTCTATCACTTCTATAACGGCATTTCATTTGGAGTCGGCATGGTGCGCCATGTTTTCCGGCGCGCGTTCGCCCCGCACAACGTTGTGCCGCAAGCCAAGGACGCTTCCGTATCTCAGGACCGATGAAGTCCTGGATCCTTACGTATCATTCATTAGATGTGAGCGGGTCGGTGATTTCGGTGGATCCCGCGGTTTTTCGCCAACACATGTCCTGGCTCGCGCAGACCGGGACACAAGTTGTCCCGCTTGAGCGGATTTTCGAAAGCCCGGGGGCGGTCGCGCTCACGTTTGACGACGGGTTTCGGAATTTTTATGAGCTCGCGTTCCCCGTGCTTCAGCAGTATCGCTTCCCGGCGACGGTTTTCGTTGTCACCGGATACTGCGCGGGCAAGAACGACTGGCCGTCGCAGCCGGCTCTGCCGCACGTGCCTACTTTGCCGCTTATGAACTGGAGCGAGCTTCAGAACTTGGCCGCGGCTGGAATCGATTTGGGCTCGCACACGATCAATCACTCCCGGATGGCCACGCTCTCCGATGCGGATACCGAACGGGAGCTGCGGGCGAGCCAGGAAGCAATCGAGGATCGCACAGGCAAGCCGGTTATGTCGTTTGCCTATCCCTATGGCGAATCTACGCCCCAAATTCGGGAAGCAGTCCGAAAGCGTTTTCGGGTCGCATGCGGCACGAAACTTGCCTATGTTTCGCCCGAGTCCGACCCGGCAGAGCTTCCACGGCTGGATACGTTTTACCTTCAAGAGAAATTGTGGTTTGAGGCGCTGGGCAAGCAATACGGAGCGGCGTACATCGCGGCGCGGAGCGCGCTGCGCGAATTGCGCTCCAGTTGGAACAAAAGGCACTAGAACGGAAAGCAATGAGCGGCGCACATTCGGTCGCAATTCTCGGAGCCGGACCGGCTGGGCTGGGCTTGGCATACCGCTTGTCTCTGCGACGAAAATTCGATGTCACGGTCCTCGAACGCGGAGAAAAGGTTGGCGGAAATGCCGCCAGTTTTCCGCTGTGCGGTATGCGGGTGGACTTTGGGAGCCATCGATTGCATCCGTCCTGTGCGCCTGAAATTCTCGAGGATCTGCGTAGTTTTTTGGGACCGGACCTGCTCGACCGTCCGCGCCACGGCCGCATTCGTTTGCGCAATCGATGGGTTCACTTTCCTCTCAAGCCGCTGGACCTGGCGGCTCACCTGCCGATTACATTTCTGGCCGGAGTCGGAGTCGACGGAATTGCGCGTAGTATCCACCGCGGCGAAGGCGAGACCTTCGCAGACGTTCTTCAAGCGGGCTTGGGAAAGACGATTTGCCGCGATTTCTATTTCCCATACGCCCGTAAAATCTGGGGCTGCGACCCGGCGGAACTAGATGGCGAGCAGGCGCGGCGGCGCGTGTCCGCCGGCTCGCTTTCGAAGATGATCCGGAAAGTGCTGCAAGCCGTTCCGGGACTTAAGCGTAAAGGCAGCGGGCGTTTCTTTTACCCGCGTCAGGGCTTTGGGTCGATCTCGGAGTCCTATGCCGGCGCTGCGTTGCGCGAAGGAGTCAAGATCAAGCTCTTAACCAGCGTGGGCGCGGTTGAAACCGTCGGAGGCCGGGTTCGCGCCGTGCAGGCGATCGGGCCTACGGGTCAAGAGTGGGTAAATGCGGATCACGTTTGCTCCACCATCCCGATTTCGCAACTACTCCGGGTGTTGCACCCCGCTGCTCCCGATCAAGTGCTCGCGTCCGCATGCGGATTACAGTTTCGCGCAATGATTCTGGTATATTTGGTCCTCGAGACAGAGCAATTTACAGAATTTGATGCGCACTATTTCCCAAATTCAGATATTGCCGTCACGCGCCTGTCCGAGCCAAAAAATTACGGCTTGGCCGACTTTCCCGGACGCACCATTTTATGCGCTGAGTTGCCGTGTTCCATGGACGATCCCATCTGGCGGAAATCGGATGTCGAGCTTGGCGGCATTGTGAAGAGCGCGCTCGAAGCGGCGGAAATTCCGATCCGGTCCAAAATCGCGGGCGTTTGCAGCCGCCGGCTGCCGCATGCTTACCCGATTTATTTACGCGGCTACAAAGAGCATTTCGCGCGCATGGATCAGTGGCTTCAAAGCATCCAGGGTCTGGTGACATTCGGCAGGCAAGGACTGTTTGCGCACGACAATACCCATCATGCGCTAGCCATGGCGTACGCGGTGGACGAATGCCTGGGGGAAGACGGAGAGTTCAATCGCGAGCTGTGGAGCCGGCGCCGGCACGAGTTTCAAAAACACGTGGTGGAAGATTGAATGGCGACCGTATCCGATCCGAGAGTTGAAACCAAGGCGAGCGCCCGCCGGTTCGGATTCGCCGCACTCGCGCCGTATATCCTCGGCCTGTATTTCGCCTGTTCGGCCATGTGGGGCTTTTGGAAGACAGATATCATCGATACGGATGCAGCCCGTCATGCCATGAATGGAGCATTCATCTACGATCTGGTGCGTACCGGCCATCTCCTGCATCCGGTGGAGTATGCGGAGCAATACTACGGGCATTTGCCGGCGCTGTCGATGCCATATCATCCACCGCTTTTTCCGGCGATTGAAGCGCTGTTTTTTGCGATCTTCGGTGTAAAGCTGGTAGCGGCCCGCCTGGCGGTCGCGACGGCGGTTGTTGTGTCGGCTGTTTTGCTTTTTCGCTTGGTCGAAAAAACATTCGGCAACCGCGTACTGGCCGGCTGCATAACGATAACGATGCTGTCGCTGTGGACGTCGGAAGAGGTGGCGCGGGACGTAATGCTGGAGTTCCCGGCGATGGCGTTCATGCTTGCGGCTATATATTTCCTGCATGATTGGGACACGCATTTCAGGAGGCGGGATGCCCTGGCATTTGCGATTTTTGCATCCCTCGCGTTTTGGACCAAGCAGCATGCGGTATTGGCCGGCGGTATCCCGCCGCTATATTCGATCCTGACGGGCCGCTGGAGACTGCTTCTCCGGCGTCGCACGCTGCTGGCTCTGAGCGTTTTCGCCGCGGTTGTCAGCGCTTATATTTTTCTTTCTTCGCATTTCCATAACGCGGGTATTCAAGAAGTCGCGGTGTCCAAAAGCGACCTCAAATGGATCGCGCTAAGGACCATCCCCGCGTATGTGGCTTGGATGGCCGCGGACTTCACCGGATTGCCCGCCGTGTTTGCGACGGTCGCACTCGGGTTATTCACACTCGGTTATTGGACGAGAAGGCACAATACGCTCCGTTTGAAGCTCGGAATCTATTGGTGCTGGATTTTATCCACAACCTTGATACTGGTGGATTCGGGAAATACCAACAGCCGGTATCTGTTCTTTTTGTACCCCGCGGTAATTGCGATCGCGTATGCATACCTGTTTCAGGGCGCATCGCGCCTATGGGGCGACCGCGCGGCCGCTGCCGTCGCCGTGGTATTTGCGGCGCTCTGGTTCATTCACGGCTTTTGGGACCCGATCGAATATTTGCGCGGGCCCGGCGAGGCAGCCAAGGCCGTCGTGCAGGGGCAACCAGTGCGAGTACTCTACGCGGGCGAGGCCGAGGGTAATTTCATCTTTGCCGGGCGCAGCTTGGATCCCAAGCTTGAATTAACCGTGATTCCGAGTTCTAAAGTGCCGGCGGGGACATTCCAGCCAGCGGAACTGGAGTCCTTTTGCCATATGTACGGTGTCGACTGGCTCATCCTGGAAAATGTTCCAGGCCAACATACCTGGTCGAATTTGCGCACCGCCACACCGGATTTCCTAAAATTGGAAAAAACCATCCCTTTGGAGTCCACACGCGAACGCTGGAAAGCCGGGACTATCGAAATCTTCAAAGTCCTCGGTAAATCGTCGACACCGGGTGGTGTGCTGAAGTTGCCCATCCGCAGATTTGGGGTCGATATACCCGTCAAGCTATGACGCGGTTCAGCGCACAGCACCCGGCGCGGGACTGGGGCGGCGCCGATTTGTCTTTCCGCCAGCCGCGCTGGGTTGCGTCGCGCGCCGGGGTAGGGCAGAGCAGCCGCGTTTTTTTTTCCTGCTGGCTGATTTACACTTTTTTTTGGACGCCCTATATCGTACGCGAGCACTTCCCCGCCATCGCCTTGATGGAGCGCGGCAGCTTGAATGTAGAAGGCTATGCGGATTGGTCCGAGGATATTTTTCGCGGGCCGCAAGGCGGCGCGTATATAAACAATAATCCCGGCGCGTCGCTGCTGGCGGCGATTCCGCTGCTCCTGCTAAGGCCGGTATTCACGGCCATTGACCACTGGAACCAACGCCGGCCTAAAGCCGATTTGCGGACGGAGGAGGAGCCGATCCTCACGCGAGCCGTGGGCGCGAAACGGGAAATTTATTTTCTGGCCATCGCGTTTGCGACTGTGGCCATGGTGATGGCCCCCGCAACCGCGGCGACTGCGGCATATCTGTGTTCCTGTTTCGCGAAGATCGGAGTGGGGCCGCTGGCCGCCGCGGCTGCCGCGCTGGTATATGGACTCGGCACGCCGGTGTTTTTCCGGGCGGCGCATTTAAATCATAATCTGCTGGTGTGCGACGCGGGGTTTATTGCGCTGCTTTGGGTGTGGCAGTCAAGGCTTGGATTTGCTCAACTTGTCTGTGCCGGACTGCTGTCGGGGTTCGCGCTGTTATGCGACTACAGCGGCATCGTCGTGATCGGAACCGTGGGGGCTTATGTGCTCCTGAAGTCCAAACGGCGGGCGTATGCCGCGCTCGCTTTCACTGCCGGGCTAGCGCCTATGATCGCGGCATTGCTGATTTATCAACAATGGGCCTTCGGCTCCTTCTATCATCCTTCGCAGCATTTCATGACTCCGACGGCTCCGACGGCGCGCGGCTATCGCGGGATCGACTGGCCCAGCCCGGCTTTACTGTGGGCGAACTTTTTCGATGCGCGATTCGGACTCTTTGCGTACTGCCCGCTTTTGGCGCTGGCGTTCGCCGCGCCGTTTGTGAAGCGTCTAAAATTTCGCGTGCCGCGGCTGGAGACGTCGGTTCTGTTTGGATACTTTTTCTTATTCGTGCTGTTCTGCGCCGCGAATCAATATTCCTGGTTTCAGCCTTTGACGGGGTTCCGGTATCTGGTGCCTGTGGTCCCCGCGCTGGCGATTTTGGCGCTGCAAACCTGTCAAATTTTTCAGCCGTGGCTACGATGGGTTCTGGCGATCGCGACCTTGGGGCAGAGTTTTATTATGTCGGCGGGGCATCAAAATAGTTTGGCCGGCAATCTCCGCTGGTTTTGGACGCACGGTTTGGAGCTGCCGTGGATGTATCGATTTTGGGAGATCGGCGCGGGCGTAACCTGGCTCTGGCCGGCCGTGGCATTCTCATTCCTGCTCGCAGCAATCGGGCTGATCTGGCTTCCGGCGCTTCGCGGTTTATGATGTGGCTGGCGCTCGCGCTCCTGGGACAGATCGCGGCCCTGCGGCTGATCGACGCCGGACCGCTGATTCATTATCAGCACTACCGGCTGCCCGGAGCTGCATTCGCAAATCCGCAATTTCGCTGGGCGCTCGCCATCGTTGCGGCGCAAGCAGTACTCGTTTGCGCTGGCCTTCTAATCCGCCGGAGCAAGATCATGGACGGCATGCGTACACTCGGTCCGGCGTGGCGCATCGCGGGCGCGTTTGCGGTTTTGCTCTGCGCGGCAGCCGCAGTCTCGCGGGACCGGTTCTTCTTTGCCGAAGAATGGACCTTCGGCGCAGCAATTCAACTTCTGAATTGCGGAAACATCTTTTTAGCCGCTTGTGATTTCCCGGCGCGTGGAGTGAAAGCGATGGCCGAGCGATTCAATGCTCTCGTAGGCGGCGAGTGGAAGCAGCGCGTGACGATCGACCGTTTTGCTCTTTGCGCCGCGCTCTGGATCGCTGTTGTATCGAGCTTCTTCGCGTGGCTTGTGTATCAAGTTCATCCGCACGTTGCGGACGAAGTGGCCTATCTCTATAACGCGCGTTACTTCGCAGCCGGCGAAATGGCAATGCCTTCGCCGCCCGACGCTGAAGCGTTCGATGTCGACCTGATGGATTATCAGCCGAACCAGTGGTTTTCGGCAGTCCCACTCGGATGGCCCGCAATGCTGGCGGCCGGTGAAAAACTGCACGCGGCATGGCTCGTGAATCCCGTGCTGGGTGGCATAAATGCACTGCTGATTTATCTCATTGTGGGCGGGCTTTACTCGCGCCGCACGGCGCGCATTGCCGTGCTGCTGTTGTGCGCCTCGCCCTGGTATCTCTTTATGGCGATGAGTTACATGAATCACATCGCCACGCTGTTCTGCGCGCTTGTGGCGTTCTGGGCAATCCTGCAGGCTCGCGCCAAAGGGATTCTGTGGCCGCTGATTGCCGGGCTCGGCGTAGGCGCCACTAGCCTTATTCGTCCGCTGGATGGCGCAATCGCGGGGCTGCTGGTAGCGGCATGGGCGTTAGGGATCGGGGGCACGCGGCTTAGATTCGCGGGACTCGCCGCGCTTGCCGCCGGCATCGTGTTGGCCGGAGCGGTGCAGCTTCCGTATAACAAGAGACTCACTGGAAACGCCCTCAGTTCACCCCTCACCGCTTATCAGGACAAGCACTACAAGCCCAAGAGCAACGCGTACGGTTTCGGCCCGGAGCGCGGATTAGGTTGGGCCATCGATCCTTACCCGGGGCACACGCCGTTCGAGGCGGTGATCCTGGCGGAACTGAACGCGCACTCATTGAATACGGACCTGTTCGGATGGAGCACCGGCTCGCTCTTGCTGGTTGGCGCCGGAATGTTTTTTGCCAAGCTCCGCAAGGCGGATCATCTGATGCTGGCCGTTATTGCAACGGTGTTGCTTGCCTACGCGCCGTACTGGACAAACGGCGGACCTGATTTCGGCGCGCGTTATTGGTTTTTGATTCTTGTACCCTGCATCGCCCTCTCAGCGCAGGGTCTCGAAGCGTTGTATCGACACAATGACCGGGCCATCATCGCCATCGCGCTCCTGTGCTTGCTGGGCTTTTTGGTTTACATTCCGTGGCGCTCCGTGGACAAGTATTACCACTATCTGCGGATGCGGCCCGATGTGCGGGAACTTGCGCGCGAAAACCATTTCGGCCGCAGCCTGGTGTTCGTCCGCGGCGAGCGCTTTCCGGACTACATGTCGGCCGCCATTTACAATCCGCTCGATCTTCACGCGGATGCACCGATCTATGTTTGGGACCGCAGCCCTGAAGTTCACGAGCGCGTTATGACGCTTTATCGGGACCGGCCCGTTTGGACCATAGATGGTCCGACTTTAACCGGCGGCGGGTACAAAATAACTTCCGGCCCGTCCACAGCGGAGATCCTGCATTGAGTCCGGGGTATGCCGGCACGCCCGTCGTCGTCCTCGGGGCGACCGGATTCATCGGCCGGTGGGTCGCCCGGAAACTATGCCAGGCAGGCGCGCGATTACATCTGATCGTGCGCGACGCTGCATCGCTGAAACACGCCCACGGAGTAGTGATCGAATGCGATCTTGCGCGGCCGGATGCGAAACAATTTTTGACGGAAACGTTCCGGCGGATTCGCCCCGCGGTTGTGTTCAATTTAGCCGGATACGGAGTCGATCCGGGAGACCGGGATGAACAGCTTTTCCAGGCGCTCAATACGGAACTGCCGCGGGCCATCATGGAAGCTGCCGCGGCGTCGAAGGCCCCTGAGTGGCCGGGTCAAAACGTAGTCCACGCGGGATCGGCGCTGGAATATGGCGAGGCGCGCGGTAACCTGGCGGAAAACGGTCCTGCGAATCCCACGACTCTTTACGGAAAAACCAAACTTGAGGGGACGCTCGCCGTGGCGCGAAGCGATGCCTTCGGCCTGAGAGCCGTAACCGCGCGTTTGTTTACTGTATATGGACCAGGAGAACGCTCGGGCCGCTTGTTGCCCTCGCTGATCGCGGCGGCGAGGTCCGGCGCGCCACTGAAGCTGACGGCGGGTACTCAGCAGCGCGATTTTACTTACGTGGAGAACGTGGCCGACGGCCTGCTCCGGCTCGGCGCTGCACCCTGCGTCCCTGGAGGAGTTGTAAACCTCGCCACGGGAAGACTCACTTCGGTGCGGAGATTCGCCGAAACCGGGGGGCGCGTGCTCGGGATTCCGGAAGAAAACCTGATTTTTGGGGCCATTCCTACGCGGGCGGAAGAGATGTCTCACGAACCGGTTTCAATTGAACTCCTTAGATCCGTCATCGGAGTTGTGCCCGAGACCAGCATCGCAGATGGAATTCGACGTACTCTGGAATTTCAGATGCAAAGATAGAAGACTCAAATGGGCCACGACCATTCTCCCGAGCTTTCAATCGTAGTCCCTTGTTACAACGAGGAAGATTGCATCGGTACGACCATGCCTCATTTGGCCGAGGTCTTCCAAAAAGCCGGCATCGATTTCGAAATCGTGATGGTGGATAACGGCTCGCGCGACAGAACGGGGGCGATCATCGACGATCTGATCGCCCGCGGCCTGCCAATTCGCAAAGCAGTGGTGCCTGTAAATAGAGGATGGGGTTTAGGAATACGCACCGGCGTGAACGCGGCAAGGGGTCGTTACATCGGAACTCTGTGCGCGGACGGACAGGTCGCCCCGGAAAGCGTGCTCCTGATTTACCGGTCGCTCGCGGCGGCGGGCGGGAGCACTATGGCGAAGGCGCGCCGCCGCTTCCGTCCCGACGGCCCGGTGCGCAAAGTCGTCTCGATAATTTATAACGCGCTGATGCTGGTTTTATTTCCTGGTTTGCGAACCCTGGATGTTAACGGCTACCCCAAAATCTTCCCGGCCGATATTCTACGCTCCATGGACCTGAGCTCGGATGACTGGTTTCTGGACGCCGAGACGATGTTAAAAGCGCAGTATCTCCGGCTGATGGTCATCGAGATCGATGTGCCTGGACATCTGCGCAAGGGCGGACGTTCGAATGTCCGGATTAAAACAGTTTTTGAGTTTCTGCTTAACATCGTGCGGTATCGCTTTGGCGGGCCGTGGCGCGAGTGGCGGCGGCAAATGTCGAACGCCGTTGCGCGCGAAGTCAGCGCGAGAGTGGGACAAGCTTAAGCTTGTCCCTTTGTGGGCCAGGATGCCATCGTGCGCGCGATTGCCAATCGCGCCTGCCGATTTTTCAGCAAAACGCCAGGCGAGTTAGCAACCCACCGCAGCGTCGGAAACCCAAAGTGGGGCAGCTTTCAGGCTGCGGCGGATTTGAGCCCGCCAGCGGGCGTGGCGGGCTGAAGCCCGCCGCAGGTTTGGCAACCTGCCCCACTAGTTGGCGGACTGGAGCAACTTTAGCTCAGCGTCGATGTCCGCCTTTGTAGCGGGACGCGGGAGCAGCTTTGTGCTTTCCCGTTGGAAACCTTGCGGTCCAATCGAGACAAGTGCTCCTGCCTTCGCGTTTCCACAACTCGCGCTGAGGCCGACGACCCACATTCCCGGACCAGGGTTCCAGGTCTGAATCGCCACGTATACGCCGGGGGTTCCCGTACTCGAAATAATCACTGGCACTGAGACGTAAGCGCCATCTGCAATTCCTTCCGCGACCCCGGTGAGCTCGGCTTTATTTAACGCGGGGCATTCTTCCATCCGGATTGCGAATAGAGCACCCTTGCTCACTTTCATTTTGATTTTAGAATCCTGCGGCGCCGGGCCGGACGCCGCGATCGGGCTTGCGATGGTTAGAGAAAAATCCGCTCCCGCGGCGGTGGCCGCGGCGATTCCGGCCAGTAACACGCAACGACTCACCATTTCCATGCCAGTTCCTCTCTCCAAAGTTTCAATGCCGCCCGGTCAAGTTGCAAGATTTTGTCCCGCGAAACGGTCGCGGGAGGCGGCGCGATTTCCGCGATGCGCCGGTATACGCGTGGACGATCCGCGGGGGCAACGCGCGACAACAAGTGCCAGAGCGTCAAAGTATCTCTCACGCGCGCTTCGGCGAGCACGGTCTCCAGGTCGGCGTCGGAAGCACCGTTGAAATCGAAGCCCGCGACGGCATCCTTAAGCAGTTGCGAGGCATCCTCAAAAAATGGCGTGCCCGGGCCGACTTTCTTTCGAGTGCGGCAGCTTGCGCCCGCCGGCACCAGCGATTCCCGGCCCTCCCACTCCAGCGATACCCAACCGAGCGTCACGCGTAGTATCCCGTTTCCCTCACCATCGGCTTTCATGGTGTAAGCGCATCCCAAATCCACGGCAGTGCTGGCCGGGGTATCGACGAAAAACAGGCGCGGAGGAGCCGAGACCGACGCGGCGATTTCTCCGCTTATCAATTTCAAGCGCTGCTCGCTGGGACGCGCTGCCACCATTTGAATCTGTGTATTCGGCGAGACCTCCACGGTTCCGATATCGCTAACGGCAATCCGCGCCCGCGAAGATGCATCGGTGCGCAACCGTTCTCCGGCGGCGATTTTTGCCGCGTCGCCGATCGGTCTCGATCCGATCGAGGGCTGTCCATCCACGCGAACTACGTTCCATTCGGGTTTTGGTGTATTGGCGGCTCGCCAGACAAAGACGCCGATAACGATCAGGGCGGCTGCGCCGAGACCCCAGGCCCAGAACTGCCGTGGCCGCGCCGCCGTCGATTGGATTTGGGCATCCAACGCCGCCTCAATCGAGGTCCAGATCGAGTCCGGGGCCTTCACCAGCGGAAGTTCGAGCCGCTCTTTTGGCGGACGGCTATTCATCTTAAGAACTCCAGCTTTTCCGCCAGCATTTTATGCGCGCGGTTCAGCCTGGACGCCACCGTGCCCATGGAACACTTCATAGCCGAG
Organism: Bryobacterales bacterium; assembly: GCA_019261985.1. GTDB lineage: Bacteria > Acidobacteriota > Terriglobia > Bryobacterales > Bryobacteraceae > Palsa-187. The sequence goes on along the minus strand of JAFAQY010000003.1, from coordinate 887 downwards.
GCCATTTCGCTGTACGAGAGGTCCTCAAAATACCGCAGCAGCACGGGAAGCCGGAACTTCACCGGCAACGCGGCTAATGCCGCTCGCACGGACCGCGCGGTTTGCGCACGCGCAAAATCGCGCTCCAAGGATTCGGTTCCAGGCAGAGTATCGATATCGATCTCTCGAGATACCAGCTTTTGCGGCTTCGCGCGGCGCGCCCCATCCATGCAGGCATTCACAACCAGCCTGTAAAGCCAGGTCGAAAAATCCGCTTCATTTCGGAACTGTCCGATGCCGAGAAGCAATTTCAAAAACACCTGTTGGGTGATGTCGCCGGCTGCCGCCTCATCTCCATGAAAAAAATACAACGCAATCGAATACACTTTGTCCTTGTAAGCGAGGAAGAGCGCATGGAAGGCCTCCCGGTCGCCTTTGCGGCAGGACTCGATAATATCGGCAGTGATCTCGCGATCACTCAAACCGGCCACCATGGGATTAGACGCGGATCAGTGTATTTTTCTTCCCAGTGGGGCAGGCTGCCAGCCGGGCTGCCAGCCTGCGCGCGGTCGCCAACCGTGCTGGACGGCTTTCCCGGAACCCGACGGGCGGCTTGGCAACCTAAATTATGCACGTAATAGAAGAGCACTGACGGAGGTCTGACTGCCTCGCCATTTGGTGACCCCGAAAATCCTGCGTTAAAACAGAAGAGCCGCGAAGACAGAAACTTCGCGAGCCGACTTTCGGGAGTCACCCAAATGGTGAACAACACTAACGAGCATACGCGTAAAACGCCCGCCAAACAAGGCGCGCAGATCACCTCTCGCCAGCCCATGAAAATTGGGGCTTCCACGCCTTACGATTTTGAAGGCTCGAATATGACGGCCTACGGTGGTCTTTTGCCGGTG
>JAFAQY010000088.1 GCA_019261985.1 Bryobacterales bacterium | reverse complement strand
CGACGACGATTACGAGATCTCTCTATTCAAAACCAAAAACCAAGAAAGGACGTCGGCCGCTACGCGGCCTCCTTCCCGATTTTCATGCTCATCTTGCATTGGAAACGGAATCCCATTTCATGCTCATTCTTCGATTGGAAAATGCTTCTAGTCCATAGCGACACTTTGCGAGAAATACGAATACAGCGGCGGCGCTAAGGCCCACAGTATCGGAGAGCGGGGTTTCCCTCCGCAGAGGCAAGAAAGCAGCAGAGGGCTTCAAGACCGCTACCGCGATTGTCGATATAAGGAAAACTATCAGGGCGGAGCTGGCCACAGTCAAGGGACCCACCCAAAGTAGTCGTTTCAGGCTGATCGGCGCCCCGTCCGCGGCATTAATTTCGCCTGTTAGGCTCTCCATAGGCTTTGAGCATACGACACCGAAACGGAAGTTCCCGTTGTTCGGATGTCCGCCATCGGGAAACGGCCGCCGGTGCCGAAGCCGGTCGTGGCCACGGAGTCGGCCTCGAACCGGCCTCCGGAGGCGTAATGGCTCCGAGCGCACCCTATCGGGCGACGCCTTCAGCTTGATCCGCTAATTTCGTGAGCGTCTCCGCCCATGTTCGGGCCGCTTCTACCGAAAGCGACACCCGAACCGGAAATTTTCCGTTCAGCTTTCCGGTCTCAGTTGCCAATAACTCCAGTTGAATGCACTGGCCAACCAAAAAGATATCGGCGACATGCCCGGAAACCGAATCGAGCTCCAAATCCCTCCCGACGCAGGTCGGAAGATCAGGGATTGCGTCGCGCAGAGCTCGCGGGAGGAAGATTCGGTTAGGATTGAGCCTGCGCCGGGGGACTTGCTTGCGGCGTACGGTTAGGTTCGGCATAACCCATTATCGAATTGCAAAATTCATTTCCGGTCAAATCCAGCGTTCGAATATTTCGTCATGGTGACACGGAAGCCACCAGGCTTCGATGTCTTCGCTGAATTGCTGTAGTAGGCGGTCACCGCCAATATGCTCCCCTTAAGGATCACCACGGGTTCCCGAAGAATATAGGGCGATGGCCAATCCGCCGGAACATCCTTCGCAAACAGCAGGACCTGAGTACCACCATCGGGCCTGCGAGCGGAGACCTCGACAGAATTCGCGCCCGGCAATAGCTCGGGGCGAAGCGCAGCGGCGTATGTATCCTCGGCCAGACGTTGCTCTGCGTGAAATCTTTGAGATTGCGCCCCCGCTGGAACGGCCCCTTTAGCATCCAGAACCAGGTCTGACGCTGTATTGCTGGACGACGAGCCGGCGAAGAACAGCCCGAGCGTACCGCGATCCACGGCGCGTTCCTGCGCGCCGCGATAATTAATCTCAGCAACGACATGCGCTCCAGCGGGGAGCCGGTACGCCACACCTTTGGGCAGCGTCATAACTCCGTACCAGGGAGTCCAGCTTCCGATCCATTCGCCGGTTTCCTCCACGGTGAAGAAAGCGGCATGAACTACGCGCCGGTCGCCTGGCATAAACTCGACCGCACGCACGCGCCGCTCGCTCGTGAGCCCGAGGTCCACCACGACACGCTTCACCTGGTCCGGCGCTCGCGGCTCGATTGTGTTTGCGGGAAGCTGCCGCGCAAGATCGGGCATTCCGAGCAGCCAATGGCCGGCGTCCGCATGTGCCCTGATCTCATTTGGACGGGCCGCATCGGCGCCTGCAACGTTGGTGAACACAGTCCCGGAGTTGCGCGGGCCTAAACCCTCAACCCAGGACACGATAAATTGGGTCTCCTGTAGCGTCAGGCTGTTATCGTTCGCGAACTGTCCGTAGCCGGGCACAGCAGCCCAGGGCGGCATGTGGCGCGCAATGATTTCGGCTCGGATCTTACGGCGTTGAAGAAAAGTCTGTTCATAAGTATCCAGCGGAAAAGATGGGCCGCCTTGGTCATGACACATCACGCAGTGCTTACTCAAGATCCGGACGATTTCGCGGTCGAAAAGGACGGTTGTGGTCAGCGTCTCATGCGCCAGCGCCATCCCTGCCAGTAATCCGAATGCGCAGATCGCGGCGGCAATCGCGCCCGCTTTGATGGAGCTATTCACTGGGAGCATTGACCACATTGAACGTAAATGCAAAGGTATGGACTTTGTCGTTGCGGCGGAATTGCGTCCAGGCGCGATAACGGCCGGGCTTCGGCATCAAACCCTCAAACGTTACTTCAGGCCCGCCACGCAGTTTTTCTAGGTCAGCGCCCGGAGGAATCAAGAACACCGGGGGACCGCCGTCATCGTCGGGCATCGCCAATATGTCCAGCGGATGCGAATGGACGTAATCGATCATATCTTCGCTCATGATGAGCGTATGTCCGAACGCTCCTAAATATGTTTGAAGGTCCGTCACCGGCTTGCCGGTCGAGGAATCCGTCAGGAAATAATTCATGTGGCAGTACAGCCCCACCACGCAGGCGGGCGGGTCGTAAGAAACGCTTGCGGTGATATCTTCGACGGTCTTTGAAGCTTTCGTATCCGGGGTCAAATGGGCGCTACCGGATTCTAAGTCTCCGGTGTAACCGGCGGTCACTAAGGGTCGGGCGAGGAACTGCGGGGCGCCGCCACTCGGCATGAAATCACACAAGATCTTGTAGTAACCGGCTTTCGGAAGCGTAGCATCAATGGTCCAGGTACCATCGGGCTGCTCCTGCGGGTGAATGTGCTGGAAATAGTCCATATCCTGGCTGATCACGAATAGATGAAACTGTTTTTCATGCACTGTCTCGAATTTCTTGATCTGCTCGCCGGTACCCGGGTGAAACATCTTGAACGTCAATGTGGCCTTTTGCCCGGGCTTCACCACGGCTGGCGTAGTTTGGAAATCGAGCCGGTAATCGCTGACATCGAACGGCGCGGCGTGAACCAAATCCATTCCGCAGCGCGGACATTTTCCTGGAACCTCCATCGTGTAGTCCGGATGCATCGGGCACACCCAGGCGGTTTCTTCCTCCGGAGTGGAACCCTGGAAGAACGCCCACGCCGCCGATGCTGCGGCTAACAGCGCAAAAATCGAAATGCCCCCGAAGAACTTGCGTGTCACTGGCTCACCGATGCGGGCTGGTGGCATTCCCTTCGTAAACACCGGACCCTGGACCCGGCAGCTCATTCGCGCGCGGTCCAGTGTACTTGGCCACGTGCAGCCCGGTCTTATTATCCACCCAGTAAATCAACCCGTCTCGAAAAACCGGATAGGTTCTGGCGATACCGTGCGGAAGCGTTAACGCATACCCCACTTCTCTCGGAGTCTGCGGAATCGAAATATCGATTACGCGGAGACCGTGACCGTACCAGGTATTGAACACCAGATTTTTGAAAACCGTCGGGTTGTGATTCTGTTGAGCCACGATTTGCCGGCGTGCGCCGTTCGGCTCCGTGATCGCCTGCGTGAGACATTCGTCTAGTTGATTATCCGGAATGGAAAACGCCCCGACCATGATGGGAGTAATCTCCGACTCCACCGACACCATTCGGGCGTAATTCAACGGGCACCCTCCGTTTTCGTCGGTCAGCCAGACGTAAGCGGGCCGGCCTTTTGTGTTGCCTTTAACCTGCGCTGGACGGTTCGGCACGAAAACCGCGCTGTGCGTTCCTGTCGGCGTCGCGTTTACCGGCGGGTAAACGTCGAACCGCGAGCGGGTCAGCAGGACTAAATAGCGCTGCGCTTTGGCCTGATCGGAAGCGTTCGACGCCAAATAAGCCTTGAGCCCGGGGTCGTTGTTGATCACCATGTGGAGACAATCGTTCGCCACAACCGGAAGCCTGGAGGAGTCGATGGCGCCATTCACGGAGACAATCGTCGACCGCTGGTTGCACCCCGCGGCTCCCGCCGCCAGCTCGGCATCGCGATGGTGAGCGATGGCCTCTGTATCCAGCACATAGAACCCGGCGGTCGTGCCGGCTATGTAGGCGCGTTCTCCGTCGTCTAATACCGAAAGCGAATGCAGCCGGTTTTGTTCGTTGTTCTGGAAATTTCCGCCACGCCCTAACAGATTTTTGTTGTCGCTGAAATCGAGAAATCGGCCGTCCGAAAACAGACCGGTTGCGTCCGGCTTCTCGTTCACAGGGGGGCCGCCGACCTCTTGCAACGTGAAAGTCGCAAGCAGCTTCGCTTTCGGCAACATTTCTCCGGTGTTTTCGTCGGTAGCGGCAAGAACGAAAAGATCCGGCGTTTTCAGGCCGGGATGCTCCTGGTCGGGCAATCCCGAAGTCCAGTTGGTCATGTAAATCAACACGCGATTAGTGTTCGCGGGATCGTGCCAAAGGAAGAACTCGTGCGATTGCCCGCCAAAATCGGTTATTTCGCTTTTCGACATGGGCAAGCATGTATTTATGTCGATCCAGTAAGTCTCCATTCTGCCGATGGTGTTCGTGCCCGCGTTGCGCGCAAGAAGGTAGCGGTCCTCGCCTTGTGAGGTCTTGTAAACCAACCCGCGGAGTTCGCGGTCGTCGAAGCCCTGATTGCCTTCGAACATCGCCGGAATCTCGCCGACCTGCATAGGAGGCTGCTTTTCCGGATCCGGCTGAATTTTGAAAATATTAATGGCGTGCTTTCGTCCTGGTCCGTTCTGATGGCCGACAAAAATGCAATTCCCGGCGATGCCGAGCCCGCGTCCATCGCCCGCCGCATCGAGATCGCCGCCGCGCCACGCCCCGGTAGCCGGGTCCTTCGTGGAAGGAACGGTCAGGACCCAATGAATGTGCTCCATGTTGCGGAATAAGTGCAGCTCTTTCTCGAGCCTCGCGACGCCTGCCCGCGCGTCCTGCTCCGAGGAGAACGGATCGATTTCCCCCTTCGCATTCACCCGGACCGAAGGCATCTGCCCGATCGGAGTGTCGAAGGTGGAGGGCTGGCATCCAGCCGGATCTTTCGAGTAATCGACGCACTCGGCTGCGAGCGGTGCGGCGAGCGCGGAGAGAAGTGGCGCCGTGAGCAAGAACATGGGAATTCGCGAGGTGATACGGAGTTGAGTGATCAAGGGAGCGTCTCCAATGCAGCGATTCTATCCCGGTGCGGAATAGCGTTCAACCTCCGTTTGGAAACGTGAATCAAAAGTGAACCCGCGAGCCTGCCATGGAATCTCAGAGCTGCCTAAATGGCGACTCTCATTAGCCTCGCTGTTTACGTCCGGTTAACCGAAGTGTTAACACGAGCGCGCGTTCGGCGGACCAGCCCCGCTTTTTCAACATTTTGGACGTATTTTTGAAAAAACAATTGTGGCTGGCAGCGTGCAAATCCCTCTGCCAACCGAGCAAGGCTCGGTAGAGATTTAAAAAAGGAGAAATACGATGAAGAAAGTCAATTCCAAACGATTCGCGGCTGCGGCGACCCTAGCGGCTACACTGAGCATCGCTTCCGCGCAGACGAACCAGGTTGCTTACATCCCCGCCGGCTCCAATCTTTCCACCATCAAATTCGAAGGCGTGAAGATGGTCACGCTCGCAAGCAGCGCCGAAACGGTCCCGGATGGCCGATGCGAAATAGCGGAGCGAAGTGAGCCAGGCGGTTCCATGTTCTGCGCGCCTGCGACGGCTAAGACGTTCGAGCGTGTTTACAAAGTGACTTATTCTTACCAAGGGCACGCGCTGGCCTCTGACGAGTACAACAACACGCATTACACATTCAGCGTTTATTTCCGGCCCGAAGAATTAAGCGATGCCGAACGGCGAGTGCTGTCTATTCGCAAAGGCGGCCGTGCAGATGTTGCTGCAATGTTCGAATGGACCACTTCACGGGACGTTCAGCCAAGCACCGTGATCGATAATTCCAAGTCGATTATGTGCCAAGGCACTTACGTAGACGGCGCATGGGCGCGGTCGAACGTGAAATGCCAAGATCACGTCGAGTTCAAAACGGTCGCGGCTCCGTCCGATTACGTTGCAGTGGCGGTCAACCTGGCTCATAGAACTGGAGTGGCCGCCGCTGAATAACACCAATGGCGGTACTGGCAAACTGGGCAGACGACAGAAACCGATCGTCTGCCCTGCCTCAATCCACCACAACCGCCCGCGCCACTAAACGGGCAGCATTTCCGTCGTACGGTGTCCCTGCCAGGCTCCCGAAAATCTGTACATCCGAGAACCCCGCCTGTTCCAAAGCTTCCTTTAATTCTTGCCCGGAATAAATGCTCAGTTCGAAGTCAAAGCGATGCGCACGATCTTGCTGCACCAACAGCCAATGGAGGCGAATCCTCGTCCAGCCGGGGAGAGTCTGATTGTGTTCAACAAAAATCGAGCCATCCGGGAACTCCTCCCAGAGCGTGTGACACGGTTTCGACGCCACAACCTCTCTTCCCATCACATCAATGACAAACACACCGCCTGGCTTCAGATTTCCTCTTACATTCTTCAGCACGCGCATGTCTTCTTCGCGTGTTTCGAAATAGCCGAAAGACGTATACAGACTGATCGCCAGATCGAACGCGCGCTCGCGCACGAATTCCCGCGCATCGCATTGCACGAATTCGATATCGGCGCCCGCGGCGCGCTCCCGCGCTTTGTTCAACAGGAAAGGCGAGCGGTCCACTCCCGTCACGCGGAATCCCTTGTTCGCGAGTGAAACGCTATGGCGGGCCGGTCCGCAGCATAAGTCGAGGGCTGCGCCCTGGTGAACTCCGCTGAGCGCCAGTACGCGATCTACTTCTTCGGGCGCGGCTTCAAAATGCCGGTCGCGAAACAGCCTCGGATACAAAAGACTCCAGAATTCTTCGTTCTCGAACCATTGCATGCCGACATCATGACACGGCGGGCGGACTCGGCCTCCGCGCCACCACAACGCGCGGCAAACCGGCAAGGTCGGTTTTAACGAAAGTGTCCCGCCACCCGGCAAGAAGTTGTCGCATTTGTTGTTCCATGAGAGCGCCGATTTCTACGATCAGCACGCCTCCGGGCCGGAGCAATCGGCGCGCCTCAGGAATCAGCCGCCGGCAGACATCGAGGCCGTCGAGGCCCCCGAATAAGGCCACATGCGGCTCATACTCCCGGACTTCTTTTTGCACGTTTTCTTTATCGGCCCCCGGAACATAGGGCGGATTGGAAACGACCAGATCGAAGGCACCGTCGCGGAGAGCGTAACCGAGATCGCAGGCGACGAAGTCAACCGCGGCTCCCAGCCGGGCGGCATTTCCCCGCGCGATGCGTAACGCCCGCTCCGAAATATCGGTTGCGACAATGCGCAGCTTGGTTTCGAGCGCCAGCGTGACGGCGATCGCGCCCGAGCCGGTTCCAATATCGACAATTGATCGCGCTTCGCGAGCAAGCTCCAGCGCCGCCTCCACAGAGTGCTCGGTTTCGGGGCGGGGAATCAGGACGTCGGGGGTCACGCGGAATTCACGGCCATAGAATTCTTGCCGCCCGGTGATGTACTGCGTGGGTTTGCCTTTCAGCCGCTCATGCAAGTAACGGCCGTAATGGATCCACCACAGCTCGCGAAGCTCGTCATCGGAGTGTGCGTAGAGCCACGCGCGCTCGCAGCCGATCGCGTGCATTAGAAGGACTTCGGCCGTGAGCCTGGGCGCCGCGATACCGGCTTCTTCCAGCAATTGCCGGCCCTGAAGCAACGCGGTTCGGATGTCCACGGGCTTACCGCTCCTCGCGGCCGGGAGGCGGATCTACGCCGCTTCGCTCTGTTCCTTCAGCTTTTCGGTCTGATAGAAGTTAGTCAGCGCATCCACAATCGGGTCAAGCTTGCCTTCCATCACCAGATTGAGTTGATGCAGCGTTAGACCGATGCGGTGATCGGTGATGCGGTTTTGCGGGAAGTTGTAGGTACGGATCTTTTCACTGCGGTCCCCCGAACCCACCATGCTGCGCCGCTCGGCCCCGATCTTTTCCTGTTGCTTTTCGAGCTCGAGCTCATAAAGCCGGGAGCGCAGCACGCGCAGGCCCTTGGCGCGGTTCTTGATCTGCGATTTTTCATCCTGGCAGGAAACCACGAGACCCGTCGGGAGATGCGTAATGCGCACGGCGGAATAGGTGGTGTTCACGCTTTGGCCGCCGGGACCGGAAGAGCAGAACGTATCGATTCGAAGATCCTTTTCGTCGATATTGATCTCGACTTCATCCGCCTCCGGAAGCACCGCCACGGTGATCGCGGAGGTGTGCACGCGGCCTTGCTGCTCGGTTTCGGGCACGCGCTGAACTCGGTGCACGCCGCTCTCGTACTTCAGCTGGCTATAGACTTTGTTGCCGCTCACGAGGGCGATGACTTCCTTCAGTCCTCCCACCGAAGATTCGCTTGACGAGGTTACCTCTACCTTCCACCGCCGCGCTTCCGCGAACCGTGAATACATGCGAAATACTTCCGCCGCAAAAAGAGTGGCCTCATCGCCGCCAGTCCCGGCGCGGATTTCTAAAATGATGTTCTTTTCGTCGTTGGGGTCTTTCGGAAGCAGCAGGTACTTAAGCTGCTGCTCGACGTCGGCAAGCTGCGGTTCCAGGCGTAGGATCTCTTCCTGAGCCATCGCCCGCAAATCCGCATCGGAGTCAGCCAGCATCGCCCGGGCGCCTTCCAGGTCCCGGTGAGCGGTTTTCCACTCTCGGTACTTGGTGACGATCTCCACCATATCGCTCTGGGCCTTGCTGACTTTGCGATACAGCGAAGGATCGTTTATGACGGCCGGATCGGCCATCTGCGCGGTCAGTTCCTCGAAGCGCCGCTCCGCCTCATCCAGCCTCTGCTGATATTGCATCTATGTTCCGGTATCAGGCGACAATGAGCTCGCCGCCCTGCTTGGCTTCGAGCGCCATCGCGCCATTCAGCGCGTGAATGGCTACCGCCGCCTGCGTATCATCCGGCGGCTTGGTCGTGATTCGCTGAAGCCACAGCCCGGGAGCGGTCAGCATACCAAGGAGCGTACCTTGCCGCCGTGCCGCGAAGCGGATCAGTTCATAGCTTAGACCCACAATCAGCGGAAGGCACGCGATCCTCAGCGCAAATTTCGCCAGAAAGCCATCGACGGGAAGCAGCGCATAAACTACGGTTGCGATCACCAGCATCACCAGCAAAAAGCAGGTCCCGCAGCGCGGATGGAACGTCGTGAACTTCTGCGCGGTTTCGACACTCAGCGGCTTGCCGGATTCGTAATTGAAGACCACCTTGTGCTCCGCGCCGTGATATTGAAACACGCGCTGAATATCTTTAGGCCGGGATAGCACCATCAGGTAGGTAAGAAAGATCGCGATGCGGATCGCGCCGTCCGTCATATTAATGGCGAAGCGACTCGAAAGCACCGGGACCGCGTGCCCCAAATTCGTCGCCAAAAACAGAGGGATGAATTTATAAAGGAATAGGAAAAGGGCGACCGAGAAGATCAGGCTTCCCGTCATCATCCAGGAATTTACTTCAGCGGGCTTCTTGGCATCGGATGCGGCTGCTTCTGCCGCCAGCGCCTGATTGAACGAATACTTCAGCGCCTTGCTGCCGAGCGCCATTGTCTGCCCGATCCTCCCCAGCCCGCGCAAAATCGGGTACCTGAAGATAGGATAGCGGTCGGCGACCTTCTGAACCGGCCTTTCTTCCGTGACGATTTCGCCGTCCGGCTTGCGCACGGCAATGCAGCAGCTGTGCGGCGCGAGCATCATCACGCCCTCCATCACGGCTTGCCCGCCGATGAGGGTTTCTTCGCCCCCTTCTAAAATAGGGAGCATCTGCAGGTGGGCCGAAAGGCGCAGAAAACGTCCGATTGACACTTGGTTCTCCGCTTCCAGTATACCGGGTGCCTGATCGAGCTAGCTCGGGTTCAGCGGGCGTCCCTTTATCAGTACGTCGTTACTGTTGTTCGGGCTTTTGCTCCGGCAAAACCACGTACCCAGACACCGACTCCTCGCCGATTTTTGTAATCGTCAGCTCCGCGCGTTCGCCGCCGGGGCCGCTGGAAAAAATCAGAGGGTCGTCGATGCCCCGGTCGTGGAGCCAGATCGTGCGCCTGTCCGGCATGAGCCACATCCAGCCGTACACGCCACCTCCCTCGACGTTTGCATCCGTAATGCCCAGTGATATTCCGGGAGTGAGCTGGCGGCTGTGATGGACGGGGATGGTGAATGACAGCTTACGGGGACCGTGATTTCGCTCGACCAATGGCTGAGATGGTTTCGGCGGAGCCGGTCTCTGTGCCTGTAACGCGACCTCGCGTATAACGCCGGGTTCTGGCTGTGCTTCGGACATTAACCGTGCTTTCACGATGAACCGCTTTGGCGCGTTCCCGACGTAATAGAACGGATAGCAAGTGACCAATGTCAGCTGCGGGTGGGGACCGGGATTCAGCACCTCTACATCTTTCGGTGTCACGATTTCCGTTGATTCAACTTCATATTCGAACTGGCCTTGCAGCGTTTCGAAATCAATCACGTCGCCATTCTTGATGTCCTTTAGACCGCGAAATAGTGTATCCCGGTGCCCTGCTATTGCGGTGTTTCCAGATGGGCCGGGAAACGCAGTTCCAGGGATATGTCCGGCAGCGATGCTTAGAGTTTTGCCGCTGGTCCCTTCACGAACGATGGCGCTCAAACTCAAGCGGGGGATCGTGACGCGCCCAACAAGGCCATCTGGCCCGATGAAGGGCGCTCGTTTCGATAGAGTTGGTGGAGTTACGGAACGCGGCTGCACAGTGGCCGTTGCGCGCCGCGGCGCAGCGGCGCCGATCCATTCTTCCATGCGCTGCTTAAGCGCGTCTCCGCGGTCGGCGAGATAATCCGCAATGTTTACTGTTTTTCCAGCGACTTCGCGATCGAGCACCCAACCGCCCCAGTCCTGCCAGATTGCGGACACAGCCTCTGAACCCGCCCATGCGAGCACTCCCAGCAACCCGAGGAAAAGAAAAGCTCGCTCCAGCACGCGCGACAAGCGGGTCCTGCCGGTGCGGGTCATAGCCGGTAGCTTTCCCGTGCGCGAACGCGTAAATGTTCGCGCCCCGGCGCGTTGACCTGAATGCGAAGGTGACGCACACGTTCCTTGCCGGAACCCGCTTCTGGACGATACCCCAAGGTATAACGCGAGCGGATTTCTTTCGCAATCCTACGGCAGATGGGGATGGTTTCGGGAGGATTTTCGGGGAAATAGGCTTCGCCTCCGCTTATATGCGCAAGGTGGGTGAGAATGCCGGGTTTGCTATCGGGATCGTCGGCGTCGTACAAGCCGACAGTGTAAATCGTCGCAAAACTATTTTCGACAAGGTCGACCGCGTCATGACGGGTATGTTCGCTGGCATTATCGCCGCCATCGCTGATCAGAACCAGGGTCTTTCGGTTTTGCCGGCCAAGTTTGAGTTGCCGCAGCCCGGCTGCGACCGCATCGTATAGCGCCGTCCGGCCCTGCGGAAAACCTCGATAAAGCGCCGATTGTAACTCCATAATGTCGGAGGAAAATAATTTGTCCGGCGGTAATCCGGCGGTTACTATGTCGTTGAAATTCAGGACAAATACTTCGTCCAACGGATTACTTTCGCTAATCAATTCCGTGGCCGCCTGCAAGACATCGTCTCTCTTCGGTCCCATGCTCCGGCTCTCATCGACAAGGATACCGACGGTCACCGGCAAATCCTCATTATCGAAGATAGTAATCGTCTGCGGCCGCCCGTCCTCCGACAAAACGAAGTTTTCCTTCGAAAGACCGGTCACATAGTTGCGCTGACCATCCTGCACGCTGACATCGACTAAAACCAGTCGCGTTTCGCTGCGTAACGTAAATTCTTCCTGTTGGTCGGAACGGGCGGCGAACGCGCGGGGCAAAAAGCAACCGGCGCCCCCTGCCAAGATTCGCAGTGCCGAGCGCCGGTTCATATCTGCCTCGCTTTGTAAGTTGCTTACTTACGATAATTGTTTAGCGCGCAACAGGCCATAAAGGCCAAACGAAATAAGACCGGCAAGGCCGATTAGAGGAAAAACACTCGCCGTCCGCGGCAACTCTTGAGGCTGGGTATTCGCAGTCTGAGGCTGCGTATTCACCTGGGGCTGAGTTTCCGGTTGGGCGGGTGCTGTTTCTACGGGCGCTGCAGGCGGCGGCGCAGGACTATTGTTCTGCGCGATCTCTACTTGTGTCTCCTCCTGCCGCTGGGTTTCAGCTACCGCAGGGGCAGGGGCCGGCGCAGGAGCCGCTTCCTGTTCTACTACCTGAGGGGCGGGCGCGGGCGGGGCCGCAGGGGCCGGCGCGATAGTCGCTACCGCTACCTGTCTGAGGCTCTTTGGGTACGGGAATTCTTGACCGAAGTTATCTCCGGGGTAAAACCACGCACGCATCGCGCGAGCCGTTCCGGCAGGCGTTTCGTAGAACGTGAATTGTGAACTGCCGGTGGGCCGAATTCTATAGTTAGGATAAGCCAACACCGTGTTATATAGATGATTTTCCCGTTCGTTATAAATTCGAACAATATGACGATCGGAAGGCGAGCGATCAAGCTTCAGCACGTACGTACCGGGGTCAAGATAGGTGTCCGATATCTGAATCGGCTGATTCACTGTCAGAATCGTTTTCTTGTCCCATTCATCCGCGTTGGCGCGGAAAGCAAAAAAACCCGCGGCCATAGCCACACCGCAAAGAACGGCGGCTTTTTTAGTTGACGACTTCATTCTCTTTTCTTCTCCTTTCCTCCATCCAGGTAACCTGACTGGATCCACTCGCCTTTACTTGTGCAAATACTGTTCCGCAACACAAAAGCATTTGCAATTGAGGCGTTTACGCTTTGGACCTTGCGTTTGCGCGTGAATTTTTTACGGGCGTTACGGAGTTCTTGCAGAGAGAGCGGTAGGACACGGTAGAAAACACCCGCCGCTCGCTCATTTGTCGCGGGAGATGTCCCCACGTGGCGCGCTTTTATTTAAAAATACGCGACGCCCGTTTAAAGAGGAATGCGTGGAATTAACCCGGTCCTTCAGCGCTGTATCGCGCGATCAAACCGTTTCTAACGGCGTGGCGGTAGATATAGCCGAAGAACCAACCGGCGAGGAAAATATACAGAACAGCAAGAGCGCCGCCGAGTAGCAGATTCGGGATGGAAATCGAACGCGACGAGACTACCGCCCGCATTCCTTCAAAGACATACGATGCGGGCAGTAGGCGAGCGCAGTATTGCATCCAACCGGGTAGCGTCGAGATGGGATAAAACACCCCCGCAAACGGTGACAACAGCGCTGGAATCGGCCAAATAAACCATTCCGCGACAGGTCCCAGGCGCAACACGATCGCGCTTCCTGCTATGCCGAGCCCGATGCCCAACATAAATAGAACCAGAAGAAACGGCACCAACATGGCCCCATATACAACGAAAGAAAGCCCGAAGACGGCAGAAGCCAGGATCAGCATTACCGCGAGCCCGACCAGGCTGGTCGCAATACTGGACAGCACCAGCCCCAAAACATATTCAGAGGTTTTGAGGGGGGTCGCGAAGAAATTGAGAAAATTACGGGTCCAAACATCTTCAAAGAATGTTGTCGTGATCCCCTGCATCACGCGGACCATGAAATCCCACAGCAGAACGGCTCCCAAAAGCGCGGGAACGAAATTCAAACCGGAGTTGGTTACCGAATTGAGATATCGCGTTATAAAACCCCACAGCACGATATCGATCGCCACCCACGCAAACAAAGGCACAATTCGAGCCGGGCTTCCGGATAACAGATAAAGCTGGCGAAGCACGATTGCTCCGGTTCGATTCAGCGCAGCGCGCCCGGCGCCTGATGCCGGCGCTCCATTGCTGCCCAAACCCGGGCCGCTCCGGCGGGCGTTGTGCGCTGGTTGTTGCAGTGCCCGCATAGGTCAGTCCTGAAGCGTCAACGGTTCGCGGGCGACCTGGATGAACAGATCCTCAAGCGTTGCCTTGCCGTGCTCGCGCGGCAGAGTCTTGGGATCTCCTTCCAGCAGGATTTTGCCGTGGGAAAGGAACAGCACCCGGTCGCAGACGTCTTCGACTTCATACATATTGTGGGAAGTCCATAGCACGCCGCTGGTACCCTGAAGCGCGAACGCGCGGATTTGGGAACGGATCTCGCGGGCGGTGGCCGGATCGAGCGAAGCTGTCGGCTCATCCAGCAGCAAAAGCGATGGCTCATTCAACATCGCCTTGGCAAGCGAGACGCGCGTCTGCTCGCCGGAGGAGAGCAGGCCATATTTAGTATCGCGAAATTTCACAAGATCGAATTGCTCGATCAGCTCGCGAATACGGGTGCTGAGCTCTTTTACGCCATAAAGCATTCCGAATATTCGCAGGTTTTGCGCCACCGTCAGATTGCCGGGAAGAGCGGCATAGACAGCGGCGAAATTTGTGCGCTCTAAAGCCCTGGACCGGTGCCTTGCCAGATCCACTTCCTCGATGCAAATGGTGCCCGCGCTGGGCTCAAGAACTCCCAAAATCATATTAATGGTGGTCGTTTTTCCCGCGCCGTTTGGTCCCAAAAGACCGACAATCTCATTGCGCGCGACCTCGAATGAAACCCCGTCCACGGCAGTTACGTCGCCGTAATGCTTCCTCAGATTAATAACGCTTAAGGTGGCCGGCATTAGGTCTGCTTCCATCATCTCAAGGGCCAGCCGCTGAAACGACAGCCAAATTCCATTCATCATTCGTGCGGAGGTGGTCTCATGAAAGCATCGGCTCTAGCGGCATGCTCTCTTTTTGTCATTGGCACGGCTTCGGCTCAGGAGTTCCAGCACGTCCTTGTGGATTTCGGCGCTGGCTTCACCTCGCCGGTAAGCAGATCCGCCGATCATCTGGATATGGGGTGGAATGTTCAAGGCGGCATTGGCTATAATTTTTCGCCCGTTGTCGGCGCGAAGCTCCAACTCGATTACAACTCGATGGGTATCAAATCCTCGGTTTTAAATAATATTGGCGTACCGGGGGGTAACGTGAATATTTTCTCGGCGACCGTGAATCCCATCGTTCATCTGATTCCGCACAGCCATTTCGATATTTATGCGATTGGCGGGGGCGGCTTGTATCATCGGACGCAGGAATTCACCGCTCCGACGATTCAGACTTTTACCGGGTTTAACCCGTTTTTCGGCTTCTTTTACCCAGTGGGCGTGCCGGCCAATCAGGTTCTCGCCTCTTATACGGTGAACAAGCCTGGAATTAACGGCGGCATGGGAATTGCGTTCGGCCCTCGCGCGCGCGGAAAATTCTTTGCCGAAGCGCGTTGGACTCGCATTTTCCTGACCAGCTCGATCCATACGGATTACGTACCGGTGTCGTTCGGTTTCCGCTGGTAGGAACCCAGGTCACGAGACGGACAAATCTAAATGTTGAGCAGCCGCCTAGGTTTACGGCGCATGAGCTTGGGAGGGCGAATGCGCCGTGCTCAACATGAGGCATGAAAAAATACATTCGTGCCGTCCTCGATGATCTGCGCAGCGGAAAGAAAGATTACTTTCCACCCGTGCCCAAGCCTTCCAAACGCGCGAAGACGATCGACCTCGACGTCCCGCCCGCTCCCGTGATCGCCACCGATCTGGATAACCAGGAGCTTTCCAAAGATCCCGAGGAGATGGTGCGTCAGTTGGACTGGCAGGCGCAGCAGAAGGTCCAAAACCCGGGGCATTAGCCGGGTTTAGGGGAGGGGCCTCAGCCTGCGGCGGTATCGCAGGCTAGAGCCGCTTAATGAATCGTCAGCATCACCGGCGGACTGGCAACGCCGCCCACTGTGACTACGACCTGTTGCGGACCGGTAGGCACTCCGCCAGGCACCTGAAAATTGACCTGGATCACGCCCACCAGCCCAGGTGCATCGCCGGCGAATTGGATGGGAGCCGAGACGCCCGCCACCGTCACCCCTACCATCTGCAGCGGCCGCGGCAGTGAGGCGATCTGGGCTTGCATCGATGGCGCGCTGCCGGTGGACAACGCCGGCGATATGGCGCCCGCGCCTGTGAAATAAAGCGAAATCACTTGACCGCTGGAAGCCGAGCCGCTCGGGACCAGCACGCCGTTTTGATCCGTGAAAATTCCTGGCGCGAGGGCGGAGATGGTAATGCTCTGAGAAGTGACCTGACCATCATTATTGATCGCCACTGTCGCCGTTCCAGTTGGCGTGGTATATGGAATCTGAAAATTCACTTGGGTTGGAGATGCATAATACAACGGCGCGATGACCCCGTTCACAGTAACCGTGACTCCCGCCATCGATACCGGCAAGGGCACGCTGCCCGCAGCCTGAGTGGATTGAGAAAGCTGCGACCCGAATACCGTTGCTACTCCGCCCGGCGCATGTGCCTGCCGGAAAGACGCCCCATTTATCAGGGCTGCAATGTTCGGAGCCGCGTTGGAGCTGCGCGCGAGAGAGGACGTCACGACCGATGCCGTCGCCGTCTGATTTCCTGACGGCCCCGTGTAGGAGGCTGCGATTGTTCCACCGGGTATTTGGGAGCCGTTTACGGTTAGCGTCGCTGTGGCTGTCATTCCCGATCCGGTAAGCACCACCGATCCGAGCACCGCCTTGCCGGACGTGAACACGACCGTTCCGCTGGGTGTTGTTCCGCTTGGGTCCGTTACCGTCGCAATCAGGTCGACCTGATCGCCCGCTGCCACCGTCGTCTGGCTCGGCACCAAGGTCATTTGCACCGATGAGGTTCCGCTCACCGCTCCGGCCCTCGTCCAATTGGTGATCAGCGCGTATGCGTCCACCGATCCCAATCCGGTCACCTGGTCATAACCCGGGCCGGCGCTGTATCCAACGGGCGTAGCAGCGCAGCCCGAACGGCTTCGAACCGGGCAAGCCACTGTGACGATATTGTTGCCGGTGGTCACATCGTGGAAAGCCTCAGGCACCGCCTGATACAGCGCGTACAGGTTCGGGTTAATATTTCCGAGTCCCGGCGCGGATTGCGCGCCTGTTCCGACCAAATATTGATTCAGGAGCGTGGCGATAGCGGCATAGATCGGGACCCCCGCCGAAGTGCCACCCACGAATTGCCGGCCGCTCGAATAGGTGATGTACGCGTCATGACTCGGCGACGCATTCAGCGCGATGTCCGGAACGTGACGCGCATTATCATTGGGTACGCCCGCAACAGTCTGCCATGAAGGTTTCGCGAAAAAGATGCTTGCGCCCCCGCCGCTCGCCGAAGGCTGACCTTCGAGGGCGCTATCGTTCCACGCGGCTTCGGGAATGTACGATCGTGCGGAAGCGCCCGTGGCGTCGTTAGTCACGTTCCAGTAATTGCCGACGCCTTCGTCGAACTGCGTTCCGCCGACCCCCGTCACTTCAGGAATGGCGGCCGGAATATCCACGGCCAGTCCCGGATTTTGCGCGTCATTACAATCCGCAGCGCCGTTGTCCCCGGAGGGAGCGAACCACGTGACGCCTTGCGCATTCGCTTGCTGCGCCAGGGAGCGCATGGCGGTTGCATCGGCCGGGAAGGTCTCCGGCTCGCACCCGCCGTAACTTTCGCTCAGCACGGGAGCGATATTCTGATCGATAGCATATTGCTCCGACGTAGACACGTCCGGGGCGTAGATGTAGATTATTTGGGCATTTCTCGCAATCGCCCCGGCCCATTCCAGATCCAGATGCGATTCATCTACGTCGCCCGATACAATGCCCGGATTGCGCGAACCCGGCACCAGCACGACTTGCGGATCGTTCGCTGGAAGTCCGAAGGTGCTTCGGAACTGCTCAATGTCGGACAGCGAAATGTTCGACTGCCCGGCTACCGCGAGCTTTTGACCCGACCCGTCGATTCCTGCGTTATACAAAGGCGCAATGTCGTAGATGGTTGCGATATCGTTGGGCGCGACATAATGTGTTCCATTCGCCGAGGTGTAATCCGCGACCGATTTCCGTATTGCCCGTGGGTGTGGCCGAAAATCGTGCAGCCCACGGATGCCGGCGACGACGCCTGCGAGCGCGCTTGGAATGGAAGGCGCGGTCGCGTTGGCGAAATGCAATTCGCCGTTGACTAGATATTGATGCAGCTCCGTTCCAAATGCGGCCTCGGCTTGCGCGGCGGTGGCATCGAACGCGATCCACTCATGGCCGCGCGCTACATACGTTACCTTCATCCCCTGGTTTTGTAGCCATGCGGCGATCTGGGCGATATCGGCGTCGCTAGGACCGAAACGCTTTCCGAAATCCTCCGGACTCAGCCACCGATGAAAATTCGGAGAGCCGGGCGTGCGCTGCTGCACAAGCAGATTTTCGAGGTCCGCCTGTTGGGCGGCCGAAGGCGCTAATACCAGGCTTACGTAAGACAGATCGAAGGAAGGAGCAACCCGGCCCTGATCATAGTCCGGCAGGGCCTTTGGATGGATATGCCCTCGGAGGCTGATGCGATCGCCGTCATCGATTCGCCGGGTAATCCGGCTGGGCTGTGCAGCGGCTGCTAAACAGAATAAAATAAAGGCGAAAAGGCCAAAAAAGGACGTCCTAATCCTCTGAGATTGCATCACCCCTAACGACGCAATAAATTGAGGAGGCGTTTCCTCCCAGTAGGGCAAGCTTCAGCTTGCCCATCGGTCGAAAAGTTGAAGCTTGTCGTGCAAAAGACAAGGTGAAGCATGGACAAGCTGAAGCTTGTCCTACAACCTCGTCTACAAAACCTGGCCGGCTAATTGGCGGCGCCGTGCGGCTGCCATTACGATTTCCGCAAAGCGGCGGCCGTCCACGAAGGCGAAGCTGGTTATATATACCGCGCAGGCGGCCGTAAGTGCGATCCAATAATTGATCCCGTTTAATGTAAGAAAAACAGCGGCGGCCAACGTCAGCGAAACTAGCGGGGCCACGAGTTCTTTATGAACCGGCACTTCAACGACGAGTTGTTTTACGGAAAAATAAACTAGGGCGAAGTTGACGATATTGGCAATCAGCAGCGCCCATGCTGCGCCGGGCCCGTCATAGCGCGGCACCAGAATCAGCCCCAGCACTACGGCGGTGGCGGCGGAGATTGCCGTGCACACCAACAGGCGGCCCTGCTGTTTGTATGCGATCAGAATGTAGCGATGATGGCCGCTCAGCATCGCCACTGGCAGCATCCATACCAGCACCGAGAACGACCCCGCGGCATTCCGGAAATTCGGCCCATACAGCAATCCGAGCAGGTCTGCCGCGGCAACCATCAGGAAGCCGCCCGCGAACAGACCCGTCCACGCGGTGAAACGCACGGATTCATCCATCAGATCGAGCAGATCTTCTTTCGACCGCAGCGCACACCGTGAGATCGACGGGAGAAGATTAAAGAAATACAGCCACACGAAAGTGTGCAGCGCCATCAACGCCCGGTGCGAAGCGCCCCACCATCCCAGCGTCGCATCCGAAAAAATCATGCCCAACAGAACCGTGCAGAAATACCACATGAACCCCCACGCCAGCTCCGTCAGGCCGATGGGAGAAGATTCCTTTAAATGAACCAGCAGCCGTTTGAGCTTCAGATCCGGCCAGGGCCATGCGAGCTGCATCCGTTTCCGCGTCACGTATACGCAGAACAGCGCCGCGGCTGCGACCGATGCGCATTCGATCACGCCGATGTAGAGCAACGGCGTGCCACGACGAAACACGAGAAGAACCAAGCCGGCATAGCTCAACTGACGGACGATGGAGGTCAACGCGACCCAGCGCATTTGGTCATGGCCCTGGAATAGCCATTGCAGCAAAAAGGGCGCGCCCAGCAGGCTTAAGCCGTACAGGACCAGCAATTCTTTAAGCTTGTGCGATTGATGAAGAAACGGCGCCACTATGGCGAGGGCGGCCATCGAGCAAATCGACAAAAAGAGACGCAGGCCCGTAATCTCATGCAATAGCTGCGGCGCGCGCGAAGGATCGCGCGCGATTTCACGCGCGCCGTAAGATCCCAGTCCCAGATCCACGGGCAGCGTAAAAAAGACCATTAAGGCGAGCGTAAATTCGATGAAACCGTAATCGCGCGGGCCGAGCGTCCGCGCAAGGTAGCTGAAGCTGGCGAACGTCAGGAGCTTTGCCGCAAACTCTCCTGAAAGCAGAAACAGCAGGTTCGTCGCAAGGCCCTGCGGCGCGGGCGCTGCTTTGGCATCCACCATTGAGGGGTTCTGCGCGGCAGGGGCAGGTTGCATCTAAGCCCTCTCCCGTTGAGTTTGAATGCTGACTAGCCGCTCGTGATCCGGCGATGCATTTACGGTATACGGTTCCCGCTCCTCCTCCGCCAGCGCCGGAGCCGATCTCCACACCTTTGCTCCCAAAATGGTGCGCACAAGCTGATGCGGTTGATAGGTAATGCTCGGCCAAAGGAACACTTCGTTCGTGCAATAGCACTGCTTGGCTGCGATCGACTTACGTAATGCTTCGGCTTCGGCCGAGCGCCAGATCTCCGGAAAACTTTTTTGCCTGAGATTTCCAAGCGGCGCATGGCTTTCGCACACACTTACGTCGCCGTTAGAATAAACGACGGCGCTCAGGACGCCCGCGCGGCACGGAATGATCTGCTCCTGCGCGGTTGCCGTCCGCGATTTCGCCCACTGTAGCATCGGCTCGACCACCGAGCCGTACCGCCCATGCTCGCGCGGCGCCCACAAGCGCCGGATGTATTCATACAGCCGCCGGTATTGGTCCAGGCTTGGTCCCTGAAGCGACGGATTCTTGCGGTCGCCGCGAATAAGCGCGAGGTTGTGATGGTCCATCTTCGGGCAGCGATCGAACAGGTATGATGTCAGCCGCCGGATTTCGTCCATATTGACGTCCGTCGCCGTCGAGATGGAGTGAATGCGCAGGCGCGGGTCGGTTTCCTGGAGCTTGGCCAATGCATCGTAGGTTTGCATCGCCTTGTCGAAAGCGCCCGGCGAGCCGCGGAACTTATTGTGAAATTCGCCGACTCCATCGAGCGAAATTTCCGCCACGAACAGGTCGAGATCTTTCTCTTTCAGCGTTTCCGTAATCTGCTTGACGGTCCGATCGGTGAAGTATCCATTCGTCGGAACGTAAATCTGCCGGACCTGGTTGTGACGAATGAACTGCCGGCAGATTTCGCCGAATTCGGCGCGCAGGAATGGCTCCCCGCCTGAGAGGTTCAGATTTTCGATACGTCCAAGCGATCGCGAAAGCTCAAAGATCTCGTCTTTCGTGAGGTCATCGCGGCGGTTGAGATTTTTCCAATAGAAGCAGTGCTCGCATTTCTGATTGCAGATGGAGTTTATGAACAGAATCAGGAAGGGAGGACTAGGCAAGCCAGCATAGTTCTTCCAGGTAATGCGCGCGTGGCGAACAAGCCGGCCTCCGAGATTCATGTGATTGACTTCGACGAGCTACCCCTGCAATGGCACGCTATCTGCCATTTAGCAGTAAGGGTGAGCCGAGCTGGCCCCAGCACAAATAACACATTGTAATTCAGGAGGTTATCTGTTGCATGGCGTG
Source organism: Bryobacterales bacterium (assembly GCA_019261985.1). Lineage (GTDB taxonomy): Bacteria > Acidobacteriota > Terriglobia > Bryobacterales > Bryobacteraceae > Palsa-187. Next base: position 44,306 of record JAFAQY010000088.1, on the reverse strand, counting down.
CTCTCGGCCGGACTTGAAGGGGCTTGTTCCAAAGGTACGGTTAATCCCACTTTGCGGGACTATAAGCCTACCTGTGAGGCCGCTCCTCGGAATGGGAGCTTGGCTCACATCATGTTCTGAGCCGCGACGCGACGCGAGGGGGCCGGCAGGGAGAACCTTGTGGGCAGACTTTACCCCGCCTCTTTTTCCGCATTCAGCGGCTGCCACAGCTCGATTTTATTGCCGTCGGGATCGTAAATCCACGCGAAGCGGCCGTAACTTTCGTCTTGGCGCTTAGGATCGATGCGGACGCCTTCCTTCGCCAGGCGGTCGAGCAGTGCTTCGAGATCGTCGACGATGTAGTTGACCATGAACGAGGCTGGGCTGGGCTCGAAGTATTTGCTGTTGCCGGGGAAAATGCTCCAGATTGTCATCTGCTCACTTTCGGGATTGTCTTTTTCTCGCCACGGCAGCATGACACCATGGCCGCTGTCGGCAAGGCCGAGATGCTTTGAGTACCACTCCTGCATTTGTTCCCAATTGGCGGACTTGAAGAAGATGCCGCCGATGCCGAGGATTCGACCTTGCTGGCTCATGCTTGTTTCCCTTATTTTGTGATTGTACAGGCAATGCCGCTTCGGCTCCAACGCCGCAGCCCCGTTGTACTGATCCAAGTAGATACTAGTTCGCCGAAGGCCGCTCCGCGTGATCGATCATGAGCAGGGCCACTGGTCCCTTGGTCGCTTCCAATCGCAGTCCAAGTTGCTGCTGCATGGCTGCACGAAGGTCAGGCTTGGCGACATCATCCGTAGCGGGCGGCGCTGCGAACGCCCCACCGAATACCGTCTCATCGGGCGTGAACTCGAGGTCGAAATCGTACCTTGCGCTTAGGCCTGTCCGATCGATTACCGGACGATCGAGCGCGGCGCGCTGCATTATCGACGCAAGCTCCGCCATCGTTGCGTTCCGGGCGGGCAAGCGAACGAGAGCCGGCGAAATAACGAAGATCAGCGGAGGAGGTCCTTCGGGAGAAGCATCGGGAGAAGTGGTACTCTCCGTCAACTTCGGGCCGCCCTTCGCTCCCGTCAGAGCATAAACCGGAAGGTCCTTCTGTTCACGATGGAATTTGAGACTGAATCTCTCGGCCAGGAGATTGCGCAGCATCGCCATTTGCTCATCGAGGTTGGGCCGGACCTCGCCCGGCGTCTTGGCGCGGATATCGTAATGATCGGAGTCAACCCAGGCAGCGCCGCCCAAAATCGTGTCCGGATGGAGATTGTAGGCCGCCGCGATCAGCGGTTTCAGGGCATGGTTCTGAGCCACGAACTGTTGCGCGGTTTGCATTCGAAAGAACCGGCCGCGCGCATCGGGGCCCGTGGGCTTGATGGTCGCGACTTCAAAAGCCTCGAATGCCGGACGAGGCGTGGCGGACTGCGCGACGGCGCAGGCGGCGAAAAGTACGGCTGCAACGGCGCACCGCAGGCGGCGCATGCCGTTATTATCTCAAGGCGCTCGATGCGCCGCGGGAGATCGCCTCCGCCGCCTGGGCTCCGGCCGCGTTTGCACGGCCTGTGAGATAGCCGATCAACTCGCCACAAGACCAGCTGACAATCAGCAGCGCGGTCAATGGAACCCCTTTGATGAATGCGCCGAAGGTGCGCCGCTTCTGCCAAGCCATTAAGGTCATGCGGGCAAGCATCAGTACCGGCAAAAGCGGCGAGAAGATCGCATAGAACAGACGGCGGCCCGCTGAGGATAAGCCCGCGCGTGTAGCCGCGTACGATCTGCCCCACACAAACCGCTCCTTCATCGCTGGTCCCAGTTTCAAATTCAGTCGATGTTGATAAACCGCTGCATCGGGCGCGAGCGCGAGCCGCTCGCCCTGGGCCCGCAACGCGGCGTTTACAGAATGTTCGTGGAATACTTCCGCCCAGACGGGTTGAATTTTTTCGAGCGCGGCGCGTTTATAGGAAACATTCGCGTCGCTGGCGATCGCCGACTCGCCTTCGGGCAATGGCCGCTGATAACGCAAGAAATCGCAAAAGTAGACGGCCCAGTTGAGTGGCTTATCGATGCCGTTTTCTATCGCGCCGCCGACGGCCGCAAAGCCTTTGCCATGCGCCTCTAAAAGCCTGGCGCTCCAGTCTTCACACGCGACGCCATGATCTTCGATCAGCGCAATAATGCTTCCGCGCGCCAGCGCCAAACCGCGCGCGCGGATCTCATCGTGATGTTCGCGGCTGCCGGGCAGCCCCGTATACATACGGAGATTGTCAGCCTCTTGAAACCGGACTTGCGGGTACCGCTCGCGCACTCGCGTTAGCCCTTCTACCGAAGGAAGATGCGCGACGATAATCTCCATGGAAGGCGCGTTCTTCTGCCCGATGAGCGCGGCCAGACAAGGATCAAGATGGCAGGCGTCCGGCGGTCCCGTGGTATCGCTAACGATGGCTACGACAACCGACAGAACTGGTGAATCGGATGCCATTTATTCCACTTTCGAAAGCGCGTCGCCCGGCCCGGCCAGGTAGCCCATGAACTCGCCCGCCGCGTAGACGCATAGGGCAGGGAAGATCAGAGGGACTGCTTGTATGAATTTGCCGAAACGGCAGTTTCGCTCGGCGACTCGCCGGCTCATGCGAGCAAGCAGTAAGAATGGAACCAGAGGCGAAGCAATCAAATACGCAATCTTTGCGGCGGACGATATTTGGCGCGCCCCGGCAAATGCGCGGCTGAACCAGTAGCGCTGGCCGAGGTAGTAGCCGTAGTTGAAAGGGCCGCGGTGATGCACTTTCATCTCCGGAACGGGCCGGAATTTCACGGCATCGGCGAATAAACGGGGATGCAAGCTCGCTTCCCAATAGCCGTCCTTCATGTATTCGCGGTATTTGAGAATTAATTCGCGCAAATAAGCGATGTTGGCGCTGCCTAAATCGTGCCGCTCGCCGGACCGCCATGGGGGAAGGTAGTTGTTGTATTCGATAAAGTAAACCACCCAATCGCGGAGGCGCTTATAGTCGTAATCGACAACCGGGCCGCCCACCACACCAAATGAGCCGTCCGCGAAGGCTTCACTGGCGCGAGAGAGCCAATCGCGCGACGCCAGACAGTGCTCTTCGACGATGGCGATCATATCGCCGGAGGCTGCCTCGACGCCGCGCAACCGCAGGGCGGGAACGGTTTCGCGCTGCGCCACGTGAATCACTTTCACCCACGGAAAACCGCGCGCAATTCGGTTCGCGTATTCCTTGTCGCCGCAAGCAATCACGATTACTTCGGCCCCGAGCTCCTGGGCTTGAGCTTCGACCGACTTCAGGCAATCGTCGATAAATGGAGGGCCTACGAGCGATGCGATCACCACCGAGATACGGCTCATCGGTTAGCGGCTCACCCCAGCCGTTAGCGACTGAATCGCCGCGGGCTCGAATAAAAACGCATGGGCATGCGGCATCGTAATTGTGCGCGTGATCCGATATCCTCTTAGCGCAGCTCGCATTTCATCTGGCGTTTGGTCCTCGTAGAGTAGCACGGCCCAGATGCGAGCTTCGGGATTTTCGCCGGCGGCCTGCGTGAAATTACGTCCGATCAGGCGGTAGCGATCAGGGGTCAGATAGTAAAAGATCGGCGTCTCATACCATGCCTTTCTGACAAACACGAGATCCTGCGAATGAATTTCCGCTTTGACGGCCGAGGCGAACTGCCGGTAATCGGCGGGATCGACCGTCATCCGGCCGTAGCCCACGATCCCGGAGGCGAATGCGATCGATGCCACAGCGCAGCTTGCCGCGATCCAGAGTTTACTCCGCAGTGACACCAAGCCCGCAGCCATGACGAGCAGCACGTACGGTGCGACGACCATCAGGCCACGTTGGTTTAAAACCGGGCGAACCAGCGCCAGGAGCGAAAGTAAAGTGAACGGAACAACCGCCAGGAGCGCAATCAGCGGCTGCTCGCCTGCAAACGCCCGCCGCCAATTTCCGGCCGCCGGCAACCGGACCCATAGGGCGTCGAGCACGACGGCAAACAGAGCCACAAGCACCGGGAGCGGCAACAGCGCCTTGGTGATCCGAATCGTTGGATGAAGTTGATCGGCCGGAAGCCGTAACGACATAGCGAGGAACCCCATGATCGCAAGCGATCCAAAAATACCCGCGACGATCCAGGCGATTCTCCAGGTCATTCGCGCGTTGGATGACCCCACGAGCACTGCTTTGCCCGAGCCTTCGCGCCAGAGCCGGCCCAATCCGACAATCAGCAACGCCGCGCCCGTGAGCGCAACCGCTGCGCGCAAAACCCACCACGCCCAGGCGCCCGTGAAGGGAACGGCATCCGGAAAGAATCCTGAGCGTTCCGCCGGCAGCACGAATCCGAAGGAAACCAGATCGGCAACGAAGCTCGGGACGTCGCGGCTGAGATCGGCGACGACATTTCCGCTCTGATATCCCGCGAAGGCAATCAGCGGCGATCCGAGTATCAGCGCCAGAAGCTGGGCGCGGCAAATAACAGGCAGCCTTTTCAAACCCCAACCGTTGCCGAGCGCCCAAATCAAGTGCGTGGCCAAGATGCCCCAGAAAAACACATGCGTTGTGACTCCGGCCAACAAAACAGCCACGTAAACCGCGGTCGCCAGCGGGCGAGGCTTGTTGAACCGCACGATCCAGAGCAGCAGAACGGTAGCGCACAGGCCTAAAAAGCAACTCAGCGCGAACATTCTCGCCACCTGGCTCCAGAACACGTGATAACCGCTGAGCGCCAGCATCGCAGCAGCCGCCGCACCCGCCCCCGGACGCCCGATCAACGCGCCTACCGCATAGAGCAGCGGAATGCACGCGATCCCCAGCAGCGCCGAAGGGAGCCGGATCGCTTGCAAGCTGGTTCCCGCAATCCGCGTCCAGGGAAACATCGCCAAATAATAACCTGGCGGATGCGTGTCGGAGGAAAATGTTCCGGTAAGAATGCTCGTGATTGTCAACCGCTCCGCGGGTTCTGAAATGGCAGCCGGCAGCCGGATGCCCGGAACGTACATCTCCGGGTGAGTAATGCTCCGCTTATCGAGCGTGGAAAGCCGCAGGCCCGCGCCGAGCAGGACTACGATTGCCACAAACACGACCGGATATTTCATGAACCCGTTTTCTTAAGCATCTCTTCGACCGCATTCATGATTATGTCGGGCTGAAACTGCTGCACAGAGTGTCCGCTGTCGGCTGCGCGCACATGCGCGCCGAGACGCGACATATGCACGAGCCTTTCCTGACGCCTCCAGTGTTCCGGATCGTGCCCCGCGGTGATGACGGTGAGTGGAACATCGGCTGGAAATTGCACGCCCGCTAGCTCCTGTTCGCTCAGCGGAAGCGAGTCGAACTCGTTGCGCTCGCTCTTCAACTGCACCATGGATGACGCGAATATAAACCGGTCCTGATATGGCTCCGGGGCGTCCTTTAAATCCGGTGGCAGCGCCGCAGCGCCTTTATATAGGCGCTTCAGCCGGTCCAGGCCGATCGGCGGCAGCAGGGCAAGCAACCCGCGTGGGCCGGGATTCGGTGCATGCCCATCCTCTTCCTGCAGCGGATCGACCATAACGATTCCGCTGAGTGAGTCCTCATACCGGCTGGCGTACATTCGCGCGATGTAGCCGCCGAACGAATGCGCCACAAGCAAATATGGACCCGCAACCGGCGCATTGGCGAGCATCGCATGAAGATCTGTCGCGGTCGCGAGTGCCGTTCGCGGCATCGGTCCCGGATCGCTCCAGGCGTAGCCCGCGCGATCATAAACGCAAACTTTGTGCGATTCGGCCAGCGCGGAGGAGAGAGGCCGCCACGAGATCCAATCCGTCCCGATCCCGGTCTCCAAAACGATCGTGGGGCTGCCGCTACCTGTGCAGTAAAGATGCAACCGCCGGTCCGCAGCCACGTCGACCATCTGCCCCGGCGGCGGGTAGCGGTGTTCCAAGACTTTCGTTGCAAGCAGGATCGCGCCCCGCGCGCCGAAAAACAAAACCACTGGAGCTACCAGAATGCATGCAGCGACCCGAAGGGCGATCTTCATAAGGACAGAAACTATTATTCATACCGCAAAGCCTCGATGGGATCGACGCGGCTGGCGCGGAGCGCGGGAACCCACACCGCGATCCAAGCGACCGCAAGCAGGACCAGCGGCACGCTTGAGAAAACCAGAGGATCCCAAGCCTTCACGCCATATAAAAAACTTGCGATCAGCCGCGTCAAGCCAAATGCCGCGGCCAAGCCGACGATCACTCCCACCGCGGCGAGACGCAGTCCCTGAAGCACAACCAGGTTCCGGACTCTGCTCGCTCCCGCGCCGAGAGCCATTCGAATGCCGATCTCTTGCGTGCGCTGGGCTACCGAGTAGGCCATCAAACCGTAAATTCCAATCGCCGCCAGCAGCAGCGCCGAGCAACCGAAGATCGTTAGAACAAGGGTGTTGAAGCTTTGCGCGGCAGTGGAGCGAGACATCGTCTCCTCCATGGTGCGGACCTGCGCGACGGGCAAGCCGCCGCTCGATTCCTGTAAGGCTTTCTGGATCGAATTACTCAGCGAAAGCGGCGGCACTCGCGTACGGACCACCCATGCCCAGGGCACAATCTGAGAAGCTAGGGCGAACTCGCCATCTCCGATCTGCGACGAAAGAACATACATGTTGGGCCGCGGGTCTGCATTCAACGCTCCGTCGCGTACATCTCCTACGACGCCGATAATTTGACGAGGCGGCTCGTCCGTAAACGCGGGACCAACCCCGCGGCCGATGACGATCCGATCGTTCAACGGGTCGCTATGCTTCCAGAACTGCTTCACGAGCGCCTGATTGATAATCACGAGGGGCGGTCCACCGTCGTCCTTCTCGATAAAGCTACGGCCTCGCAGGACGGGCACCTTGAAGGTCTCGAAGTAACCCGCCGAAACCATAGTCCATCCGGAGCCGCCGCTGGCCGTTGGCCCCGGCGGCCTGCCAATGATTTGGAACGGCAGACCAAAGCCGCCTTCTAAAGGCACGCAGCAGGTAGCCGCCGCAACCTCCACGCCCGGCACCGCATTGATCTGGCGAAGACCTTCGTGAACTAACCGTGTAACACCGCTTACGTGCGCGAATTCCGGTCCGGTGAGCGACATCCGCATTTGCAGAATATTGCGCGCGTCGAATCCAGGATTGACGTTCCGGATCGCGATAAAGGTCCGGATCAGCAGCGCCGCTCCGATAAGCAGGACCAAGGCCAGAGCCATCTCCGTGGTTACGAGCAACGCTCGCGTTTTGTTATGGCGCAATCCGGTCCCGCTGCGATTGCTGCTCTCTTTGAGGGCGGTATTGAGATCGGCTCGCGAAGACTGGAGCGCGGGCACCAGGCCGAAAAGGATTCCCGTTACCAGCGAAAGCGCCAGCGTGAACGCCAAAACCTGCCAATCGATGGCGACATTGCCGCCGTGCAGTCCGATGCGGGGAATGTTGCCCGGGCTCACGCTGAGAATCGCGCGAATTCCTACATAGCCGAGCGCCAAACCAAAGACGCCGCCAACGACGGACAGTATCACGCTCTCGGTCAGCAGTTGACGGACGATCCGCCCCCGGCCGGCGCCCACTGCCGCCCGAATTGCGATCTCGCGCTTTCGTCCGGTTGCTCTCGCGAGTAGTAAATTGGCGACATTCGCGCAAGCGATTAGCAGCACCAGGCTGACAGCGCCCACCAGAATCAGCAGCGATTCCCGAACTCCGCCCACAATCACTTCCCGCAAAGGCTGCACCGCAAACCCGGTTTGCGGGTAATCGAAAGGCACAGGATTCTGCTTGCGGTACTCCTCATATCCGGCTTACAGTTGAGCATTGGCAACCGCTAAAGTCACACCCGGCTTCAACCGGCCGATGACATTAAAGTAATGTCCGTTGTCGACTTTGTTGGGATCGATTTGAAACGGAATGTAGATGTCAGGCGGTTCGTCGATTTCGATTTTGAGATTAGGACCGACCACGCCGATGATTTCATAGCGTTCGCCGCTTAGAGTGATCCGCCTTCCGATCACTTGCGGATCTCCGCCAAAGCGCCGCTGCCAGAAGTTGTACGCAAGCACCGCGGTTTTTGGCTCTTTTGGCAGATCCTCGCCGGCGGTGTAAGTGCGTCCGTAAAGCACCGTCGCTCCGCAGACCCGGAAAAAATCCGCGCTGGCGCGCGTCATCTGAATTTGTTCGGGTGAAGCTTCGCCGGTGAGGTTCGCGACATTGAACGCGGAGGCCGAGACATCCTGAAAGGCCCCGGTCTGCCGCCGCCAGAAGTTAAACTCCGAAGGCGAGGCACTGGAACCCCGGCCGCCTTGTTTGAAAGTGTTCTGAAAGTTCACAACGCGGTCTGGGTCCGGAAACGCCAGCGGCTGCAGGAGCACGGTATTCACAACAGAAAATATTGCCGTATTTGTCCCGATGCCAAGCGCGAGCGCAGCAATCGCCGCGACCGTAAAACCGGGCGTCTGAAGGAACATGCGTATCGAGTGCTTCAGGTCTTTGAGGAAGGCGTCCATGCCGGGTTTAGACGAGGACGTGTGCGAAAAGTTCCGAGGCGAATCTCCATGGCCGCCGCGTGCTAGATCGGCGGTTCGCGATTGACGCGAGCGTAAGCGTACGCGTCTACTCGCCGGGATTCAAAAAATCAGTAATCCGACCGATGAAGTAGCCGATGATGCACGCAAGTACGAAGGACAAAAGCTGGATAAGCGATAGAGTCATGCCTGTAATGCGGTGCTCGGGCCACGTGATCGGGACACGGATATGATCCAACCGCGGCCTTTACAAACGCTTGGATACTGTTTCTAACATGCTATCAAATGCGGACCGCCGCTGCTTGAAATCAAGTCGCGGAAATGAAGTCGCGGCGGCGCCTTGCGCTAATGTCCGTACTGTGGCGTGAAGGGCGAGTTTGCCCCGTACGGCAGGGAAGTCATCAACGCTTCCACCATCCGAATCTGTCCGTTGCGGATCTTGAACGCCTCGGCCACATCGACGCTGAATGGCCTCTTCGCGGAGGCGGGCATGTCGCGGCGGCCCTGGCCGGGGATGTTGATCCAGGTGATGTCGCCGGGGTGGTTGAACATGAAAAAACCGAAGACGATTTGTCGCTCTTCGTCCACAACTAAAAATCGGCGCGGATAAATCTTCTGAATGTAATCGAAGACGTGCGTGTCCAACTGGTCCGAGCACCCTTCCTTGGGCGTCGTCTTCATACCGTTTTCGAAGCGCTCGCAATCGGAAGCAAAAGGCGCAACCTTGCCGTTTCCGTCCTCAATCGCCTCGAAGTACAGGTTCGCGGTCCTGATCAATTGCGTGCGCGGCATGCGCTCGGCCAGCGGCACGGGTTCAAGCAGCAGAGGATCGGGCGAGCCGGCCTTTTCAAGATTGTTGTAAGTGCCCGCGGCCCGAATGACCAACTGCTCGGCTTCGCTGATTTTTCCGCTTTCGATTTTCAGGCGGAGCGCAATCGAAGCTCCGCGGCCATTCTCCTGAATCGTGCCGAAAAAACCGGCCTGGCCGGCTTGAGGATCGGCGAAGTACAGCTTATAATTGCCGATTCCCGAGGCAGTCCTCCACAAAGCCTCCCCGAGCCGCAGAGTGACGTCGTTTTCGCTGAACCTCACATCGGGCGCTACAGGCAGACGCTTGGGATCGTGCGCTAACATCGCGTCCAGATACCGGTTGACGAATCCTTCCAGGCATGCGCGGTCGCACGTTTGAGCGAAAGCCGGCGCGGTCAACAATAGAACCGCGGACCACCGCATTATCGCCTCCTCCGCCAGTCGTCTTTAAAGAATGCATCCTGGGTCCCATAGGGCAGGTCCACCACCAAACCCGCAGCCCGATACACTCTGCCATCCTTCATGCGAAATGCTTCCGGAACCTTAACGAATTTGGGAACGGTGTTGTCGTCGGAAAACTTGTATGTGCCATGGCCGGGGGATTGAATGCTCAATCTGTTGCCCGGAACCTGAAAGGTCGCAATCGCGAACACCGCTTGCCGCTCATCGTCGACGATGGGAATCCGGCGTGGATAGATCGTCTCAATCCAGCTATACATCTTGGTCGCGACCTGCTCTCCGCATCCGAGCGTGAACGGGTTCCAATTAAGGCCCGGCATGCTGAGGCTTGAATTGTGTGTAACCTTCACCCCGTTTCCGATGCGCTCACAGTCTTTATGGAACGCGCCATTGTCAACGCCCGCTTCAACGGCGTCGAAATATTTGTGCACAACTTGCGCCAGCGTGTCGCGCGGAAGCCGTTGCGCCCGAGGGACCGTCTCCAGGAACGCCGGATCGGGCTGCCCCAGTTGCTCGATGAGCGTGGCAGAGTTCGGGTTCCCGCCACGCAGGACCACCGTCTCGATTTCGGTGATCTTCCGATTGTCAATTTTCAACCGGAGCGCCAGCGCCGCGGGCGTTCCGTTTTCTTTTACTGTTCCGAAGAAGCCGATCTGCCCGGCTTGGGGATCGGCAACGTAATGCTTGTAGTTGCCGATTCCATCCACCACATTCCACATGCCGTCGCCGAACTCCAGCACCTGATCGTTTTCACTGAACCGGACCTTCGGCGCGAGCGGCAAGGTGAAGGGATTGTGCGCGGCCAACGCATCCAGGTACTGATTAACGTACCCCTCCAGGCAGGCGCGGTCGCAACGCGGGGCCTGCGCGGATGCAAAGCTAGCCAGCAGGAGTATAGTGGGGCAGGTTGCAAATGTGCGGCGGACTGCTAGTCCGCCTGGTGGAGCTTTCCGAACCGCCCGGTAGGCAGCCGACCGCCGATTGGCAACCGGCCCCCAAACCCGTTCATCGCCCCCGGCCGCCAGGAGCGCGCGACTGCATGTGCGGAACATCTTGATTGTTCTCGATGCACTCATATTCGAGCGGCCTCTCGCCTTCCTTCAGCCGCGTCAGCGTGTAGCGCTGCGTCCATGGCCTATTCATCGTCGTCGGATCGGTGATCGTCGCCTCATAAGAGATGGTGTCGCCGTTCAGCTTATAGCGTTCGACGATATGGGTTTGCTCGGTCGTGAAATGCCCGCGGCCGTCGAGCCAAGTCTTGCCATTGATCCCGGTTACATCCACTACGAGCGTGTCTCCGTCCCAATTCGCGATCGAATCACCCATAAAGGACGGGTCGGGATCGTCGTGTTTTCCGCCAAAAGGAATGCGACGCCACGCATGGAACGATTCGAAAATGACGACGATCTCTTTCGGCGTTTGCACGATCTCGAAGGGCATCGGCATGCCGTAGATGCGTGGAACTCCCGGAAGCAGGCACTTCAGGGTGGGATCGTCCAACACCGCGGTGGCCGCGCCTGCTCGAACCTTCGCTTCAAATTCGTCTTTGAAGGCCAGCGGCTCGGGCTTCGCCGCGGCAGTCGGTGGAGGTGTGCCCTTCGGAACGGCAGCGGTGGCTCGCGTATTCCCGCCGACCTCGCCGTACAAACTGACACCGCCCCCTTGCCATACGCCCGAAAAATCGGGCTTGCCATCGGCGGTGCGCGGAATTTTCGTCTGCCCAAAGAGTGGAACGCCCAGCACGCAAATACAGAGCAAGCGATTGTTCATGATTACACCCCTCTCTTATTGGGCCGTCGGGCCGAAATACATCTTATTCCCGTTGGCGAACGTCACATCGCGCGCCGCCATACGATTCACGCCGTCGCGCGCCTTCCAGCCATTGATCGTGACGACATCGCCCTGCTTCATCATGTCGCGCGTGAACCCGGTGCGGCGCAGCGTGTTCGGAGGATAGCCCTCAATCGCCCAATTCACCACGTTTCCGTTCGCGTCTTTCACATCGACATAAACGTAACTGTGAGGATTCGTCCACTCTACTTTGGTGACGGTGCCCTTTACGGTAATCGGCGCGCTGGAGTCGTACTCCGCGGCGAAAGAATGATGCGCCAAGACAGGTACGGCGGCGAGGGCAAGTGTTGCGAAGGCGGTGGCCAAGAATTTCTTCATCGGGATGACTCCTAAAAACGCTCGTCAAACATCGTATCACTTCGTTGTGTTACACTCCCACAGGCGCTCGACGCACTCGGCGGCGATTTCCATTGGATCGCGTTCGGTTTTCAAGCGTGCGGCAACATCGGCCAGGCCGGATCTCATCGCTGCAATGCGGTCCGGATCTTTTAGCAGGCCACCAGCTTCAGCGGCAATTCGGCCGGCGGTCATTTCGTGCTGGATCAACTCCGGCACTACGCGCCGGCCAGCGACCAGATTCACCATCGTCAGGAACGGAGCCTTCACCAGCCAACGCCCCAGCGTCCAGCTCAACGGGTTTACGCGGTAGAACGTCACCATCGGAACTCCGAGCAGCGCGGCTTCGACGGTCACGGTTCCGCTCGCGGCTAAAGCCAGTTCGCATCGCGCCAGCACGTCCCATGTCTGACCTTCAATCGTCCTCATACCGGGAGTGTTCAAAGATGCCCCAAACCCGGGGGGCAGCGCCAGAACGGGCGTAATGGAGTGTTCTCGCTGAATTGCCTCCGCCGCTTCGATTACGACGGGCAGATGCCGCGCGACCTCGCCGTGGCGGCTTCCGGGAAGTAAAGCGAGCAAACGCTCGGATGGCGCGAAGCCGAAACGCGCATCGAATTCTTCGCGGCTAAGCGACGGCTTCACCACGGATGCGAGCGGATGGCCGATGTAGGTCGCCAGGACGCCTCGTTTATTGAAGAATTCTTCCTCAAACGGGAAAATGCATAGCAGCCTAGAGACAGTCGCGCGCATCGTTTTGACCCGTCCTTCTCGCCACGCCCAAGCCTGCGGCGCGATCAGGTAGACAACAGGGACTTTTTCGCGACGTAATCGCTTCGCGACCCGGACGTGAAAGTCGGGCGAATCTGTCAGGATGGCTAGGTCCGGCTGTTGGGCACGGGCAGCGCGGATCAGCTTCCGAAATTCTCCCCATATCCGAGGCAGGTGGCCCACCACTTCGACGATCCCGACAACGGCCAGTGACCGCGCATCCACAACGGCTCGAACTCCTGCCGCCTGCATCCGCGGCCCCGCGCAGCCGAAGAACTCGGCTTCGGGATGCCTCGCACGGATCGCCTCGACGAGCCTTGACGCGTAGAGGTCCCCGGACGCTTCGCCGGCCGAAATGAGGATCCTCATGAATCCTCAGTGTATCCGTCCATCGCCGTTTAGCTTTCGTTATTCGCTTCAGGCGGCCGGACGTCGTCCTCGCGCGGCCCCGCGAGGACCGCGGGCAGTGGAAACACGCTGAGCCACAAGCCGAGAGCAACCCGCCGGACAATCACGATCGCAAACCGTTGGGAATCCGAGCCGCTGGCATGAGATAAAGCGCGGGCAGCAGCCCCACCGTCGCCGCCAGGCTCGTAATCATGAGCGGCCTCAGTTGAAGCACCGCGCTCTCTACAGCTGCTTCTTCGATCGGGTACCCACGCGCGCAGCGTTGTGCAATCGAGAAATGGTTAGCGAAAAGATTTTCGCCGTCGCTCGGCTGAGGGAGACGGTCTCGCCGAATATCTGAGCATTATTGGGACGGCTTATGTGCTATCATTTGATAGAAACAAATCGGTTAAGAAAAGACGAGGAGTATCGATTCCCGAATGGCATTGGCGAGTGAAGCAAAGACCAAAGTGATTTCCCAGTTCCGGGTTCACAAGACGGATACGGGGTCGCCCGAAGTGCAAGTTGCTATCCTCAGCCGGCGGATCAAGGATCTTGAAGACCATTTCAAGACGCACGCGAAGGATCATCATTCGCGGCGCGGGTTGTTACAAATGGTCGCGCGGCGGCGCCGGTTGCTGGATTATCTGCGCACTCGCAGTCCGGAGCGCTACAAGACTCTGATCCAAAGCCTAGGCATTCGCCGTTAATTCGGCTTCGATTCTCGAGAACCGGCCCCGGTGGCTGGCTACCCCGCAGAAAACTCACTCCAGTCTCCTCTTGATCAAAGCAGGTTCACGCCGCAGAGAACGCGGGCGGACCTAAAGGTTAAAAGGAAATTTCAGACATGTTGCATACCGTTGAGATCGACCTGGGCGGTGGGCGGACGATTACGCTCGAAACCGGGAAAATGGCCAAGCAGGCCAACGGCGCGGTGCTGGTGCGCTCGGGCGATTCGGTGGTCCTGGTGACCGCCGTCACGGCTCCCCAGCCGAAGCCCGGCGCGAGCTTCTTCCCCCTCACGGTGGATTACCGCGAGTACACTTATTCCGCGGGGCGTTTTCCCGGCGGGTTCATCAAACGCGAAGGGCGGCCGACCGAGAAGGAGATCCTCACCAGCCGCTTGATCGACCGGCCTATCCGGCCGCTTTTCCCCGAGGGTTATTCGAATGAAACGCAGGTGATCGGCATGGTCCTTTCCGCCGATCCCGAGCGTGACCCGTCCACGCTTGCCATTATCGGCGCGGGCGCGGCGCTGGCTATCTCCGATATTCCGTTCGATCATGTGCTCGCCGCCGTACGCGTGGGCTTGGTAGACGGCAAGATGATCGCGAATCCGGGGTATGAGGAATCCAAGAGCGCCAAGATCAACATCGTGGTTGCCGGAACCGAACAAGGCATCGTAATGGTGGAATCCGGCTCGCAGCAGGCCACCGAGCAGGAGGTTCTGGACGCGATTCAGTTCGGCCACGATAGCTGCAAGAAGATCGCCGCCGGGATCCGCGAACTGGTTAAAAAGACCGGTAAAACGAAGGCTGCATACACGCCACCCGCGGTGAACCAGGAGCTTTACGATCGCATCGCAAGCTCCATACGCGGCGAGCTCCAAGACGCGCTCAACACGCAGAAGTACGACAAGCTCGAAAGCTACAGCCGCGTAGACGAGGCCAAGGCCAAGGCGCTGGAGCCGGTCGCCGAAGAGCAGAAATCCGAAGCCGGAAAGCTGTTTGACACGCTGAAGGAACGGATCTTCCGCGACGAGATGTTGAAAGACCGGCGCCGTCCCGACGGGCGCGCGTTCGATGAAATCAGAAAAATCGAAATCGAAACCAGCGTGCTTCCGCGCACCCACGGATCGGCTTTGTTCACGCGCGGGGAAACGCAGGCTTTAGTCACCGCCACTCTGGGAACGAAAGACGACGAGCAGCGCATCGAGCTGCTGGATCCCAGCGAGACCTCGAAACGTTTCATGCTGCACTATAATTTCCCGCCGTTCAGCGTCGGGGAAGTCGGTTTCATGCGTGGGGCTGGCCGCCGCGAGATCGGCCACGGGGCTTTGGCGGAGCGCGCGCTTTCCGCCGTTATCCCGGAAGAGAAGGAATTCCCCTACACGATACGTATTGTCAGTGACATTTTGGAATCGAACGGCTCCAGTTCCATGGCGTCTGTCTGCGGCGCGACGCTTTCGCTTATGGATGCGGGCGTGCCCATACCCGCGCCGGTTGCAGGGATCGCGATGGGATTGGTGAAAGAAGGCGACGCCTACGCAGTACTGACCGACATCGCTGGCGCCGAGGACCATTACAGCGACATGGACTTCAAGGTCGCGGGCACCCGGACAGGCATTACGGCCCTGCAGATGGATATCAAGGTGCCGAATGTTACCCACGCGATTCTCAAAGAAGCCTTGGAGCAAGCTCGCAAAGCGCGCATCTTTATCCTCGACAAAATGACGGCTGCGATCGAAAAGCCCCGCACTGCTCTTTCGCCCTACGCACCGCGCATCTTCACGATGCAAATCCCGACGGATAAGATCCGCGAGTTGATCGGCCCCGGAGGCAAAGTAATCCGCGGCATCGTGGACGCCACAGGTTGCAAAATCGATGTGGAAGACGACGGCAGCGTGAAGATTTTCTCTTCGGACGGAACCGCCGCCGATCGCTGTATCCAGATGATTACCGATATCTGCGCTGTGGCCGAGGTCGGCAAGACCTATCTGGGCAAAGTCGTGCGCATAGTCGACTTCGGCGCGTTCGTCGAGATCTTCCCCGGCACCGATGGCCTGCTGCACATCTCCGAAATCTCGGAGAACCGCATCAAGCAAGTGCGCGATGAGTTGAACGAAGGCGACCAGATCCTGGTGAAGGTTTTGGCGCTGGAGGGCAACAAGATCAAGCTCAGCCGCAAGGCGATTCTGAAGGAGCAGCGGGAGAAGCTGAAAAAGGAAGAGGTCACTAAAGCTTAGGCCGCCACGCCGCGGGGCACTGATAATGGAAAAGGTCGTTCGTGTTTTCGACAGCTTGCGGGAAGCCGATGAAGCGGATGCCCGTACAGATGCAAAGCTGACCCCGCAAGAACGCCTGTCGATCGTGATGGAGCTCCGCGACCGTCGCCACCCCGATGCGATTAAACAAGGACTTGCGCGAGTTTGTCGAATTACTGAACTCGAATCAAGTTGAATACCTGGTGGTCGGCGCCTTCGCCGTAGCCTTCCACGGTTTTCCGCGATACATCGGCGATGACTCCACGTAACGGCTCAGGAGGGCTCAAGCCGGGCTCAAGCCCGCCGCGGGCTGATGCCGGCTGAAGCCGGGCTGAAGCCCGCCCCACAGCGGGCGTCGCAAACTCCTGCAATTCTGGTTACGCACTCCCAGAAGGCGGAGCTAACTGCCCCGGGCCAAAGAAATGCCGCGCTCGAGCTTCTTCGAGAGAAGAATGCTCGCCAGGCAGAATGCAATGAACAGGTAATAGCCGGGCAGAATCTTGGAGCTGTTCGTCGGTATAGCAAGCTGTCCGACGGCATCCTTCAAATCGCCCATAGCGCTTCCGATCAGACCGTTGAACGCCACGAAGGACATGAAGATGGCCAGCGCCATTACGTCGGCCATCGACCATTTGGAAGAATCAAACGCAAGAAACTTTACAAGACGGCTGGTTTTGAGCAGCGCCGGCCGGACCAGAGAGACGCTCAGGGCGAGCATTTTCAGAGCGGGAAACACTACGCTGAACAGCAGGACCAGCACTGCGACCAGCGACATCTCGGGCCGGCCCATGCGGAGCAGAGTTTGGAATACTTCCAGCACGTTCTTGCTGCGGAAGTAGAGAGACTGCTCGCCGAACTCAATAGGAACTCCCAGGAAGGCAGCTTGTAACCGCGTGATGCGGGCCTCGACCTCGATCATGGGGCTAAGCACGCCGCCGGCCAGCACCGTAATCGAAAACAACATCAGCACCACCACAGCGGATCGGGAAAGCGCCTGGCGTCTCGTTATGACCAAGCCAAACCCGGCCGCCATGGATGCGAGCACGATGAGGTAGTAGCGGGTAATTCTCTGGTCCGCTTCCGCGATCTGCCCGGCAAGTGCCTGCTCGCAAACTGTGGCGCTGGCGCACCCATAGCGCTTCAGAATTGACTCGTAGTCGGTCATGTCCACATTGGTGAATGTGTTCTTGAACCCTTCCGCCAGGACGCCTCGGGCGGACTCCTTGAAGCTGTTTTGAATTTCGGTTTGAATTTGGGGCTTTGCTAACTCCGCCATCACGACATTGGTGTACTCGGGAACATGGGGCCGCAAGGACGCGACAATAAGGTTCACCAGCACCGGGTTGGTCGGGATGGGCAGGCCCGCGGGTGATCCCTTAGGCGCGGCCGGGCTCGGGGCACTCATCTGGGTCTTGATGTTATCCAGAAGCGTGTAGAGCGCCCGTTCGACGGTCGGCCTGAGATTCTTACTCTGCCCTTTCAAGTCCAGCTTGTCGATTTGGGCATTCAGGATAGGAGCGATAATATCGCGCCAACGCGCCGCGTTTAGCAGCCCGTAGCGGACGTGATTAAGCTCGGCCAAGTCGGTGCGGAGCTCCCGGCGTGAATTGAGGCCATCCACAGTAAGCCAGGTGAACCATATTGCCGGTACAAGCAGGATTGCGCCGGCGACAACTCGCAGATCGATCCGGGATGAGGCCGGTGGTCCTGATACGGCGCCGTTTTCCACGTGTTAACGAGTATAAACCGATGACCTTGCCAAGGTCCGAGTTGACTAACGGCACACCGGTACAATGTGAGTCATGGCCCAGATTCCAGCCTTCGACCGCGTCACTGTGGAGCCCGGCAATGTGGCGGTAAACCCTGCATTCGTGGCATGCGGATCACGGTTCGACGCGTACTGGAAATCCTAGCCACCTACGACCGGCGCGAAGAGATTCTTCAAGAATATCCCTTCTTGGAAGAAGAGGACTTGCGTCAGGCTCTAAACTACGCGGCGGCCGTCGTCGACGAAGAGGTTCATGATCTCCACCGCGTTGCATGACGCGTGTATTGCTTGATCAGGGGTTGTCCCCCGTGGCGGCGGCACTGTTGCGCTCGTTTGGCTGGGATGCGATTCACGTACCGAAGTCGGTTTGGATCGATCGGAAGACATTGAGATTCTGGAGTTCGCCCGACGCGAGAACCGAGTTTGTATAACACTCGACCATGACTTTCACACTTACATCGCCCTAACGCGAATGAGTGGACCCTCGGTTGTCCTTTTGCGGATCGAGGGCCTAAAGGCTGCTGCTCAAGTGAATCTTATTCGGGCCGTATGGATGTCACACGCTGACGTAATCGACGCCGGGGCTGCTGTGTCGGTCGATGCCGTCTCCGTTCGAGTCCGGAAATTGCCATTACGGTGAGGCAGTGTGCTCGTACGGACCGCAACGCCACCAGGATGCGAGCATCGCAAGAGGACTCGACTAATGAATCGTCCGCGTCTTCCGGTTCATGTAGTCCATCAGCAGGTACTGCCCCAGCGTGTACGGCGTCGTAAAGTACGCCTTGCCCCGGCAGAGTTCGGTTACCTTTTGGATGAACTGCACCAATCCGTAATCGCTCGCGAGCATGAAGGTGTTGATCAGCACGCCCTGGCGCTTGCAGCGGCTCACTTCTTCGAGCGTCCGGCTGATCACCAGGGGATCAAGGCCGAAGGCATTGCGATAGATGCGTCCGTCGTCGAGAGTTAAAGCACTCGGCTTGCCATCCGTGATCATGATGATCTGCTTCATGTCTTTGCGCTCCTGCGCAAGCAGCCGCTGCGCCAGGATCAGGCCATCGCGTGTGTTGGTGTAATACGGGCCCACCTGCACCCGAGCGAGTTCCTCAATTCGCAACTCCTCCGCGGTGTCGTGAAACAGCACGCACCGCAGCGTATCGCCCGGATACTGCGTGCGAATCAAATGCGCCAGCGCCAGCGCAACCTTCTTCGCGGGAGTAAAACGATCCTCGCCGTAAAGAATCATGCTGTGGCTGCAATCGAGCATCAGCACCGTTGCGCAGGAGCTTTGGTACTCGCTCTGATGAACGTGCAGGTCTTCGTATTCCAAATTCAGCGGCAACGTCACACCTTCGCGCTGCATCGCGGTGAACAGCGTCTGCCCGATGTCCAGGTTCATCGTATCGCCGAATTCATACTTCTTTGCCGCGCCGCTCGACTCGATTCCGGTCGCCATATCGCGCGTGTCGTGTGCGCCGAAGCTGGCATGGCCCAGCGATCCCAAAAGATCCTTCAGCGTCTTGAAGCCAAGAAAGTCGATGCTTTTATCCGTGACTTTCACTTCCACACGGGCGTCGCCCTTGCCTCGCCCGCCTCCCTGCGGCTGCTCGGTGGTGATGTAGCCTTCGTCGACCATTTTCTGAACCAGCCGGCTGAGCAACTGGTCCAGCTCTTCCTGAGACATGCTCTCCAGCTTTTGGCGGATCTGCTCGGCGCGCTGCGGATCGAAAAATTCGCCGCGCTCCAACGCCTGTTCGATGGCGCGCTTTAAATCCTCCAGCGTGTGCTGATTCCACTCGCTGAATTGCATGTATGGATTATCGAAGCCACTCTGGAGAAAAAAGTCGGAGAGAGCCTGCATCAGGTCCTCGGCCGTGAGGCCGAAGTCCTCGCCTGTGTAGCGCGAGTAGCGGACCGATCTCATTGATAATTCCGTTTGGACGGCTTCGAACGCGCGTCATCCGATGGCGGTTCGCGGCGCCGTGCTTCTGCCGTAAAACCAGCCTCTTCATTGCGGCTGATGCGCCGGTGCGCGTACAGGCCTTCCAAGATAAATTCAGCCGCGCCCGCCCGGATTGCGTCCGGCTCACTCGCAGTCAGGCCAAGCCGCTTGGTCTTCTCAAGCAGGCCCTGTATCTTATTCAGCTCTGTCAGCATCTTCCCCGATGGCAGTACTTCATCCAGTTTCATCGAGCCGCCGAGTTCGAACCACTGCACGACCGAGTTGAGATTCTCTCCATCGTAAAAACGAGTGAAAACTTTGCCAACAGCAAGGCGGATCAACTCGCGCGCGACGGAATCCCCGCCCTTCAGCTCGCCCTCGTATTCCAGCTCGAGTTTGCCCGTGATCGAAGGCAGCGCCGCGTAGACATCCAGAACGCGAGGCACCGCGACCGGCTCGCCTGCGACTAAAGCGCGCCGCTCGGCATTCGATACCACATTCTCCAGCACGGAAATCGGCAAACGCTGGCTGACGCCGGAGCGCTTGTCCACTTTCTTGTCTTCGCGAGCGGCAAACGCGAGCTGTTCGATAGTCTCGCGAATGTACTCCGGGATTTTTAGCTCCACAGGCGTGCGGCGGGTCGTCCACGATTCCTGGCGCGTGATATCCATGCCGTGTTCGAGCGTGGATGGATAATGCGTGCGGATTTCGCTTCCGATGCGGTCTTTCAGCGGCGTGATGATTTTGCCGCGCGCCGTGTAGTCCTCGGGATTGGCCGTGAAGACCAGCATCAAATCCAGCGGCAGACGCACGGGATAGCCCTTAATCTGCACGTCGCCTTCTTGCATGATATTGAACAGGCCGACTTGAATCTTTCCGGCCAGGTCCGGCAGTTCATTAATCGCGAAGATACCGCGGTTCGCGCGCGGAAGCAGGCCGTAGTGGACCGTCAGCTCGTCCGAGATGTTCTGGCCCTTGCGCGCGGCCTTGATCGGATCGATGTCGCCGATCATGTCGGCGATGGTCACATCCGGCGTGGCAAGCTTTTCCACGTAGCGATCTTCGCGCGTCAGCCATGCCACCGGCGTGGCATCCCCCTTCTCGGCCAAAAGTTCGCGGCATCCTTTGCAGATCGGGCTGAAAGGGTTGTCGTGAATCTCGCAGCCGGCGATAAACGGGACGCGTTCATCCAGAAGGTTTGCCAGCAGCCGGATTACTTTGGTCTTAGCTTGTCCGCGCAAACCGAGCAGAATGAAATTGTGACGCGATAACACGGCATTCACGATCTGTGGGACGACGGTATCGTCGAAGCCTACAATACCGGGGAAAAGCGTTTCCTTCCGTTCCAGCTTGCAAATCAGATTCTCGCGCAGCTCGTCTTTAACAGAACGTTGCGCTAGCTCTCGTTGTCCATATTTGTTGTGAGAGCGGAGGGATCCGACAGTCTCCGGAAGGCCAGGGGCGGGTTTCATCTTTCGGCCTGTGCTCCTTGTCGCGGGCGCCAAATAGCGGCGGTCCTAACGGCGATTGTAGCAACATAATTACAACCCGCTCGACAAAATGCGAGCCAGGAAATGTTAGCGCGCGAACGTTTGTTCCAGCCGCGCTGCTACGATGGCTATAAACGCGGCTTGTCCGATGACCACTCCCGAGCGCCCCGGCCAATTTCCCTACACCCGCGGCATTCACCCCGAAATGTACCGCCAGCGGCTCTGGACCATGCGCCAGTACGCGGGCTTCGGCACGGCCGAGGAAAGCAATCGGCGTTACCGGTATTTGCTCTCGCAAGGAATCTCGGGTCTTTCGATCGCGTTCGATCTCCCGACACAGATGGGCATGGATTCCGATCATCCTCTCGCGTCGGGCGAGGTCGGGCGCGTTGGCGTGGCCATCTGCTCTCTCGCGGATATGGAGCGGCTGCTCGATCAAATCCGTCTGGATCGGGTCACGACGTCGATGACGATCAACTCCACGGCCGCGATCCTTCTCGCGCTGTACGTGCTAGTCGCTAAGCGCCACGGCGCGGACACCCGCAAGCTTTCCGGCACCATCCAGAACGATATTTTGAAGGAGTATATCGCCCGCGGGACGTATATTTATCCGCCACGCCCGGCGATGCGCATCATCACGGACGTCTTCGCCTACACCAGCGCCGAGCTGCCCGAATGGAACCCGATTTCCATCAGCGGTTATCACATCCGCGAAGCCGGTTCCACAGCCACGCAAGAAGTGGCGTTTACGCTGGCGAATGCCATTGCGTATATCGAAGCTGCGCGGCGTGCTGGTCTTAATATCGATGCCTTTGCACCCCGGTTGTCATTCTTCTTTAACGCGCATAACGATTTCTTAGAAGAGATCGCCAAGTTTCGCGCCGCCCGCCGGCTCTACGCCTCCGTGATGAAGGAGCGTTTTGGCGCGACGAATCCGAAATCCATGATGCTGCGCTTTCATACGCAAACTGCCGGCTCAACGCTCACGGCGCAGCAGCCCGACGTCAACATGGTGCGCGTCGCATTGCAGGCGTTATCCGCAGTACTGGGCGGAACGCAATCGCTGCATACCAATTCCCGAGATGAAGCCCTCGGCCTTCCCACCGAAGAAGCCGCGCGTTTGGCGATACGCACGCAGCAAATCATTGCGTACGAAACCGGCGTAACTAAAGTAGCCGACCCCATTGGCGGCAGTATCGTAATTGAAGACCTGACCGCCACGATCGAGCGCGGCGCCCGCGATTACATCGACCGCATCGATATGATGGGCGGGACTCTCGCGGCAATCGAGAACGGATTCATTCCCGGCGAAATCCAAAGCGCGGCATACGAATATCAGCAAGCGGTCGAGCAAGGCGAGAAGATCGTTGTGGGCGTGAACCGGTTCCAACAGGAAGAAAACGAATCCGCGAGTGTGTTCCGTATCGATCCGGAACTGGAAGTCCGGCAAATCGAGCGTCTTCGCGAAGTGCGCGCCTCGCGTAACGCCGCTCGCGTGGACGAATGCTTGACAGCGATCGAAGCTGCCGCGCGCGGTTCGGATAATCTGATGCCAAAAATCCTTGACGCTTGCGAAGCATTCGCGACCGTGGGTGAAATCTCCGATCGCATGCGCAAAGTGTTTGGCGAATATAGTGCCGTCTGAAATCAATGTAATCGGCGGCGGCCTCGCCGGGTGCGAAGCCGCATGGCAAGTCGCGCGCGCGGGCATTCGTGCCGTGTTGTATGAGATGCGCCCGCGGCTGCAAACGGCGGCTCATAAAACGCCTGCGCTTGCCGAACTCGTGTGCAGTAACTCGCTGAAAACCGAGCAGGAAAACACCGCTCCATGGCTGCTGAAAGAAGAACTGCGCCGGCTCGGATCGCTGCTGGTGGGCGAAATCGCTCCGCGCGTCCGCGTTCCCGCGGGCCACGCATTAACGGTGGATCGCGAACTCTTCGCTTCGGAAGTGACGCGGGCCATTGAATCCGAGCCGCTGATTGAAGTTCGGCGTGAAGAAATCACTTCGCTCGATCCCGCCAAAACGTGGATCGTTGCCAGCGGCCCGTTGACATCGGATGCTTTAGCGGCGGAAATCGGCCGCATCACCGGCTCGCAGCGGCTTTTCTTTTACGACAGCATTAGCCCGATCGTCGACGCCGAAACAATTGACATGTCCATCGCGTTCGCGGCATCGCGATATGGAAAATCGATGGACAACTCCGATGATTATCTGAATTGCCCGTTCGACAAATCGGAATACGAAACTTTTCTCGAGGCGCTGCTTTCAGCCGAAAGCGTGCCCGTTCATATTGAACAAGATCGCGCGCGTTATTTCGAAGCGTGCCTGCCGATCGAAGAACTCGCGAGGCGCGGGCGCGATACGCTGCGTTTCGGCCCGATGAAACCCGTCGGCCTTGAAAATCCTCGAACCGGTAAACGGCCATACGCCGTCGTTCAACTCCGGCGAGAAAATGCGCGTGCCGGAAGTTATAATCTTGTTGGCTTCCAAAACCACATGCGCTTTCCGGAACAGCAGCGAGTGCTTCGGATGATTCCGGGCTTGGAGCGTGCCGAATTCTTGCGCTTCGGTCAAGTTCACCGGAACACTTATATCAACGGTCCGGCGTTGCTCGATTCAAATCTCGCGCTGAAGAAGAACCCGAATATTTATTTCGCGGGTCAAATATCGGGCGTGGAAGGATATGTGGAATCGATTGCGACGGGATTGATTGCGGCGCAGAACGCGACGGGAGCGCAACAGGTTCCACGTCAAACCGCGCTCGGCTCGCTAGTTGAATACGTATGTAGCGCGGACGAAGAGAATTATCAGCCGGCCAATATCACTTTCGATCTTTTGCCGCGTCTTGAAAACCCGCCGCGGGACCGGAAATTGCGCCACGCCGAAATTTGCCGGCGCGCGCTCGAGGCGCTGCAGGAATACCGCTGCGCTCATGTCTGAATTAGCGGAAGCCATCGACCGCTATCTCGCATCGCTGCGGATTAAAAATGCTTCGCCGCACACGTTGCGGAATTACCAATCGGATTTGCGGCAATTCGTGGACTATTTTTCACCGCCTGAAACTGAACCTCCTTCGCCCGCGGCGATTACGCCGCTCGACCTTCGCGAATGGCTCGGAGCGCTTTACGATCAGAATTTGAACGTTACTTCCATTCGCCGTAAATTGGCTGCGGTGCGATCGTTGTTTCATTTCATGTCGCGGGAGAAAACGATTCCCGCCAATGTCGCGCGCTTGCTGCGGACACCGAAAGCGCCTAAGCGCGTGCCGGTGGTTCCAACGGCGGAGCAAACCAACGGATTGATCGATTCAGTCGCAGCCACGGAAATGGATCGGCCTTTTCTCGCCCGGGATTTGCTTTTATTTGAATTGCTTTACGGCTGCGGTGTGCGGATCAGCGAATTGGTTGGGATTAATCTGGAAGACATCGATCGCAACGAGCGTTGGATTCGCGTTCGCGGCAAAGGGCGGAAGGAGCGGCAGGTGCCTTATGCCGCGAAGGCTGCGACGGCGATGGACAAATACCTGACGATACGCACGGCCAAACCAAATGAGAAGGCCTTGTTCGTTAGCAAGCGCGGCAGGCGATTGGCTACTCGAACGGCTTTCGGCATCGTGAAATTTTACGGCCGTATTTTGGCGGGCGATTCTTCGCTGCATCCGCACAGTTTTCGCCACGCGTATGCGACGCATTTGCTCGCCGATGGCGCCGATCTGCGCGCGATTCAAGAACTGCTGGGGCACGCGACTCTATCCACGACCCAAAAATACACGCAAGTTTCGCTCACCGATTTGATGGCCGTTTACGACCGGGCCCACCCGAAAGCTAAAGAACGCCGGGGTGCTCACAAGTGAAGTTGCGGGATTTGCCGCCGGTGGACGAGCTGGTTCGCAAGCTCGCCGATGTTGAAGCGCCACGTTCGCTAATTGTTTCCGAAGCGCGACGAGTTCTCGCGCGGATGCGCGCGTCGAAAAATCCGGGCGACGCAGAATGCGAGATACGCGAGAACATCCAACGGCTGCGCGAGAGTTCGCTAAAGCAGCTGATTAATGCGACTGGCGTAATTTTGCATACAAATCTGGGCCGCGCGCCGCTGGCACATTTCGAATCGGTAACCGGCTACTCGAATCTCGAATACGATCTCTCGACGGGCAAGCGCGGGAAGCGCGATTCGCATATCGGGGGGCTCCTTGAACGGCTCACGGGAAAGCCGGCGATTGCGGTTAACAACAATGCCGCCGCCGTTTTGCTCGCGCTGAACGAACTTGCGCGGGGCGGGGAAGCGATCGTGAGCCGCGGCGAATTGATCGAGATCGGCGACGGATTTCGTATCCCCGACATTATGGCTGCCTCGGGCGCGCGGCTTCGGGAAGTTGGAACGACAAATCGCACGCACATCAACGATTATCGCGATGCAATCCATGAGAACACGCGGCTGCTGATGCGAGTTCATCCCAGTAATTTTCGGATCGAGGGATTTACGTCCAAGCCCAGTCTGCAGGAGTTGGCGGCGCTTGCGCGCGAACGCGCGCTGCCGCTTTACGAAGACTTGGGCAGCGGCTGCATCACCGACCTTGCGCCGTTCGGAATTGCCGAGCCGCGCCTGGAGGAGAGCTTCGCCGCTGGAGTGAATCTGATCTCTTTCAGCGGGGACAAACTGCTTGGTGGACCGCAGGCGGGTATTCTCGCTGGCGATGCGGAATTGGTGCAGCGGCTGCGGTGCAATCCGCTATTTCGCGCGCTGCGTGTGGATAAGTTAATCACGCGCGCCCTTGAAACCACTTTGCGGCACACGCTGTTCGAGGAGTGGACTGCCGTTCCCGCCCTTCGCATGATCCGGATTACGGCTGGCGAAATCCGCGAAAGGGCCGAGCGCATCCGCTGCCGCGTACCGCAGTTCGAAATTATTCCCGGCGAAAGTGTAGCAGGCGGCGGCTCGACGCCTGAGCAGACGCTCCCCACGTGGCTTCTTGCATTGCCAGGAGATGCAATCGCGCACGAGCGCAGGTTGCGAGCGGGCGACCCGCCGGTGATTGCACGGATCGAAAACGATCGTCTGGTTCTTGATCTACGAACAGTGTTCCCGGAGCAAGAGGAGGAATTAGTTCTGCGGCTTGGAGTATCATAATAAACGGTTTTTCATTCGGGAGGTCCGCTGATGAGGGGAAAACACGTGGACAAGCTGAAGCTTGTCCTACTGGCTACGATGATGGTGGCGCCGGTCGTGGCGCACCATTCATTTACGATGTTCGACATGACCAAACGGATTACGTTGAACGGGACGGTCACCGCTTTCGAATGGACCAATCCGCACTGTTACATCGAGATTGACGTCCCCGACGAATCCGGCGCGGCAAAGCACTGGAGTATCGAGCTCGGCAGCCCCAGCATTCTGCAAAACAGCGGCTGGAAATTCAGCAGCCTTCATAAGGGCGATAAAGCCACGCTGGTCATTAATCCGCTAAAGAGCGGTCAAAACGGCGGGTTCCTGTCGCAGGCGACGCTGCCGGATGGGCGCGTGCTGGGAAACGGCCCGGGGCGCGAACCGAAACAATAGGCCATGCGATTAGCGAAGGTTCTGTTTGCGTGCGGCTGGATTGCGGTTGTGCTTCAGGCGCAATCCAAGCCCGATTTGACGGGCGTCTGGGGACCATATAGAGGCGGACGCGGCGCGGACCCAAAACTCGCGGCGCCTCCGGCGGGACCCATCGTGTTGAAGCCGGAATATACCAAGGCGTACGACGCACGGCGCGCCGCGGAAGCGGCGGCGAATGCGCGCGGCGAGCAACTCGCCAATGCAAGCGTTCAGTGCGTGCCGTATGGCGTGCCCAACATGATGTCCGTCGCGACTTATCCCGTGGAGATCATTCAAACGCCGAAGCAGGTCACGTTTATTTCCGAGGCCTTCAGCGAAGTTCGGCGCGTGTACATCGATCGTCCACAGGCGAAAATCGACGATGTTCCGCCCGGCTATTACGGGCGCTCGGTGGGACATTGGGAGGGCGACACCTTGGCGGTGGATACCGTCGGGATCAAGACAACCGTGAACGGGTATCGCGGCATGCCGCATAGCGAGCAGATGCGGATTGCGGAGCGGTTCAGGCTGGCGGCGCCCGATGTGTTGCACGACCAGATCACGATCGAAGACCCGGTGACCCTGGAAAAGCCCGTGGTTTATACGCTGGCGTACAAGCGGATACCCGATTACGAGATGGTGGAGTTCGTTTGCGACAACAACCGCGAATACGTCGATGAAAAAGGCATCGTGCGGATGAGAGTGCGCGATAAATAAAGGAGCGATGGCGATGCATATGCGATTCGGAATGGCGGCAGCGGCGTGCCTGCTTGCTGGTGGGGCGGCGCAGGCCCAAAGCAAGCCCGCGGCGGAACCAGCGCAATTGGGCGCGCTGGCGCCCGAGAATCTTGGTAAGACACGACCCAAACCGCCGGCCGACTTCACCGGCACGTGGCTGCACGCGGGCGGCCCGAACAATGGCTTCCGGTTTTCGCCGCCTCCAGGCGCCAAGCTCACACCGGCGGCGCAGGCCATTTACGACGCGGGGCAGAAGGCGGCCAAGGAAGGCAGGGCGTATCAGGATGACATCGGCCACTGCTGGCCGGCGGGCTTGCCGGTGATCATGACGAGAGTGTGGCCGATCGCCATGGTGCAGACGCCGACGGAGCTTTTCATGATTAGCGGATTCATGAACAGCACGCGCTTCATTTACATGGACGGCCGCAAGCACACCGATCCGGACGTCGTTGTCCGCAGCTTCAATGGCGAGTCCATCGGACATTGGGAGAAGGACACGCTAGTGGTGGACACGACCGGCTTCGTGGGCGAGCACCACTGGATCGACAGCGCTATCCCGGCGAGCGAAGATTTGCACATTGTCGAAAGAATGCGTTTGATCGACGGCGGCAAAACGCTGGAGATCGAATACACGTTGACGGACCCCAAGAATTGGGAAGGCGATTGGAAAATGACCAAGCGCTGGAAGCGTGTGGACGATCAGGACATTACCGAGGCCGCGTGCTTGCCGGATTTGAACGATCACATGCCGAGCTTGAAGAGCACGCGTTAAATAAGGAGAGGAAAACGAATATGAGAACGCTTCTGGTTGCCGCTTGCGCGTGCATCCTGGGAATTTCGGTCGCGAGCGCGCACCATTCAATGACGGGATTCGATCGCGCCAAAACCGTGAAGCTGACCGGCACGATTAAACAATTCAAATGGGCCAATCCGCATTCATGGATTGAAATCGACGTTCCCAACGACAAGGGCGGCTCCGACACTTGGAACCTGGAGATGACCGCTCCTGGAATTCTTGCGCGGGCGGGATGGAAATCGACGCTGCTCAAGCCCGGCAATAAGGTAACGATCATGGCGCATCCGCTTGTTTCGGGCGAGATCGGCGGCCAGTTCGTTTCGGTCACAATCGATGGGACGACGTATACGGAACGTGGGGTACAGCAGGCGGACGCAGCCGGGAAATAAAGGCAGCATCGGTGGGCGCAATCGTGCGGGTACTACGCCGTTGCGTTCATCCATGACGATGAGATTGGCTCGAGGTTTTCCAGTGATCCGTCGAAGTGCTGGTAGGCATTGGGTGCACCTCAAGCCAGTGCGGGGAATGATGATCTTCTCGAAAAGGGCGGGGAGGATTTCAACTGGGTCGATGGGCGCTTGGTGATGGGCTTGTGTCAGCGACAACGGAACTCCCGCTCGTCGGACCCATCTTTTGACGCGTAGCCGCGTTTCACTTACTCTCAAGAGGTAGATTATTTGTTATGAAGCTAGTGCGGCCGCTCTTCATCCTGACCATTCTGCTCTCGCTCGCTGCCGGATTATTTGCTTTCCAATTTGGGGGATTCCGCCGCCAGCAATACTACTATGGCGGCGCGAACGTGCCGTCGGAGTTTTACTGGAGCCGGCTGCAATACACCTCCAGCTACGCCAACGGCGGGTTCCGCGGCTATAGCCAAAGTTGGGCGCGTGATTTCCCCAAGGCCGATAACGACTGCTTGATTGTTCTGCGGCGATTGACTCGCATCAACTCTCCCTCACCGTTGAATGTCGTGGATCTGAACAGCGATCACATTTTCGACTACCCTTGGATCTACGCCGTCGATGTGAACACATGGACCTTCACCGATGAGGAAGCTAAGCGCCTGCACGATTATCTTTACAAAGGCGGTTTCCTTATGGTGGACGATTTCCACGGCACCGACGATTGGGAGCATTTCATGGCCGGTATGCGCCAGGTGATCCCTGACCGTCCCGTGGAGGATCTCCAGGATGCAGACGAGATCTATCACGTTTTTTACAACATTGATGAAAAGTTTCAGATCCCTAGCGAAGTGTACGTAAACACCGGCCGCACGTATGAGAAGGATGGCTACGTCCCTAAATGGCGCGCGATTCGCAATGAGCACGGGCGTATTATGGTAGCGATCTGCGCCAATATGCACCTCGGCGATGCGTGGGAATGGGCGGATAGTCCGGAGTACCCGGAGAAGTTTTCCGGCCTCGCCTTTCGTATCGTCCTGAACTACATCACGTATGCCATGACGCACTAGGGAGCCGACCTGCTTCCTGCCGCAGTCCTCTAATGTTTGAATTCTTTTTCAAGTATCCTCGCGCCGTGTATGAACGCGGGCACTTTGCGCTGTTGGGCGCATGGCCGCATTGGGTGCTTGCCGTAATGATCGTAGGCGCTGGCGCCGTTCTGGCTTGGATGATTCGCTCGCGGTTAAACGAAGCCGCGCCGGTGATGCGCAGCTGGCGAGCGTGGGTGATCTGGGGCATGCAAACGCTTCTTGCCGCGCTGGTGCTGGTCCTGTTATGGCAGCCCGCGATCACCGTGGCCGAGCTGAGACGGCAGCAGAATATCATCGCGGTTCTGGTAGACGACTCGCGTAGCATGGCGATCGCAGACGAAGGCGGAACCCGCCAGGCACAGGCAGTCAAGACCCTGGAGAATGGAGTACTTGACAGCATCAACAAATCCTTCCAAACGCATCTCTACCGCATCGACTCGGGAGCCGCCCGGATCGGCAGCCTTAAGGAACTACAAGCGGGCGCTCCCTCGACTCGCTTGGGCGATAGCCTGAAGCAATTAAGCGAGGAGACTTCCGATCTCCCCATCGGCGCTATCGTGCTGTGTACCGACGGAGCCGACAACTCCGGCGGGATCGACGCGGAGGTGATTAGCGCCTTGCGCGCCCGCCACATCCCCGTTCACACGGTCGGCTTCGGACGCGAACACGCGGAACATGACGTGGAACTTGACGACGCCGTCATTGCGCCTCGCACACTGGCCGACTCCCGCCTGGCGGCGAAAGTAACGCTGCATCAGTACGGGTATTCAGGTACAGCCATCAATATTGCGGTGCGGGATGTGAGCAGCGGTCAACCGAAGGTTCTCGCCACCCGAACGATTAACTTAGGCGCGAACGGAAACATCCAGACCGAGACGTTAATGTTTAATATCGGCGGAGCCGGCGCCAAGACGCTGCAAATATCGGCAGGCCCCCTTGCCGGTGAACAAAACACCGCGAACAATACGCTTACCCGAGTGGTGAATGCCGGCTCCGATGCGCGCCGCATTCTTTATGTCGAAGGCGAGCCGCGCTGGGAGTATAAATTCATCCGCGAGGCGGAGGAGGACGACCGCATGGTGCAGATCGTCTCCATGGACCGCACCAGCCCCAACAAAATCTATCGCCAGGGGATCGCCGACCCCAAGGAATTGGCCGACGGCTTTCCATCCCGCCCCGAGGACCTGTTCGCTTATCAGGGATTGATCCTCGGATCGGTGGAAGCCGCTTATTTCACTCCGGGCCAGCAACAATTGATCCGAGATTTTGTGGATCGCCGCGGCGGCGGCTTGCTGCTCCTCGGCGGTCAATATGCGCTGGCCGATGGAGGTTGGAACGCCTCCGCCATTGTTGATGTTCTCCCCACGATTCTGCCGACTCAACCCGGCACGTTTCATCGCGAGGCCGATCCCAGGAACGGCACGACGCATGCCACGGCGGAACTCGAGACGGCCGGCGTAGACAGTACGATCACCCGCCTTGTCGATGATCCAAAGGCGAATTCCGCGCGTTGGAAAACATTGCCTTACTTGATGGACTATGAAGATCCGGGCACTCCTAAACCGGGTGCGTCCGTACTTGCGGACATGATTACGCCGGAGGGCCGAAAGTTGCATTTACTGATCACGCAGAACTTCGGCCGGGGCCGCAGCGCCATCATGGCAACCGGCGGCAGTTGGCGCTGGCAGATGAGCTCGCCGCTCGGCGACACCGCGCACCATCTGTTCTGGCAGCAACTGCTGCGATGGGTGGTCTCGGATACTCCAGGCCATGTAGTAGCCTCGGTCCCCGCTCAGGTACTGCTCGACAATGGAGCGGTAAACCTCGCGGCAGAAGTTCGCGACCAGCAGTACAACCCCGCCCCCGACGCGAAGGTGGAGGCGCATATCCTGGGCCCGAGCGGCGTCAGCGCGTTAGTCGAGATGACGCCAGTGCCCGACAATCCAGGCCATTTCCAGGCCGTGTGGTCGGCGGCCAAGACAGGCGCCTATTTGACTGAGGTGACCGCGCAGCGCGCCGATCCGAGTACGGGCACGGTCAAGGAGTTAGGCCGTGATGTCCTAACGTTTCAGCGCATGGACGGCGTCGCCGAGAATTTCCATACCGAACAGAATCGCGAATTGCTCGAACGCCTCGCCACGGCAACGGGAGGACAATATTGGAAGCCGTCAGAGCTTGGCAAGCTCGTCAGCCGCATTCCCTATTCCGAGGCCGGCGTGACCATGCGCGAGACCAGGGATTTGTGGAATTTACCGATCGTCTTCGTGGTGCTTTTCTTCTTGCGCTTTTCAGAGTGGTGGCTGCGGCGAAAATGGGGGATCGTATGAGACTGTGGCTCACCGCGCTCGTGATCGTGAGCGCTATCGCCCACGCCGAGAGCTATTTTGTGACGGTCGCCGGGCTCGGCGGTGAGCCGGATTATCAAACTCGTTTCGACAGCGAGGCGGCCGATCTCGACAAAATTTTCAAAGCATCGGGCGCCGGAGTTCACGTTTACACGCTGTCTGGCGCGGACGCCAACCGGGCCAAGCTCTTGGCCACTTTGCAACAAGTCGGGGCCGCCGCCAAGGCGCAGGATGAT
This sequence comes from Bryobacterales bacterium, assembly GCA_019261985.1. GTDB lineage: Bacteria > Acidobacteriota > Terriglobia > Bryobacterales > Bryobacteraceae > Palsa-187. Next base: position 11,807 of record JAFAQY010000088.1, on the reverse strand, counting down.
TTCGTACTGATATTGATCGGGCACGGCTCCTATGACGGCGTTGAATACAAATTCGACCTCACAGGCCCCGATATCAGCGGCGAGCAATTGGCCGAAGCGTGCAACCGCATAGCCGCGCGCCGCCAGTTGATCGTGAACACCACGAGCGCGAGCGGCGGCTCCGTAGCGGCCTTAGAGCGCCCCGGACGCGCCCTTATTGCGGCGACGAAAACCGGCACAGAAAAGAACGCCACGGTTTTCGCGCGGTACTGGGTGGAAGCGCTGCAAGACCCCGCCGCCGATACGGACAAGAACGACTCAATCACCGCGAGCGAAGCCTTCCAGTACGCCGACCGTAAAACCGCGGACTTTTATACTTCTCAGCAGCGCCTGGCCACGGAACACCCGGTTTTCGAAGACATCGGTAAAGGCGATCCGGTCCGCACCGCATCTACAGAAAACGGCGAAGGCCGCTTGCTGAGCCAGTTCATTCTGATTCGTCTGGGGACCAGCAAGACCGCGGCTCTGGACCCTTCGAAGCACGAGCTACTTGCGAAGAAGGAAGAATTGGAGAGCCAAATCGATACGCTCCGATATCAGAAGGCTGCGATTCCGCCGGCTGATTACAAGAAGCAGATGAACGCACTGCTTTTGTCCCTGGCCACGGTGCAAGCCCAAATTGACGGAGAAACGCCGAAATAATGGGATTCTTCGCACCATGGTTTCTTGCGGGTCTAGCCGGCCTCGCGGTTCCGCTTTATCTCCACCTGCTGAAGCGGCAAAAAAATCCGCCCCGTCCGGTCCCATCGTTGCTCTTCTGGGAGTCGCGCACACAAAGCTCCACGCGCCACAAACGCCTGCATTACTTGCTGCTGCTCTCGCTCCGGCTCGCCGTGTTGGCGTTGTTAATTCTTGGGTTCACGAATCCGTTCATTAACCGCAGCGCAGCGGCGCTGGCAAGCAACCGTTTGGTTTTGTTGGTGATTGACAACTCCTTCAGCATGCGGGCGGGAACGCGTTTGGCCGAGGCCAAAAATGAAGCCATGGGCGTGCTCGCCGGAAAAGGTGGAGCGCGCGCGCAGGTAGCTTCTTTCGGGTCGCAGCTTCGATTGATGACTCAGCCGATCGAGGATCAAGGGGCTTTGCGCGCTGCCGTTCAAGCCATCCAGCCGGGAGACGGCCATGGAAACTTCGGCGAACTCGCGCGCGCGGTTCGCGGGATAGCCGATTCGACGCGCGCACCGGTCGAACTGCATGTATTTAGCGACATGCAGCGCACCAGCCTGGCGGCTACGTTCTCCGATATGGCGCTGCCTGGAAATATAAACCTAATACCGCACCCCGTCGTCACGAAAGCCCAGCCTAACTGGACGGTGGAATCCGTAAATGCCCCTGCGCAAGTTTGGGGCAAGGAGACAAAACCTATTCGCGTACAAGCGGTAATCGCCGGTTACGGTACGCCCGCGGCACAGCGCATCGTTTCGCTAGCGGCGAATGGAAAAACGGCCGCAACAAAAACGGTCGCCGTGCCTGCAAACGGACGGGCGACCGTCGAATTTCCGGCTTTGGACGTTCCTTATGGGTTCAGCCGGTGCGAGGTCAAAATCGACTCGGCGGATGCGCTGCCGGCGGACGACTTGCGCCGCTTCGCCATCCAACGCTCCGATCCGCAAAAGGCCCTGCTCATCCACAATTATGGCGATAGCCGTTCTCCGCTCTACATTAGTACGGCTCTTGCGGCTGCCGCTCAGTCTGCGTTTACTCTCGAATCGATCAATGTCAACGAGGCCGCCGACCGGCAGGCATCGAATTATGCCTTTATTATCCTTTCCGACGTAAACTCGGTTCCTCCGCTGCTCGAGAATTCGTTAATGGGATACGTGCGCGCAGGCGGCAGCGTGCTTATTGCCGCGGGGACGTCGGCCGGCGCGCGTACGCAGGTTCCCTTGTTCGGCGCCCGCATTCTGCAAACGCGCGATTACAGCCGCGTTCCCGACCGTTATATGAGTGTCGGTTACAGCGACTCGTCTTATCCGGCGGTTGCCAAAGCCGCGGGATGGCCCGGCGTGAAATTCTTCTACGCTCTGGATGTGGATCCCGCGGACGCTCGCGTGATTGTTCGTTTGGGGGATCAGACGCCCCTGCTGATGGAGAAGCGCATCGGCGAGGGCCGGGTGGTGCTACTCACCTCCGGGCTCGATAATTTGACGAACGATTTTCCGTTGAATCCCGCATTCGTTCCTTTCATAGAGCAGACCGCGCGATATCTCGCGGGGAGCGAACGGCGCGGGGGCGCAGTCACGGTAGAGGCGTATCTCGAACTTCGCAATGCCAAGCAACAAGCGCAGGGTGTGGAGGTGACGGACCCCGAAGGTAAGCGCCCGCTCACCTTGGGAGAGGCTGCATCCGCGCAGTCATTCCAGCTCACGGAGGCCGGGTATTATCAGTTCCGTTTCGCCAACGGCCAGCGGGATGAAGTCGCGGTGAACCCCGATGCCCGGGAATCGAACCTCGACGTTATGCCGGAGGAAGTGATCTCGCTGTGGCAGGGCAAAGGCGGGGAGGCGGTTCAGGAAGAGCCATCGCCCGGTCAGCCCGCAAGTTCTGTTGCAACTCAGAAGATTCCGCAGACGCTTTGGTGGTATATCATGGTGCTGGTGCTTGCTTTTGCAATTGCGGAATCGGTCCTCGCAAGCCGCTATTTGGGCGTCCAGCGCGAGGAGCAATAAAGAGCATCCCCATAGCGTGCTTGCGCTCCGCTATTTAGAACCGGGGCGCCGCGACGGTCACGCTATCCTAAAACTAACCTTATGCATCAAGAGGTTATCGAGGCCCAGGGCCATCTGATCGATTCCCATGTAATGGAGCAAATCTTCGACACGGTAGTCGAATACAACGGCCGTTTTGAGGTCCAGGAATTCCGGATCGGGCGCACCAACGCGGAGCCGTCCTATCTGCGCCTTAGGGTCGAGACAGAACGCACCTCCGAAATGGAGCAGTTGCTGACCCAATTGCTCGGCTTCGGCTGTACGCCGGTCGATACCGGCGACGCTGAGTTGGCCCCCGTCGAGCGGGATTGCTGCGCGCCCGAGGATTTTTACTCCACCACCAATCACCGCACGCTAATACGCAGAGCGGGCCAGTGGATCGAAGCCGAAAACCAGCGCATGGATGCGATGATCGTGGTCTCGGGCGGCCGCGCCGCGTGCCGCCGCCTCCGCGACCTTCGCAGAGGCGATGAAGTAGTCGTCGGAATGCGGGGAATTCGCGTTATGCCCGAGTCGAAGGAGCGCGACCGCCTCGCATTCGCGTTCATGAGCAACGGCATCTCCTCGGAGCGCCAGCTTGAAACGGCGGTGAGGCAGACCGCGACTTTGCTCGAGCAGACACGCGCGGAAGGCAAACGGATCGTCGTAGTGGCTGGCCCGGTCGTGGTTCACACAGGCGGCGCACAGTCGTTGGCGGAGATGATCCGGGCAGGTTGGGTTGACGCGCTTCTAGCGGGTAACGCCCTGGGGGTGCACGATATTGAAGCCGCGCTGCTCGGAACGTCGCTAGGGATCCGGCAAAGCGATGGGCGCCAGGAAGAGCACGGCCATCGCAATCACATGCGCGCGATTAACGCGATTTATCACGCGGGAAATATCGCCAAAGCGGTGGCATCCGGCCGATTAACCAGCGGCGTTATGTATGAATGCGTGAGGGCGCGCGTGCCGTTCGTGCTAGCGGGCAGCCTGCGCGACGATGGTCCGCTTCCGGACACGATCACGGATATGAACCAGGCTCAGGATGCCTACGCGGAGCAGCTAAAAGGCGCGGGCTTGGTGCTTTGTCTCGGCTCGATGCTGCATTCGATCGCCGTCGGCAATATGTCGCCGAGCTGGGTAAAGCTGGTATGCGTGGACATCAACCCGGCGGTTGCGACGAAGGTAAGCGACCGCGGCACGGGGCAAGCCATCGGTGTTGTCACGGATGTGGGCCAGTTTCTTGGTTTGCTCGCGGCGCAGCTCCGGCGCGCGGCAGCGGAGACGCTGGCGCGGTGAAACGCGAGTACAGCGATGAGCATGCCGAAGCCGGCGTTCGCGCCGGCCTCCCCCAAATCGAAACCTGGCGGAATCAGTTCCATACCGGCTATGAAATCGAGATTTCGATGCCCGAGTTTACCTCCGTGTGCCCCAAGACCGGCCTGCCCGACCACGGCACGTTAACGCTCAAATATGTTCCCGACCGGTGGTGCCTGGAGCTCAAATCCCTTAAGATGTACACGCTCGCGTTTCGCAATCTCGGCATTTTTCAGGAGAATGTGGTGAACCGCGTGCTTCAGGATGTGGTGAAAGCATCCCAGCCCATCTCAGCGACGGTAACCGGCGAGTTTGCCGCCCGCGGCGGCATTCCTACCAAGATCACCGCGAGTTTTTCCAGACGAGACAAGCGTGCACGATGACGAGCTAACAGCGGCGATCCAAGAGGTTCGCGCCCGGGCGCGGGCTCGCTCGCCCAATGGTAATCTTGGGCTCGAAGGAGTGGCGGCTCCCGACCTGATGCCTCTGCTGCACGCGCGCGATGCGGCCGAGGCCAAGGTTGCCGCCATTGGCTCTGTGAACCCGCGTCCTCCGGGTCTCAGGAATTCTATTGTCCAAGCGCTAAAGCGATTGATTGCGCGCGGGTTGGACTGGCACGTTCGCGAACAGGTGGAGTTCAATCGCGCAGCTATCGGGTGCGTCCAAGCGGCCCTGGAAGCGTTAACGGATGCAAGCCGCAGCCTGGCCGCGCTGGCCGCGCATCTCCGCCAGCTTCAAGAACAGCATCAGAGCGAGATCCCCCGAGTGCTGCAAGAGTTGTCCGACATTCGCCGGCACTGGGCCGAATGGCGTCCTGCTTTCGAAGAACGGCGCTCGGCCAGTGAGATCTATCTTCTTCGAACCGTTTCCGAACTGCAAGCGGCGTTTCAGCACCGCGTCACGCTGCTGGAGCAGAATTATCGCGAGACGGCCAGGCAGCAACATGGCGACTTCACGTCGGCGCTGGAACGGAACACGATAGAAGTTCAAGAACGCCTTTGGAAAGACCTGCAGCGCATTCGGGGGGAGTATGAAAAGCTCATCTATACCGAATTGCGGCTGTTGCGCCAAAAGATCCAACGACCGGTGGAGACGGCGGGCGCAGTCAATGGCAGTCCGCCTTCGCCCGCGCTTCCGTCTTCGCCCATAGCGATTGACTGGATCCGTTTCGCAGAGGTCTTTCGCGGCTCTGAACACCGGATCCGCGAGCATCAGCGCAAACACGCTGCAAAGTTTGCAGGCGCCGTGCTTGAGGTCCTCGATCTAGGATGCGGGCGCGGAGAATTTCTGGAAGTGGCGCGCGAAGCGGGCTTAACCGCGCGGGGAATCGATCTGAGCGAAGATTGTATCGCCATCTGCCGCTCGAAGGGACTTAATGCCGAGGCCGCGGATATGTTCGATTACTTAGGAAGTTTGCCCGATGAATCATTGGGCGGCGTATTATGTTCACAAGTCATCGAACATTTAAGTCCTGAACGCCTTCCATTTTTAATACAATTGTTAAATAATAAATTAAATAGGGGCGCTATAATAGTTGTAGAAACGCCGAATCCTGAATGCCTTGCGATCTTCGCCAGCCACTTCTATATCGACCCTACCCACACCCGCCCAGTACCCCCCGCGCTGCTGCGTTTCTATATGGAAGAAGCGGGTTTCGGCGAAATTCAAATTGAGAGGCTGGAACCGGCGGTAGAATCGATGCCGGCCATCGGGTATTTACCCGATCCAGTTCAAAAAACGTTTTTTTCCGGCCTCGATTATGCTTTAGTCGGACGAAAACTATAGCTTGATTTTTTATTCAATATGGTACACTCTTAACAACAGCAGGTAAGTATGCTGGTTTGGCATCGTCGTATTAGTCCGGTTCGCCCGCCCTGTTCGATCCTGCCCCGATTAACCTATTAACCTTTGAAGGAAGTGAAATGAAGAATATATTTGTCGGCAATCTTAGTTACGGGACGACCGAGGATGCGGTTCGCTCTCTGTTTGAAACATACGGAACGGTAGAGAAAGTCAGTATCATTACCGACCGTGACACGGGCCGGGCTAAAGGCTTCGGCTTTGTTGAAATGAGCGCTAATGCGGATGCCGATCGTGCGATCGCCGCGCTGAACGGCAAGGAATTCGACGGCAGGACGCTAAATGTAAACGAAGCTCGCCCGAAGCCTGAGCGAGCCTTCGCCGGAAGCGGCGGCCGCCGCAGCAGCCGCTGGTAAGTCCATTCGACAGCTAATTAGCGCGAACCGGGTTGCGGTCCGAGGGGCGCTGAAGACCCGATGAGCAGGCTTTCGCCTGCAACCCATTGCCTCAGGTGCGCCTCGACAAGCGAGGCTGAACGCGGGTTGCAGGCTAAAAGGCCGGCGAGGTCTTCATTATTTGGCGTGCCGGATGCCCGCTGCGGGATAGTTGGTGAAGCTGCCCCGTAATCCATCTGGCGCACGGTTTTGTTTTCCATAATTCGGTTGATCGTTTTAAGCAGACGGTACAATGAAGATATGGAAAACCTCGAAAAAGCCACTTTTGGCGCGGGCTGTTTTTGGGGCGTTGAGGCCACATTCCGGCAGCTCCCGGGAGTAAGATCCACCCAGGTGGGCTACACCGGAGGTGAGGTCCAAAACCCGAGTTATGAACAGGTCTGCACCGATCGCACTGGCCACGCCGAGGCGGTGGAGATCACGTTCGACCCGAGGACGACCTCCTATGGTGAGCTGCTCGAGGTCTTCTGGGACAATCACAATCCCACTACGCTGAACCGGCAGGGGCCGGACACCGGCACGCAATATCGCTCGGCGATTTTCTTTCACTCCGCGGAGCAGGAAGCGAAAGCGAAGGCTTCGCGCGACCAGGCACAAAAGCGGTTTTCCCGGCCAATCGTCACCCAAATTGTGCCGGCTTCCGAGTTCTGGCGCGCCGAGGAATATCATCAACAGTATTTGGAAAAGCGCGGCCTTGCGCACTGCCACCTTTAATCCACTGAAGTGAAAATTGGATTCGTCAGTCTGGGATGCCCGAAGAACCTTGTCGACAGCGAGGTGATGATGGGCCAGCTCACCACTAGCGGTCATGAGCTTACTTCTCATCCTTCCGAAGCTGACGTAATCGTCGTGAACACGTGCAGTTTTATCGATCCGGCCAAGCAGGAATCAATCGATACGATCCTCGAAATGGCCGAGTATAAAAAAAACGGCCGCGCGCAACGGCTGATTGTCGCCGGATGCCTGGTGGAACGCTACCGCTCGGAAATTCAGAAAAACCTGCCGGAGGTGGATGCGGTCGTCGGGACCAACGAGCTCGAGCGGATCACGGCGCTGTGCGAAGACGTGCAGCCGGCCGACTCGAATCCGTTTGAACCGTATTTGTACCACGATGCCACGCCCCGCGTGCTCGCGACGCCCCGGCATTTCGCCTATATGAAGATCGCCGAAGGTTGCGATCACCCATGCAGCTTTTGCGTCATTCCGCAATATCGTGGCAAGTTCCGCAGCCGCCGCTTCGAAAGCGTCCTCTCCGAGGCTGCCCGGCTGTTTTCGCAAGGCGTCCGCGAAATCAACCTAATCGGACAGGACACCACCTGCTACGGCGAAGATCTCGGGATAAAAGACGGTCTGGCAATGTTGCTCGCGCGGTTGGCACAGATCGAGACCGCGCACGAGAAGTGGGTTCGGTTCCTATATTGTTATCCGAACAAAGTTACGCAAAGGCTGCTCGATACGCTCGCGGCTCACGATGCGCTCGTAAAGTACATCGATATGCCATTGCAGCATGCGAGCGCACCGGTGTTGAAACGGATGAAACGGGGCGCCAGCGGCGACATCTTCTTGAAGCTGATGGAGCGCATCCGGCGAACGATTCCGGGCGTGGCGATCCGTACGAGTATGATCGTCGGATTTCCAGGCGAATCGGAGCACGATTTCGAAACCCTATGCGATTTTGTCAAGGCCGCGCAGTTCGACCGTTTAGGAGTCTTCTCCTATTCCGATGAGGACACCAGCGCCAGCTATAATCTCGACGGAAAGGTGGATGCTCGGACGACTTACAATCGCAAACGCCGCCTGATGGCTCTGCAACGGAAGATTTCGCGAGCGCGCAATCGCGAGCTGGTCGGACGCGAGATGCCGGTTCTGCTGGAAGGGCCATCCCCGGATTCGGAACTGGTTTGGCAGGCCCGGCTTCCAACGCAGGCTCCCGAGATCGATGGCGTCTGCTATGTATCCGATCCCGGAGATCATCCGCTGGAAGCCGGACAGATCCGCCGCATGCGGATTACCGAAGCGCACGATTACGATTTAACAGGGGAGTTGGTGGATTCTTCGGCGAGAGGAAATGGGTTTGTACAGATTCTGCCGTTGTCTGCGCGCTGATCCTGTGGCCAACCCGCCCGGCGCTGATGACCCGCCCAGCGCGATTGGCAATCGTGCGCAGGATCGCATTCTGCCCCATACAGTATGAATATGCGGTGCCCCATTTGCGGAAAAGAAGTAACGCACGAGGATCCGCTGATGCCCTTCTGCAGCGACCGCTGCCGGACCATCGACTTGGGTAACTGGGCATCGGAGAAATATAAGATCTCTACGCCCGCCGGACCAAGCCAGGAAGAAGACGGCGAGTGAAGGCGCTCGCGCGGCTGATCGGCACCTGGTTCTATAGCGGCTATTTTCCGGTAGCGCCCGGCACAGTTGGTTCATTCGCCGCTCTTGTGATCGCGTGGTTGCTGGTTCAGTACGCCGGTTTCAACCCTCGCGGAGTTTTGATTCTGGGAATCGCGATGATCGGGCCCGCCATATGGGCCGCGCAGGTTGTCGCCCGCGAAACGGGGATGAGCGATCCAGGCATCGTGGTGGCCGATGAAGTCGTTGGCCAATGGATCACGGTGGGCGGAGCGACGCACCTGAACTGGAAATCGTGGTGCGCGGCGTTTATTCTGTTTCGCCTGTTCGACATCTGGAAGCCGCCGCCGGCCCGTCAATTCGACCGTATGCACTCCGGAACCGGCATTGTTCTCGATGACGTGGCGGCGGGAGCGTACGGCGCACTGGTGTTGCTCGCCGCTGGAGTGTGGTTCAATCTTTATTAGATCCTCAGGATTTATGGCATTTCGCAAGTCCGCCACACCCCGCCCCGAAATTCTCGATGTGTTCCCGCCCGCCGCCATTCCTGGGGGCGAGTTCCAGGTCCGTGGAAAAGGCCTGGCCGGCGCCGAGCGGCCGGAAGTCCGCTTCGGCGATACGGCGGCGCCGATCGTAATTGGTTCGGACTCCTACGTCGTGGTTCGCGTGCCTGAGGGCGCCTCGGATGGCGAAATGTTCGTTGGACCGAATGGCGGCACAAGCTGGACGTGTCAAGTCGGCGTGCAAATTGCCGACGGCGTCCACCCTGTATCCAATCCTGTCGTCGACGCGCAGGCGAACGTTTATACAACGCTGAGCGGGTCGGCTGGGCAGAAGACCGCGGTCTCGGTTTACAAAATCGACACGAATTTAAACGCTAAGCCGCTGGTCACCGACATCATGAATGCCACCGGGCTGGCGCTTGATTCGGAAGGCACGCTGTACGTATCCAGCCGGAACGACGGCGTCGTCTACCAGATCTCGCCCACGGGCGGCCGGGTACCGTATGTCGAGGGCATGGGGGTCGCCACCGGAATTGTTTTCGACGAAGAGGACAATTTGTACGTCGGCGACCGCAGCGGCACCATTTTCAAAATCAGCCGGGAGCGTCAGATTTATGTTTTCGCGACAATGGAGCCATCGCTGGCAGCGTATCACCTGGCCTTCGGTCCTGAAGGTTACCTATACGTAACGGGCCCCACTACTTCCAGCTTCGATTCCATCGCCCGAATCTCGCGCGATGGCCATGTAGGACGGTTCTATCGCGGCCTCGGCCGCCCTCAAGGCATGGCGTTCGACGCCAATGGAAACCTTTACGTCTCGGCCTCCTTGGGCGGGCGGCGCGGAGTGGCTCGCATCACTGCCGATGCCCAGGCCGGGCTGTTCCTATCCGGGCCGTCGATCGTCGGGCTGGCCTTCACTCCGTCTAAAGCGATGATTCTGGCGACGAGCAGCGCCCTTTACCGCGTTAACGTGGGTATTGAAGGGCGGCGGCTGCCCTAATAGCTTCCTTCAGCAGCATGTCCCACAACGCCGAGATCATCGCAGTGGGGTCGGAGATGTTGACCTCGCAGCGGCTCGACACCAACTCACTTTATATCGCCGATCAACTCAACGGACTCGGCGTTGAAGTATGCCGCAAGCTGGTCATCGGCGACGATTGCGCTTTGGTCGCCGAGGCCGTTCAAGACGCGATGCGCCACGCCGACATCGTGATTCTCTCCGGGGGCCTCGGGCCGACTGAAGACGACCTGACGCGCGAAGCCGTCGCTCGAGCATTAGGCCGGCCTTTGCAGATGCGCCACGATCTCGTGGAGGCGATCGAAGAACGCTTTCGCCGCCGTCAGCGCAAGATGGCCGAGAACAACAAGCGCCAGGCGTACGTGATCGAGGGCGGGGAAGTGCTGCCCAACCCGAACGGTACGGCTGTTGGCCAGTGGATCGAAGAAAACGGCCATGTGGTGATACTGCTGCCCGGCCCGCCAGGCGAGCTGAAACCAATGTTCACACGCGAGTGCATGCCTCGGTTGGCGCAGCGGCTACCGGCGCAGGTGATTCGAACTCGCCTGTATCGCGTCACGGGAATGACGGAATCGGACCTGGATCATCTGATCGCGCCCGTTTATTCGAAATTCACGAACCCCGCCACGACGATTCTTGCCTCTCCTTTCGACATCCACGTTCACTTGCGCGCCCGCTGCTCTACTGAACAAGAGGCGGAGCGCCTGCTGGCGGAGGTCGGCGATCCTGTTGTCGAGTTGTTGGGCGATCGGATTTTTTCGCGCAACGGAGACTCGCTTGAAGCGGTCACCGGCGCCGAGCTGCGCAAGGCGGGCGCGACCGTAGCCGTTGCCGAGAGCTGCACCGGAGGCATGTTGGCCGAGCGCATCACTGCCGTGCCTGCCAGCTCAGATTATTTCGTCGGCGGCTTTCTCGTGTACAACAATTCCATGAAGGAGAGCCTGTTGGGCATCGACCATGCATTGATTGAGCGGCATACTGCCGTTAGCCCCGAAGCCGCTCAAGCAATGGCGGAGCAGGCTCGCGCGCGCGCGGGCGCGACGTATGGAGTATCGACTACTGGCGAAGCCGGACCGGAAAGCAGTACCGGAGTTCCGGTCGGTATCGTGTATATCGGCTTCGCCGGGCCGGGCGGGAGTGAGGTTCGCAAGCTGAATCTTCCCGGAGATCGCACGCGGATCCGGATGTTCGCCACACAAGCCGCATTGGACCTTCTAAGAAGAAACATCGGCAAGTAACGTGGGGCAGGCTGCCTAGCCTGCGCGCGGTTGCTAACCGCGCTGGGCGGCTTTGCGCACACCCGGCCAGGCGGCTTGGCAACCTAAATTATGCGCGCAGACCATTCCTCCTGCGCGGTTCTGATATCCGATCTGTAGTCGGGAAAGCTGTTGAGATCCGACTAGTTCTGCTCTCCTCCTATAGGTTGTTGTTTTGTTTGGCCGTTTCGTGCATAGAAATTTATGCACGACGGCTTTCAGAGGCGGAGAGGCGTGGCCAGCACAGGCGTGAAGCCTCTGGCCGTCGACGTGATCGCGCGCAGGCGATCCATGAGCCGCGCCATACTTTCCTTTTCGGCATAGTGATCGCTGTATCGCACCAGTACGCCGCCCGCATGGCGCACAATCTTGGCTGCCAGGAA
>JAFAQY010000121.1 GCA_019261985.1 Bryobacterales bacterium | reverse complement strand
CGATTACTTTGTGCGTACTCCGGAACGCTTCCGCCACGCGCCTTACGACATCGAATTTCGTGTCATCCGGACAGTCCATGCGAATTTCCGGCGTGGCCACGGTTTTCGGAATCCCGGCGAGCTGCGCCGATAATGGCTGGCCGCTTTTGGCCACGATTTCCATGAGGCGGCACGCCGCGTAGAGGGCATCATCGTAGCCGAAATAGCGGTCGGCGAAAAACATGTGCCCGGACATTTCGCCCGCTAGTTCCGCATGCTCTTCTTTCATCTTGGCTTTGATTAGCGAGTGACCGGTCTTATACATGATCGGATTGCCGCCCAACCGCTTCAGCTCGTCATAAAGAATCTGCGAGCATTTCACTTCACCGATGAATGTCGCGCCCGGCTTTCGCGTGAGGATCTCCCTGCCGAAGATCAGCAACAGCATGTCACCGTAGATGACTTCGCCGTTTTCGTCGATGGCGCCGATGCGGTCGGAGTCGCCGTCGAACGCGATGCCTAGGTCTGCCTTCTGCGTCTTCACCGCTTGCCGCAATGCGTTTAGATTCTCCGGCACCGTCGGATCGGGATGATGATTCGGGAAATGGCCATCCATTTCAAAGAACAGTTCCGTCGCTTCGACATTAAGCCGCGACAAAAGCCGGCGCATCACCGGCCCCGCGGTCCCATTTCCCGCATCCATCACGACCTTGATGCGCCGTTCCCAATCGAACTGCGGCACGATTTGATCTACATAGGCAGTGCTGACATCCATGTCGCGACGGCTGGCGCGGCCATGGGCGAAGTTGCGCTCCTCAATTAAACGCCGGACATCCTGAATGGCTTCGCCGTACAGAGTGCCCGCGCCGCACACGGTTTTGAATCCATTAAATTCACTGGGATTATGACTGCCGGTGATCATGACCGCCCCATCCGCCTGCAGGTGCACCGCCGAGTAATACAACAGCGGTGTGGGAACCACCCCGATGTCCGTGACTTCGCAACCCGAGTCCAGTAAGCCTTCGATCAGAGCATCCCGCAGCCGCGTCGAGCTTAGGCGGCAATCGCGGCCTACGTTGATGCTATTGCCACTCTGCCGCTGAAGATAGGCGCCGAGGCCACGGCCCAAATCCGCCACATCGGGGCTGAGGAGCTCTTCATCGGCAATGCCGCGTATGTCGTATTCCCGGAAAATCGTGCTCTTTAGCATGCTTTTCACGGTAGCATCTAGTGAGGCAGGCCATCGGTTTTGTGGCAGCTTGTGGTGCGGAGGCTGAACCCTCGGTTGCAGGCTGGAGCCCGGCTGAAGCCTGCTCCACCCGGCCACTTCACCTCGGCTTCCGCATCGACACAAATCTGCTCTTCGCGATATAAAACCGCAGCGGCCAATCCGCATTCTTAGTAATCCCAATACGCGGCGAGACGGCGATCTCGAAGGGCTCGTCCCGCTCCGGCGCGCACACGATCAGCGGACCTCGCGTAACATCCGCCCCGTTGAGGCGGCGCGTAATACCCAGAGCCAGGGTCAATTTCCCTGGACCGTTTGCAAGGTCCTCGACGCGCTGAATGGCCCGCCTGCGCCGGCGCATTTCCTCTATGCCGCGCAGCGGCTCTACGGCGCGGATCAGAACGCAGCCCGGACTCCCCTCGGGCTCTGCGACGATGTTCAGGCACTCATACATGCCATAGATGAAATAGACATAGGCGTGCCCGGGTGGGCCGAATAGCACTTCCGTTCGAGCGGTTCGGCCTCGCGAGGCGTGGGCGGCGGCATCGCTCAATCCCAGATAAGCCTCCGTCTCGACGATTCTTCCCGCCGCGGGCCCGTGTTCGAGTATCTTGCCCAGCAAAGAGCGGGCGAGTTCAATCGCGTGCCGGTTGTAAAACGATCGCGGAAGCGGGCTACAACTCAAGCTTGCCGTTGATCGCCATGTTCTTCAGGTTGAACTTTTGCTTGATGGCAAGCGGACCGGCGTGGCTGGCGAACTCGACTTCCTTGTCCTCCACCATCAGCGGAGTCATGCGCGAAAACAGGAAATAGGCATCCACATTGCGGCCGTCCATCTGGAATTGCGCGTCCACCGCCGGAAGTGGGTCTTTCCCTTTCACAGTCAAAGCAGTCGCTTTCACCAGCGCCTGCTTCGCATCGTTGTCGCGAGGCTGGATGTAGCCGGGCAGGCCGCCCACCATGACGATGTAGTATTGCTGCTCGCCTTCGACGAGTTTCTTCGCGTCGGGCGAGGTCGCGGCTTCGGCGCCGAATTTCAGCTTGGCGATCGCCTCGCGTACCGGCAGTGAGGATTGCCACGCGACTACAAGCTGAACCGCCGGCGTGAGGCCAGCCGCTTCTCCGCCCCCGCCGCCACCGCCGCCCCCGAATCCTCCGCGAGAGTTACCCCCGCTTTCGGCAATGCCTCCGCCCGCGCCGCCAGAAATTCCGGGATCGCTATTCGGACCCGCCGGACCACCGCGCCCACTGCGTCCGCCACCGCCTGCGCCGCCGCCCGCGTCCCCTCCGCTGGCCGGCGCACCACCGCGGCCAGCCATCGCGACGCTCACCTTCTTCGCCCAAGGCGAATCGGTGAGGATCTTCTGGATTTCCTTCTGATCCCAGTTAGCGAATGGTTTGGTTTGCCAGAAGTCCGCGGCCCAGAGAGCAACCGCGGTGATGCACAAGAGCAGGAAGAGTTTTGTCATGGCAGAGGTCCAGTGTACAATAAACTCTCTTCAGCAACGCGAATGCGTCTATTCACGGCGATCGATATCCCTGCCGACATCCGCGCGCGGCTGCGCGCTCTCATGGACCGCCTCCGCCCAGCCGCGAAACTAAGCTGGAGTCCCGTAGACAACATGCACGTCACCACGAAATTCATCGGCGAATGGCCGGAGCAAAAGGTACCGGAGCTGAAAGACGCGCTCAGCTTGGTGCCCAAACCGGGCACGTTCGAAATTGCGGTGCGCGGTTTGGGCTGGTTTCCGAATGCGAAGAATCCGCGCGTATTTTGGGCGGGAATCGAGGTAGCCGAGCCGTTGCGGAAACTGGCTTACGATACGGAATCGACGCTCGCGGCGATGGGGGTGCCCGTTGAGGATCGCGATTTTCATCCGCACCTGACCCTGGCTCGCCGCCGGGATCCCGTCCCGCTCGACAAACTTCGCGGGATACTGGACGCGCTCTCGCCGGATTCGAGCGAATTCGGCGCCTTCACCGCGACTTCTTTTTTCCTCTATTTGTCCGCGAACGGACGCTACACGAAGCTTGAGGAGGTCCCGCTCGCGGCGTGATTTCCGATAGACCATGCCCCATAACTCATGATTGGACTTGTTGCGTTAGTAATCGCTTATTTGCTGGGCGCGATCCCGGTCGGATTTCTTCTTGTCAAATTCAGTACCGGCAAGGACGTGCGCGCTTCGGGCAGCAAAAACATAGGCGCGACCAATGTATTGCGGACGACGAGCCGCATGCTCGGCCTCGTCACCTTGGCACTGGATATCGGAAAAGGTTATCTGGCCGTCTGGATCGCCGGCATGCTCACGGGTGATTCCCCGTTTTGGACCAGCGCCGCGGCTTTGGCGGTCATCGCGGGACATGCGTACCCGTTATTTCTCGGCTTCAAGGGTGGCAAAGCCATGGCGAGCTTCATCGGAGCTTTTCTTTATCTCACGCCGCTTCCCCTGTTGGCCGCGTTGGTTGTTTTCGTCGCGGTGGTGGCAAAGACGCGGTATATCTCAGCCGGATCGATGATCGCCGCCGGAAGTTTCCCGGTTGCGGTTTGGTTGATTTCGCATCCTCCCGCGGATGTGCTTCTGGCTGCATTTATTGCCGCGGTTTTTATCGTTTACCGCCATAAATCGAATCTGGCGCGGATTCGCGAAGGAAAGGAGTTCATCTTCGAGTGGAAGTAGCACCAGCTCAAGTGTGGGGCAGGTTGCAAACCTGCGGCGGGTTGCCAACCCGCTTAGTCGATCTTGCGAACAGCCGCCCAGCGCGGTTGGCAACCGCGCGCAGGATGGCATCCTGCCCCACTGGCCAGTGAAGCTCTCCATCATCGGCGGCGGCAGTTGGGGCACGGCGCTGTCCATGGTGCTTGCGCCGAAGTTCGACTCCATTCGCCTCTGGGTTTACGAACCCGATCTGGCCGCTCGCACTGCCCAAACCCGCGAAAACGATATCTATCTTCCCGGTTTCCGCATCCCGGATAACGTCTGTCCGCACTCGGATCTGGCGAGCGCCGCCGAAGGCGCGGACATCGTGTTAGGTGTTATGCCTTCGCAGCATGCGCGTGGGCTCTATTCCGCGCTGCAGCCATATATCGCGCCCTCGACCATTGTCGTCAGCGCTACCAAGGGCCTGGAGCGAACTTCGCTGCTGCGCCCTTCGGAGGTGATGCAACAAGCGGCCGGCCCGGGCCGTCCGATTGCCATATTGTCCGGCCCGACCTTCGCCCGCGAAATCGCCCGAGGCGAACCTGCCGCTGTGGTTGTCGCATCCGAAGATGTCGGCGTCGCCCGATGCGTTCAGCAGGCTTTTTCCGGCCCGAGCTTCCGCCTGTACACCAATACCGACCCGGTGGGAGTCGAGCTCGGCGCGGCGCTCAAAAATGTGGTGGCCATCGGGGCGGGCGTCTGCAAAGGCCTGGATCTCGGCAACAACACGATGGCCGCGCTGATCACCCGCGGACTCGCCGAAATTTCGCGGCTGGCCGTGGCCATGGGCGCGCAGCCGAAGACCCTGTCCGGGCTCGCCGGCCTCGGCGATCTGGTGTTAACTTGTACTGGAGATTTGAGCCGCAACCGTCTTGTAGGTCTGGAGTTAGCCAAGGGGAAAACGCTTCAGGAAATCGTTGGCTCGATGAAAATGGTGGCGGAAGGGATTGAGACCTGCGCCGCCGCCGTGGTGCTGGCTGAACAGCGCGGTGTGGATCTCCCGATTATTCAGGCGATGCACGCGGTTCTGTATTCCTCGAAAAGCCCCGCTCAAGCGATCCGGGAGTTGATGGATCGATCGCTTAAAAGTGAGTAGTGTTTAGAACGCATTCGCAACCTTCGGCTAATTCCAGGGTTCAAAAGGATATGGAGGCTGTTGCAGCCCTGGAGCGCGATGCGCAGCTAATGTTGCAGGTCCGCGAAGGGGACGAAACCAGCTTTGCCTTATTGCTGGAGCGGCACCGGGGGCCCGTAATTAATTTTCTGTACCGGATGGTTCAGGATAGGGCTGTCTCGGAGGAACTGGCGCAGGAGGTTTTTCTGCGGGTCTACCGGAGCCGCGCCAGCTATGAGCCGGCGGCGAAGTTCACCACCTGGCTGTTCCGGATTGCCACGCATCTGGCTTTGAACGCGCTCCGGGACAACCAAAAAGCGAAAGGCCGGAGAAGCCTTGACCACGATTTCGGCGAAGCTATTGAACGCCACGTAGCGGACCGGCAGCCGACCATTGAACAGGAGTTGATCCGTAACACTCAGTTAAAGGAAATTCGTCTAGCCATTGAGGCGTTGCCAGAGAAGCAGCGCGCGGCGGTTCTAATGCACAAGTACCAAGGCCTGGAGTACGCGCAGATCGCGCAAGCTCTGCAATGTTCGGAATCGGCGGTGAAATCGCTGATTTTCCGCGCATATCAGACGTTGCGGTCGCGGCTGGCGCACATGGCTCCGGGTGCTTTACAAGATACACGCACAAGGCAGCCCGGCGGGGCCGGAGACCGGTGAAACTTGGAATGTCCGGTCCCGCGCCGGGCGGTGTGCGCTAGGGCATCAAAGCTGAACGAGGGAACAATGATTTGCTTGAAGGATAATTCGCAAGGCGCGGAGATCCTTACCGATTACTGCGCCGGGTCGCTCGAAGCCATTCGAGCAGCCGAATTCGAAGCGCATCTGCACGACTGCGGAACATGCCGTAGCCAGGTCGAATTGCAGCGTCAGGTTTGGAATGCGCTGGATGCTTGGCCGCCAGTGGAAGCTTCGCCCGGTTTTGACGCCAGGCTGTACGCGCGCATTGAAAGCGAACAAAAACGGTGGTGGCGCCGGGCAATGCGCGGGCTTTTGTGGAATCCGCTGGTTCCGGCCGCGGGCGCCGCGGCGATGCTCGCGATTGCGGTGCTGGCGTGGATTCCCGGCGAGCACCGTGCTCCGCAACCAGCGCCTTCAGCGTCCGCCGAGAAGATCGACGTTCAACAGGTCGAACAAGCGCTGGACGACATGGACCTGCTGATTCCCGTGAGTCAGTCTCCGCGGGTCTTATAAACGGTGAAGTGTCTCGCATGCAGAATCGCGCTGCTGGTTTGCCTATGCGCACCGGCGTGGGCTCAGCCCAAGAACAAGGCCCCGGCGAAGCTTGCGCCGCGGCCAGCCGTGATGGCGCCTAAAGCCGCCAAGCAGATAAATAAACAATCTAATAAGCAAATTCCGCGATCGATTCCCGGAAAGCAAATCGAACAACTGCGGAAGATGAGTCCGGAGGAGCGCCAGAGGGCTTTATCGAATCTGCCTCCCGAACGCCGGCAGCAGGTCGAAAAACAACTCGATCGCCTGGATAAGCTGCCGCCGGAGCAGCGTCAGGTTCTGGACCAGCGCTACGAAAAACTGCAAAGCTTTCCCCCGCCGCGGCAGCGCGCCGTCCGCCAAGAGCTGCAGAGCCTGCGCTCGATGCCGTTCGCCGAACGGCAAGCCCGCCTGCACAGCGACGAGTTCAAGCAGCAGTTCTCGCCGGAGGAGCGGGAGTTGATCCAGGGAGTTTTCCCGGGAGCTGCGAGGTAGCACAAGGGTCAGGACGTGGCAGAACGCTGTTCGGCCAGGGGCGTCGCCTTGCCGGCCCCTTACCTCTAAACAGATTGTGAAATGGGTCCTGTCGGTCGCTATTTTGCTGCAAGCGCCTGCGCTATCTGACTGCTGACAAAGTCGGTCGTGTCCACGACCCGCTGCGCAACGGAGAAACTGTGAGGCAGGGCGCTAAGCTGCTGCAAGAGCAGCGTCGTCGACTGAGACGCAACATTCGTGCGGTTCACGATGGCGGCAGGATTCTCGAAGGATTGGTGAACCATGTCGAGCACTCTCATCTGTTCGGGCTCACTAAGTGGACCTCTCGCGATTAGAATAGTCAATACTTGGCGGGCCAAGCCGTACCGCGCAGAAGATTGACACTAAACAGCTGGATCTGCTCGACCAAGCGAGGCGGGAACTCGTACCGCAGGCCATCCAGAGGCATTGCGCACACCGCAACTGGACCCTGCTGGCTGCACATGTGAGATCTAACCATGTGCACGCCATCGTAGAGGCCGAGACTCCCCGGGCGAATTATGGCCGAGTTCAAATCGTAAGCCAGCCGCGAACTCAACCGGATGGAAGGCGAAGCCCCCCGATCGTAAGCGCTGGGCGCGGCATGGCAGCACACGTTGGCTCTGGAAGGGCGAAGACCGTCACGCATGCTCTTCGGAACATAATGGAGGAGCAGGGCAAACCCATGGCGCTTTATGTCGCGGAAGAGGTTTAGCGCAACGGAATCATCCGCTCCCTTGCAGTCGCGGCTCGGTATCGGCTATGTCGCGGCTCGGTATCGGCTATCCGGTTGTTCCCACTTCTATGTCGCACACCCGCGAAGTAGGACAAGCTTAAGCTTGTCCTACTGCTCTGCTATACTCGCTTTGATGTTCGTAGAACTCTTCATGTCGATCCGCCGCCGCTAGTTTTTGGCGCTGAGTATTTTTGCTCGCGCCCGACGTGCCTGGCGATTTTGAACAAGAGGAGTTTGCCTTGGGTTTCCGACAAATCTTTCAAGCTATCCGCGAATCTTTGCGCGGCGGCCATCGCGATTACACCAGCGGTTCCATTTCGCGCGCCATAGTTCTGCTCGCCATTCCCATGATTTTGGAGATGGCAATGGAGTCGCTCTTCACCGTCGTGGACGTTTTCTGGGTCGCCCGCTTAGGCGATCGAGCGGTGGCAATCGTGGGCCTCACCGACTCGATGTTCGCCATCGTTTTCGGTTTGGCCATGGGCATAAGCATCGCCGCTACGGCAACGGTTGCGCGTCGCATCGGTGAGAAGAATCCGGAAGCCGCTTCTCACGCGGCCGCCCAGTCCATTCTGCTGGGAGGGGCGATTGCGCTTGGGGTCGGAATTCCCGCCGGCATCGCCGCGGGATCATTGCTTCGCGCGATGTCCGGCTCGGCGGAGCTGGCGGCTTACGGCGTGTCGTTCACCCGCACCATGATGTTCGGCATGCCTTCGGTGATGATGCTGTTCCTGTTCAACGCGATTTTCCGCGGCGCGGGAAATGCGACCATCGCCATGCGGGCTTTGTGGATCGGCAACGCCGTGAATCTGGTTCTGGATCCGCTTTTCATTTTCGGGTTGGGTCCAATTCCCGCGTTCGGAGTCACCGGCGCGGCCATCGCGACTTCAACCGGCCGCAGCCTGGGAGCGCTCTACGGCTTGTGGAATTTATTGCGCGGGAACGGCGAGATCAAGCTGGGCAGAACGCATTGGAATCTTGATCCGCCGCTGATCCGGCAACTCGCCCGTTTGGCGGGCCCGGCCGCGATCCAATATCTGGTGCCGACAGCGAGCTGGGTCGGGCTGGTGCGCATCGTTGCGCTGTTCGGTAGTGTCGCCATCGCCGGATATACCATCGCGATTCGAATGATCGTGTTCTCGATCCTGCCGGCTTGGGGCTTGAGCAACGCCGCCGCCACGCTGGTCGGCCAGAACCTCGGCGCAAAGCAGCCCGAGCGCGCCGAGCGCTCCGTGCTTTTATGCGGCGCCTACAATATGACCTTTCTGGTCAGCCTGGGGGTCGTTTTTCTTGCGTTTTCCGGCGCGCTCGTAAGCCTTTTCACAATGGATGAAGCTGTCGCCCGCGTGGCCCAAACGTGCCTGCGGACCCTCAGCTACGGTTACGCATTCTATGCCTGGGGCATGGTGTTGGTGCAATCGTTCAACGGGGCGGGCGACACCAGCACGCCCACTCGCGTGAATTTCTTCTGTTACTGGATGTGCCAGTTGCCGCTTGCGTGGGCGCTGGCGCGACCCATCGCGCTCGGCCCGACGGGTGTTTTCGCGGCAATTCCGATCGCGGAGTTTATGCTCGCCGCCGTATCTTTCGTGCTGTTCCGGCGGGGGTCCTGGAAATTCGTAAAAGTTTGAACGCGCGTGGCCGCTTTGCGGCAAGATGGAAGTTATGCGAAGTTCCGAATGAATAGGAAAGGACTGGCTTCCACATGCAACTTGGCATGATCGGTTTGGGGCGCATGGGCGGAAACATGGTGCGCCGGCTGATGAAGGGCGGGCACGATTGCGTTGTGTTCGACATGAATCCCGCGAATGTCGCCGAACTCGGCAAGGAGGGCGCAAAGGGGTCGTCATCGCTCGACGATTTCCTTAAAAAGCTGGCGGCGCCGCGGGCGGTCTGGCTGATGGTTCCCGCCGCCGTAGTCGATGGAACTATCGCACAATTAACCCCGCGCTTGCAGAAGGACGACATCTTAATCGATGGCGGCAATTCGTATTACATCGACGACATCCGCCGGGCGAAACAGCTAAACGCCGTAGGCATTCATTACGTCGACGTGGGCACTAGCGGAGGCGTCTGGGGTCTGGAGCGCGGCTACTGCCAGATGATCGGCGGAGAACCGGAGATCGTCAAGCATCTGGACCCGATCTTTAAAACGCTCGCGCCGGGGCAGGGAAGTATCGCCCGCACGCCCGGGCGCGAAAAAGTGAACGGCACCGCGGAAGAGGGCTATCTGCGCTGCGGACCCTCCGGCGCGGGCCACTTCGTAAAAATGATCCACAACGGCATCGAATACGGCATTATGGCCGCCTACGCCGAAGGACTGAACATCCTGCATAAAGCCAACGCCGGCAAGCACACCCGCGAAGCGGACGCCGAAACCACGCCGCTGCGCCACCCCGAGCGTTACGAATACGAGTTCAATCTTGCCGACATCGCCGAAGTCTGGAGGCGCGGAAGCGTGGTCGCGTCGTGGCTGCTGGACCTGACGGCTATCTCTTTGCTAAGTGAGCCGGAGCTTTCGAAGTTCTCCGGCCGCGTTTCCGATTCAGGCGAGGGCCGCTGGACCTTGCAAGCAGCTATCGACGAAGGCGCGCCCGCGCCGGTGTTGAGCGCCGCGCTATATCAACGCTTCAGCTCGCGCGGAGAGGCCGACTTCGCGGATCGGATTCTTTCGGCGCTGCGATTTCAATTTGGCGGGCACTTGGAGAAATCACAGTGACGGGACCCACCGGGGATACGCGACGGCTCCGCCGCGATACGGTTCAGTTCTAGAAAGACCCACTAACATTTCGGAACAGCCGTCCAGACGCTGGTATGTCCGGCGCCTACACGTGGCATTGAATCCCATCGCCGCTTGCGATATCATTTCAGCCGCGTCTCACGCACCTTCAACTATGCCCGGGGTGCCCCTCGCAGCTTGAAAGTGAAGAGGGATTGGGCAAGTAAAAGGAGCGGGCGCTGGGGTTCTGAGATCCGTAGGGCTGTTCGAACTGTGATGACTCTTAAGAGAGGAAGGAAATCTATGCGACTGCTTCGGTCATTGGGTTTCATCGTCTGTCTAGGCGCTGCGGGATTGACGGCGTTGGGGCAAGGTGTGAACGGAACGATCACAGGCACCGTCACCGATCCGTCCGGTTCGGTGGTTTTGGGCGCGGCTGTGGACGCGACGAATGTCGAAACCGGAGTTCTTTACACTGCCGCATCCACCAGTACGGGCAACTATGCGATCCCGAATTTGCCAGTGGGCACATACACCGTCACCGCGAAGGTTCCTGGGTTCAAGACTTACACTCACACCAATCTGGCCATCGCGGCAGGGCAAGTCTTGAAGGAAGACGTCACGCTGGAAGTGGGTTCCGCCGCTGAGTCGGTGACCGTGTCAGTGGAAGCGTCTCTGCTCAAGACGGAGAGCGGCGAAACCGCGCACAACGTCACCGTCAAAGAAATGGACGAGTTGCCTCTCCTCGTAATCACGGCAGGTTACCGGAATCCTTACGCCACGCTCACGACACTTCCGGGTAGCGCCGGTGCGGGTACCGGCGGCGGCGTGGTCGTTAATGGATTAGGTGGGAATGGCACCAACGCGGCCTATCGCATTGAGGGTCAGGACTCCAGCAACCGCGTCTTCAATTTAACCGAGTACCCGGGAATGTCGCAGGCTAACGTCGATGCGATTCAGGAAATCAGCTACCAGACCAGTAACTACGCCCCCGAATTCGGACAGGGAGGGGGGATGGTCGTCAATATGACCATGAAATCGGGGACGAATCAATATCACGGTAGCGCGTTTGAGTATTTCGTCAATGAGGATTTGAACGCGGGATACCCGTTCAGCATTAGTGGCGGCCCTGGCAGTCTCACTGGCGGGAGCGGGGGCAAGTACCGCCCGTTTTACCGGCGCCACGATTTCGGCGGCACCCTGGGCGGCCCGATCATCATCCCCAAGCTCTATAACGGGAAAGACAAGACGTTCTTTCAATGGAGTTATGAGGAGTTTCACTATAATCAGACCTTCACGTTCAACGACACCGTGCCGACGCCTGCGTATCGCACCGGGGATTTTTCAGCGATTTCGTCGAACGGCACGTGCAGCCTGTGCGCCGCTTACCAGATTCCGACCACAAGCTTGGGCGGCGCGGGTTATACCGATGCTTTGGGCCGCCCGATGTTCGCAAACGAAGTTTATGATCCCCTGACGCGTACCACGCTTGCGAACGGCCTACAGTACGCCAACCCCTTTCCGAACAATATGGTCCCGGCCACCCGTTTCAACGGGACTGCTCTTGCCATGCAAGCCTTGTTTCCTAACCCGAATCCGGGCAATACTAATTTGACCTCCAACTATAGCGGCAGCATTAGTGGCGGGCAATTCTCACACATCCCGACATTGAAGATCGATCAAATCATCAGTAGTAAGGACAAGTTGTCGTTCTACTGGTCGAGAAATAATGTCGAGACCCAGATCAATACCGGTCCGTTCGCCGCGGATGGCTTGCCGCTAGAGATCGGGCAGTATCGCGGCGGGTTAATTCCCACCAACACCTGGAGGCTGAACTACGACCGTACCCTGACCCCCACTCTGCTATTGCATTTCGGGGCCGGTTACCTGGACACGATTTTCAACGACCGTGCGCCGTTTCTGAGTTTCGATCCTTCCGCGTTCGGACTCACGGGATTTATCCAGCACCGCCAGTTTCCGAGCGTTACGGGTATGTTGGCTCCCACGCCACTGGGCGGCACGCCGCCGCCGGGTGCCGCTTATGGTGGAATGCAAAATATCGGCACCTCCGGCCAATTGCAGTCGTGGATCCATGAGGAAAGGCCTACGCTCAACGCCAACGCAACCTGGGTGAAGGGCGCGCACAGGTATAAAGCGGGCGCGGAATATCAAATCGAGGGCGTGATCGGCTACAACGCCGACCTCTCCGGCGTTACATTGGCGACCGGCGTGGGACCCACTTCCCAACCATTCCAACCTTCGGTGAGCTTTAACGGATTCACCCAGGGCTTCGGCTACGCCAGTTTTCTGCTGGGTGATTTTGCTTCCATCAATCAGACTCCTAATTTCGTGGGCGTCCGCAATGGTTACCAGCAGTGGGGCGTGTTCGTGCAGGACTCCTGGAAGGTGACCCGCAAGTTAACTGTGGATTATGGCGTCCGCTGGGATTATGCCACGGCGCAGAAGGAGGAACACGGGCGTCTGGGCCAGATCGACCCGGCTACGCCCAATTCAAATGCCGGTGGACGCCTCGGGGCCATTCGATACGCCGGCACGTGCAACTGCGACTTCTACAAGCCGACTTATCCCTATGCGATCGGGCCCCGGATCGGCGTGGCCTATCAAATCGACCCGAAGACGGTGTTCCGAGGGGGATGGGGGATCAGTTATCAGTACATAGCGGGATTTGCCGGCACAATAGTCTCGACGCCTGGCAGTACTACGATTCCGGTGCAGCCGAACGGTGCGCAGTACATTAACGTCGCGACTCCGGGTTCGATCGTGGCGCCACAATTCCCGACAAATGACCAGTCCGCTTGGCCGATTGCGGGCACCACGGGCGCGCCGCCGGCGGTCACGAACGGCGTGTTTGTGCCCGACGCGAATCAGAACCGGCCTCCGCGCATAAATCAGTTTAGCGTCGGCTTCCAGCGGGAACTCACGCGGAACTTCGTAGTGGAGGCGAGCTACGTGGCCAATCGCGCGGTGTGGCTGCAAGGCCCCACCGGTGGCAGCGGCCCGCTCGGCTTCCTGAGCCAGATATCGCCTCAAACCTACGCGCATTATGGGTTCTATCCATATCCTGGAACCGGCCCTTGCTCTTCTGGTGGCGGAGTCTGCGCAAGCACAAGTTACAACAACGACCAGGACCGCAACTTGCTAACCCAGCCGCTGAGCAACGGGACGGTCCAACAGGCGCTGGCGGCGCGCGGCTTCCCCAACTTCCTGCCGTATAGCGGCTTCCCGTTAGGGAACAGCCTGCAGACCGCGTTATACCCGTTCCCGCAGTTTACGTCGATCAGTGCCACGGGAGTGGCGACCCCGATCAATCCCTCAGGATCTCCGACAGGCAATTCCAAATACGATTCGTTGCAAATCAAGGCGACCAAGCGGTTCTCCCACAACCTTCAGGGCACCGGGGCATTCACCTGGGGCCAGGCATTCAACCGGGCGACGCGGCAGGATTTCTTCAACCCGGCAAGCGCTGTATGGGCCTTGCAGAACATTCCTCCGCTTGCGCTGACCTTCAACGCGATTTATACGGCCCCGAAAGCCAGCTTCCTGCCGAAGTTTATCAATGCGCTGAGCAAGGACTGGCAGTTGGGGTGGTATTCGCGTTATCAGAGCGGTCCGTACCTCACGCCTCCTACCAGCCCTACGTTCAATTTCCTCAGCAGCGAGGATATCCGAGTTCCGGGCCAGCCGCTGTATACGCCAGGAGTCAACATCAACGATCACGCCAGCTTCAATGCCTATTACACTCAGGTGCTGAATCCCAAGGCGTGGGCCCCTTGCCCCACCAATTCGGTCTGCGCTGCTACGGCAGTGCTTTACAAGGATTTCCGCGGCCCGCGCATTCCCTCGGAGAACGCCAATATCGGCCGGCATTTCCGCGTCGGCAAGGAAGGCAAGTACGATTTCTATATTCGCGGCGAATTCATCAACATCTTCAATCGCACGCTGTTTGCAACTCCAACGACCTTTACGACAAATCCCCAGAACGCACCGGTGAAAGGCGCCGGAGGCGGCACCATCTACACCAGCGGGTTCGGCGTGTTTGGCAACGCTTACCTTACGCCGAATACAGCGTATGCGAATACCGGCCGGTCGGGGACGCTGATCGCGCGGTTCCAATTTTAGGGCCGCTTCGGGTATACGACAGACGCCGGGGGCAGCCTGCATCCGTTGAGTACCGCCGCAGGTACCGCGTGTAGCGGCTCCTTCCGTGCCGCCCCCGCGGTGGTTCAGCTGACGAGCCGGCGTGTATCCACCAGCAGTAACGCCGTGGATTAACTTTTGATAGCCTGACATTTGGCCGCGATTGTTCGCTAACCCGCGCTTCGCAGGAGCGCTCATACAACGCTGATCCTGCCGTCCCAACGGCTGGGCGGGAGCCGTGTATTCAAGTCCTTTGAATATGGAGCGAACAAAATGCTTAAAGAGGAACTCATTCGGGGCCGAGTGTCATTCGGCGCGCACGAGGAGTATCGCGTTCTGTTGGAAGATGGCGCGGAAATGGCGGCCCTGCCATCGGGCGTTCTGCGGGCCTATGGCGAATTGCCCGCCGCCGGCGACTGGGTTTGGGTTCGTCCAGCCGCGGAGCTTTGCCTGATCGAGACAGTAGAGAAACGTACAACGGCGTTTATTCGGAGAGCGGCCGGGCGGGAGCGTTCGCCGCAATGCGTGGCAGCCAACATCGATGTTTGTTTCGTAGTCTGCGGGTTGGACGCGGATTTCAATTTGCGGCGTATCGAGCGTTATCTCGTTTTGGCATGGGAGAGCGGAGCGCAGCCGGTCGTGGTGCTCAATAAAGCGGATATCTGCGTGGATGTGGAGGCGGCTCTGGTTGCCGTGCGGTCCGTTGCCGGACGAGTAGACGTAGTCTCCATCGCAGCGCGGCTCTCCGCGGAACCGTTGCGGACCTGGCTTCGGCCGGGACTAACGGCGGCGCTGCTGGGGTCTTCCGGAGCGGGAAAATCGACCATTGCGAATGCCCTGACTGGAAAAACGCTCGCCACACGGGAAGTTCGCGAGTACGACTCGCGTGGACGGCACACAACAACGGCTCGCATGCTGATGGCGCTGCCCGGCGGGGCGTGGCTTATCGACACTCCGGGGATGCGCGAGTTGGGATTGCTTGCCGGAGAGACTTCGCTCGATTTGGCATTTCCCGAAATCGCGGCGCTGGCGGAACAATGCCGTTTCGCCGATTGCGCGCATGATAACGAGCCTGGATGCGCGGTGCGAACGGCGGTGGAGCAAGGCAGGATTTCACCGGTCCGGTGGGCAAGCTACGCGAAGCTACAGCGCGAGGCGCGGCATCACGCGATGGAAGCGGACGCGAGCGCCCAACGAGCTGTGAAGCAGAAATGGAAGGCGATTCATAAAGCCCAGAAACGCATGTATCGCGAGCGAGGTCATTGAGCGCTTAATTGCAGAACTTCACGTGACCGCAAAGGCGGGCTGAAGCCCGCCGCAGGATGGCATCCTGCCCCACACGGGCTGCCAACTTTTCCAACTGGGTACGCTGGCGGGCCGCGCCGGACCTGTGCCGCTACTCGTTCCGCAGCGCGATGACGGGATCCACCGACGCTGCCCGGCGCGCGGGAATGTACGCCGCGAGCAATGCGGCGGCCGCGAGCAAAATCGTGACTCCTGAAAACGTGCTCCATTTCACGACGACCACGTTGTACAAGGCATTCGATAAAACGCGCATGAGGAGATATGTGGCGGGGATACCGATGGCGAGTCCGATGCCGCCAACCCGGCACGCTTCCCCGAGGGTCATGTAGATGATGTCGGAGAGTTCCGCGCCCACCGCGATTCGTATACCGATCTCGCGCGTCCGCTGGCTGACGAAGTAGGAAATGACGCCGTAAATGCCGGTGAGAGCCAGAAACAGGGCGATACCCGCGTTGTTCGTCATGGCTCGGGCGGCTCCTTGCACTCCCGACCGCTCCTCAGAAAAGAACTGCTCCATGCTTTTGAGCTCGTAAACCGGTTCGGTGGGATCCAACGCCCGGACTTCCGCAACAACAGCCTTCTCCACGGTCGAGGGATCACCCTCCGTTCGGAGCAGTACCTGTGCGTTCCATACGGGCTTTTGCCGGTATGAGGTGTAGGCAGCCGGCTCCGGTCGATTCGTAAACCACTGGATGGTGTCCCCACAGACGCCGACGACAGTCAGCCACGGGGATAACCCGAAACGGACGCGTCGTCCAATCGGGTCCGATCCCGGCCAGTAGTGATCGGCAATGCTTTTACTAATCACGATCACCGGGGTCGAGCCGGCGGTGTCCTGGTCGGCCAGCGCGCGACCCGCAAGGACCGGCATCTGCATTGTGCGGAAGTAGCGCGCATCCACCGTTCGGATATCGGGTCTAGGTTCGGCTGCGAGCGGATCCGGACGTCCTTCGATCTTGAAACCGGCTGCCGTGCCGGCCGGCATCTCAAGCGAGGCGCTTTGCACTCCGGGGATCGCCGACAACTTGGCCAGCAGCCGGTCAAAGAACCCAACCATTTGAGCATCCTCGCGATAGGCCTGCCGCGTGAGAGAAATCTGCGCAGTCAGTAGCTTGGAGGGATTGAATCCCAAATTCAACCGCGCCATGTGTTCAAATGTGTTCACCATAACCCCGGCGCCCACCAGTAGAAGCAAGGCCATCGCGACTTCGCCGATCACCAAAAGGTCGCGTATGCGCTGGCGCCTATTGCCGGCGATGCTTCGGCTGCCTTGTTGGAGCGCTTCGCTGAGAGCGGGCGAAGATCGCCGGCCGACCAAATGCGCGATGGCCGGCAGGCTGCACAGGATTCCCGTCACGATCGAAAGCGCGAGGATAGCGAAAATGACCGTGGAATCGATCCGCAACTGCCGCAGCCCGGGGACGATCTGGTAGATTCTCGCTGGAATGAATGTCTGATTCCGGTCGTTTAGCCAGTACGTTGCGAACAAGCCGGCCGCGCCGCCCGCCAGGGCGAGAAGCAGACTCTGGAGACCCAGCGACCGGGCGATTCGAAGACGGCTTGCGCCCAGTGACGCTTCGATGACAATCGTTTTGCGGCGGTTCATCGCTTGGGCCAGCTGGATATTCGCGACGTTCGCTCCGGCAAGGAGCAAAAGAAAGAGCGACGCCACCGATAGGACAACAATAAAGCGGTTCGTCACGCTTTCCGTGGTTTGGCGCAATGGCTGCACGGTCGCACTCCAGCCGGCATTCGTTGTTGGATACTGCCCCTCCAGAACCGAGGCGGTCGTGCGGAGTTCGGCATCGGCCTGGGTGGCTCTTACACCCGGCTTCAGTTTCCCTATGGCAAGGAAACTGTGATAAACCCGGTCCGATTTTTCAGCTGGAGTAAGCACCAGCGGAACCCAAACATCGGTGGCCAGAGGGTAATCGAAATCCTGCGGCATGACGCCGACGACAGTGTAGCTCTCACCACCGAGCGGAACGGTTTTGCCGATCACATCCCGCGAAGCCGCGAAACGGCTACGCCATAATCCATCGCTTAGGACTACGACGCGGTCGGCTGATTCGTCCGCGGCATTTGAAAACGTCCTGCCGATGCTGGGCTTCATTCCGAAGATCCGGAAGAAGCCGGGGCCAACCCGCGCGGCCTGAACGGGCTCCGGAGGGTCGCCGCCGGTCAGATTGACAGTTCCGGCAGTGAAGGTTGCAAGCGCTTCAAAAGACCGAGTCTGCCGTTTCCAATCCGCAAAGTCCGCGGCCGTTACTCCGGCGCGATTGAGTTCCTGCTTCGGCAAATTTCCCCAAACCATCACGATGCGATCGAGATCGGGGTACGGAAACGGATGAAGTATCAGCGCGTTTGTTGCCATGAACGATCCGATATTTGCGCCGATGCCGAGCGCGAGGGCCAGGATGGTCACAGCCGTCGCCATAGGGCTCTTCTTCAGAATGCGGTATGCGTACACAAGATCCAGGAACATGGCAGTGCTGAGAGCAAGCCTGATTCCAGCACGAAAACATAATAAAAACGGGGACGACCGCGATCTCGCAATTTCAGCTTGTTCGTTTGTGGGACACACCGTCCCAGGACGCAGAGATATGGCGTTTGGCTGATGGCGCAAAAGGGCGCAGGCGTCTACTTCGGCGTCGCGGACTCTGCCTTCCGCATCACGACATTCACGTCGTCCGGATTGATCAAATCCGGCACCGTCCACCCATCCAGATCGTATTCCGCCATGCACTGCTCGGCGAAGCCCTTGTACTTGGCCGATTGCCCTAGCGCGTCGGCGACCATCAGCGTCTCAAAGCGGATGCTTTCATGATTGCCGAAGTAGTTGCGTTCATAGAGCTCGTGGCGGCCGCCGAATTCCGTGCCCATTGCGTCCCACATCAGCTTCATCAGCTTCACGCGGTCGATCGCCGAATACCCGTTTGAGCCGCGCACAAACTGGTCGAGATACTTGCGGATTTCCGGGGACTTGAAATCGTTGGCGTGCGAAGGAAGATATATCAGCGCGCTAGCCAGCACGTTTTCCACGATTTCCTTCAACCGCGGATAGAGCGTGCTGGCGGCGACACGATATGCGAGTCCGTAATCCAGGTTCGGCAGCACGTAGCCGGGCGTCCACGGCACGGTAGTGCGGGCCATCGCGTCCGTAAGACCCCAGAACAGATTGCGCCACGCGAGCACTTCGCCGACCTGCGCTTGCACTCCG
This sequence comes from Bryobacterales bacterium, assembly GCA_019261985.1. GTDB lineage: Bacteria > Acidobacteriota > Terriglobia > Bryobacterales > Bryobacteraceae > Palsa-187. Next base: position 183,656 of record JAFAQY010000121.1, on the reverse strand, counting down.
CGGAAATCCTTGGCTCCCGTCGCCTCCACTCCTTTTAGCAACAAGCCTGCGATGAAATCGAGTTTCACCGCAAGCCGGGTGCAGCCGTGGAACATAAAACGCGGAAGAAAGCCGGAGCGGGGGAAGAAATTATTCACCTTGTCGATATCGCCGTAAGCGAACACGTTCTCCCAAGGGACGAAAACCTTATCGAAGACGATGATCGAATCGTTTTCATCCAGACGGCTCGAGAGCGGGTAATCGAACGGGCTGCCGGTGGCGGCCGCGGCCATTTCATAGGAAGGCCTGCAAAACAGCTTCATTCCCGGCGCATCGGTAGGCACAATGCAGACGAATGCAAAATCCTTGGTCTTGATTGGCAGCGCGCCATTATTGGCGATGAAGTTGTAGTGCGTTAGGGATGACGTGGTCGCCACGACCTTGGCGCCGCTAACGATCAGCCCGCCGTCGGTTTCCTTTTCGACGTGCATATAAACATCGCGGACTTCCGAGAGTTCTTTATTGCGATCGACCGGGGGATTTACGATGGCGTGATTGACGAAGGTGTTTTCTTCCTGGACCTTTTTGTACCAGCGCCGGGCGTTTTCCTGAAACGGCGTATAGAACTCGGAATTGGCCCCGAGCGTGGCCAGGAAAGCGGCTTTGTAATCCGGGCTGCGGCCCATCCATCCGTAGCTGACCCGCGCCCACTCGGCAACGGCATCGCGTGCTTCCACCATCTCGGCGGCATCGCGGGGCGCTTTGAAAAATTTGTGCGTGTATCCGCCGCTGCCTGTGTCGGTGTTCGTGCAAAGGACATCCTTTTTTTCGCCATGGAGCGCGTCGTATAGGCGCGCCAGCATGCGCACGGTATTGCGAAAAGCTGGATGGGTGGTCACGTCCTTAACGCGCTCGCCATAGATCCAGATTTCGCGGCCGTCGCGGAGGCTTTCGATGTATTCCTCCGAAGTGAACGGACGCGTGCGCGCCGGGGCAGATGGGGTTGAGTTCGAAGACATATTGTTCTAGGTCCTTTACGATTATCGTCCGGGCGGCGGAGCTGTTCGCCGTGAACGGGCGTTATTTGTACTGTGCCCAGTCCCGCTCGAATCGAAAGACTTCTTTCGCAGGGGGTAGCGGCGCCTGAGTCTCGATCCAGCGCACCGGCTCCGAACCGGTGTTCTCGAAACTATGAATGCACCCAACGCCGGTCCAAATCACGTCTCCCGGGCCAAGGTCGTACGTCTTGCCGTCGGCGGTGGCGCGGACTCGACCGCCCACGATCAAATACGATTCTTCAAAGGTGTGATCGTGCGGATCGATTTTCGCTCCAGGCAGGTATTGAATCAAAAAGAGCGATTGATGAATTGCGCCAAAGGAGCGGTCGACGAACATCTTGATTGCGACGCCGGTGGTGGGGTTAAAACCCTCCATTTGCGACGGTCCACCGGGCCGGGGCAATTGCGCCTCGTCGAAATGGCCGGTTAATAAGGAGCCTTCCACCCCGGGGTTTCCATTGACGAAGAACGTATCTTCCGCGTAGTCGAGGGGACGCGGTTGGGGGGCCTGCATTTCGATCCACCGCGCCGGTTCGCCGGCTTCATTTCGCCACGCGTGCGGCAGGCCGGTGCGGATCAAGCCAAAGTCACCCGGGCGTAACGAGTAGCTTTGCCCCGCGACTTGCGCCGTGACATTCCCTTCCAGGACATAGAAGCTCTCCTCGAAGGAGTGGAGGTGCGGCTTTACCTCGCCCGCGGGCGCGAGGAAGCACACGCCGACGCCCATGTGGACCGATCCTATCGCGCGATCGGCATAGGTCGCGCGCAGGAATCCTTTGCTGTTGGTTTGATAAACGGGCGGCGTCACGGCCGCGGCTTTGTCGATCTTGGAAACAAAGTGCATGACCGATTCTACACGCCCAGGCGGGCTGAAGGCCGCCGCCTGCCCTACAGCGGGCATGCCTACTTGTGCAATTACTGATGCAGAGCTATGGAAGGCCTAAAACCACTGCCGGGTTTTTTTGGGTCATGCGCTCGATATCCGCGCGCGAAATACCCTCTTTTTCCAGCCCTGCGAAAAACGCCTCGAGGCCATCGGGATGCAACGGATTGTTCGGCTGCCCGAGATCGCTCGAAAGAATACAGTACTCCGGTCCGATTGCTCGAATTGCGCGGGCGGTATCGGCCATCGCTTGGCGGTCGTAAACAAATTCGATATACGCGCCGAGCTTCGCCGCTTCCTGCATCTGGGCGATACTCATGCGGACCGGCGGGCGCGTGGCGTGCGTGACCACGACGTGCTGAACATTTTGGCGCTTGGCCTCGCGGATCAGCATCAGGCCCTCCTCGGGGGAGGAGTGGCCGGTTTCGAGAAGCAAATTGTGTTTGGCAACGACGCCGATTACCTGTTTCACATCCGGCAGCAGCTCTCCATTCTTCGCGATAGGGACAAACGGCCGGTTTTCCTTGGAATCGCGGACCTGATTCTCCGCGTCGAAGGTAGGCATCCACACCACGCGTCCCCAGCCGCCGTTCACCATGGTCATGCGCTCGACCGCCGCGGGGTTGATGCCGCCGACTGTCAGATTCAGGTCGATGCCGCCGAAGACCTCCAGGCCGGGGACCTCCTTTCTAACGATGTATGCCAGCGATGCCGTGGATTCGTAGTGATTCTTCAACACCAGGCCGCGCATGCCGCGGCTCTTGGCCAGTTTGGCCAGATCGATCGCGTCAATGGAGCGCGGGGTGCTGTCCGGATCGGTATGAGCATGAATATCGATTACGCCGGTCAAAACCTGCGCCGATGTCCCGCCGCAAATCAGGGCCGGCAATGCCCACCACATCCAGGATTGGTTAGCCATGACGTAGGTCAGTATATAGCCGAAGCGAGGCGGACTGAAGTCCGCCGCAGGCTGAAGCCTGCCCCACGGGCGTCCCGATATGATGGGTCATGGCCAACAAACGGATCGGAATCTTGACCGGAGGGGGAGACGTTCCGGGCCTCAACTCCGTCATCAAAGAAGTCGTATACCGCGGCACTGAAAACGATTGCGAAATTATCGGCATCCGCCGCGGTTGGGAGGGAGTCACCCATCTAAACTTCGAAGAGAAGGCCAGCCGCGAACATTACATTCTTCCGCTCAACCGCGCCAATACGCGCACTATCGACCGCTACGGAGGGACAATCCTGCATTCCAGCCGCACCAATCCGCTCAGGATGCGGAAATTGCCTCCCTACTTAGCGGGTGAGAGTATTCCCAAGAAGGGCGAGACGTGGGATTTGAGCCCGTATGTTCTGAAAAACATCGAGCGGCTGAATTTGGATTACCTGATTGCGATCGGCGGCGATGACACGCTCAGCTACGCCGCTCATCTGCATTCGCTGGGAGTAAAGGTGGTGGCGATTCCGAAAACGATGGACAACGACGTCCACAACACCGAATATTGCATCGGCTTTTCTACCGCGATTACGCGCGCGATGGATGCGATCCAGCGCCAGCGAACCACCGCGGGTTCGCACGAGCGCATCGGCATCTTCCGCGTGTTCGGCCGCGATGCGGGATTTACCGCGCTGTACACCGCATATGTGACGTCCATCCGCTGCTGCATTCCGGAGTACAAGGTTAATGTGGATAAATTGATCGACCTTTTGCTGGTCGAAAAAAGCGACACGCCCAGCAATTACGTCCTGGTGGTGCTTTCCGAAGGAGCGCAGTGGGAGGGTTACACGGTTCAGGAATATGGCGAACCGGATGCTTTTGGCCATCGCCATAAAGCCAGTATTGCCGAGGCGCTCGCGATGGAAATCGGCAACCGGACCGGCGAAGAGTGTATGGTGAGCGATCTTACGTACGATCTCCGCAGCGGCGAGCCCGATTTCGCCGACAAGCTGATTGCCGCCACGTTCGGCAACATCGCGATGGATACCCTATTCGCGGGCAAGAGCGGTCTGATGTCGGCGCTCGTGCACGGTTGTTACACAATGGCGCCGATTCCCGATCCGAAGCTGGGTCCTCGCAGGGTGGATGTGGACACGATGTACAACAAAGCGCGCTACCGGCCCAACTACGCCAACAAAATGGGCCTGCCGATTTTCCTGACCAGGGCCTGACGTGTCCGCATCGGAAATCCGTGAGTTTTTCAATCGCGCGGCGGCGGACGAGGAGCATTATCCGTCCACGATCGACCCGCGCATATATCACGTCAAGCTGATTGTCGATCATATTGGCGATGTCGGCGGCGGGCGCATTGCCGATATCGGCTCGGGAAAAGGCCGCTTCGCGCGGATTGTAAAGGAGCGCAATCCACCGGCGTCCGTGATCGCCGTCGATTTGGCGGAAGCCATGCTGGCGCACGTTCCGGCGGGCATTCACCGGATCGCCGCGAGTATGACGGCGCTTCCAATCGCGACCGCGTCGTGCGACGCCGCATATGCCACCGAATCGCTAGAGCACGCAGTGGATGTGCCGGCGGCAGTGGCCGAGCTGGCGCGCATCGTGAAGCGGGGAGGCCGCATCGCGATTATCGATAAAAATGCCGCCGCGTGGGGTCGCTTGGAGACTCCGGTGTGGGAGCGCTGGTTCGATCGCAAAGAGCTTGAAAAATTGCTGGGGCGCCACTGCCGCCGGGTACGCAGCCAGTTGATCTCGTATTGGGAAGACGTGGAGCCGGATGGGCTGTTTCTCGCCTGGCTTGCGGAGAAGTAGCGCGGGTATGAAGTCATCGATATGAACCTATCGGGGCAGCAGCGGGCCGCGGTGGAGTGCGAAGCCGCCGACATTTGCGTCGTAGCCGGACCGGGATCGGGCAAGACGCGCGTTTTGATCGAGCGTTTCGCGTGGCTGGTGGAACGGCGCGGTATCGATCCGGGGCGCATCCTTGCCATAACCTTCACCGAGAAAGCGGCGAACGAGATGAAGCAGCGGTTGACGCTGCGTTTCGCGCATGCGCCCGAGCTGCGCGAAAAAATCGAAACCGCATGGCTGTCCACCATCGACGCTTTCTGCGCGCGCCTGTTGGGCGAACACGCCATTGAGGCGGGGTTGCCTCCGGATTTTGCCGTGCTGGAGCCCGCGCAGGCGGCGAGGCTTCAGCGGCAAGCTGCCGAGGATGTGTTGGACGAGTTGTTTGCGGAGCGTCCGGTAGACATGCGGCGCTTACTGGAAGGTCTGGATCTTTCGACCAGAGACGATGGCAGGCAGCCTGACGTGGCGCAAGCTCTGATCGATGTCTACGAGACTATGCGGCTGGCGGGAGTACATGAGCTGCCCGCCGCCGGCCGTGCGCAGGATGTATCCTGCAAAGCTCGCGAGCTTGCCGCGGCGATCGGCGGGGATGCCAGCCTCATGGGTGAAGGCGCCGCCCCGCTGCTTGATTGGGTCGCCCGGTTTTTGAGCTTGCCGGCGGAAGTTGCGCGCGAGCATTTCGCAATCGTGGGGACGATGCCGCCCTTGCAGCGCATTGCGCGAAAGAGCGCCGCTGCGATCGCCGCATCGCAGTTGAAAAAAGAAATTCTGCCGCGCCTGGAAGCGCAGTGGATTACGGCTTCGCACACGGGCTTGCCGGAACTGCTTCGAACCGCGATTGAACGTCTTGACCGTCGATTTCGCCACGCAAAGCATGCGCAAAGCGTTGTGGACTTCACAGACCTCGAGGAGAAAACGATTCAACTGCTGGAATCGGATTCAGATCTGCGCCGGCAGATTGCGTCGCGTTTCGATCATCTGCTTATGGACGAGCTTCAGGACACAAACCGGCTGCAATGGCGGCTGGTGGCTTTGGTTCGGCAAAATCTCTTCGCGGTCGGCGACATCAACCAGTCGATTTATGGCTTCCGCCATGCGGATCGCACGGTCTTTAGCGAGTACCGTTCGCGCGCGCAGGTGCTTGAGCTAACGGAGAATTATCGCAGCCAGCGGGAAATCCTGAGGACCATCGAGCAGCTGGTGGCGGGACAGCCCGGGGTGGAGCATCGGGCGCTTCAGGCGAAGCGGGATTGCGCGGCGGTTCGCAGCCCGGTGGTGGAACTCTTCGCCGGGTGCGGCGACCGCGCCGAAGAAGATGAGGCCGCGCAGGTTGCGTCGCGTATCCGCGAGTGGAGAGACTCGAATGCCTACGAATTCGGCGATATTGCGATTCTGGTCCGCACGCTGAATTCAACCCGCCCGTTCGAAGAAGCGCTGGACCGGCGCAACATCCCGTTTCTAATAAGCGGTGGACGCACGTTTTTAGAAGCGCGCGAGACGCGCGATCTGATGGCATTTTTGGCAGCGCTGGTAAATCCGTTGGACGATATCGCCATGTTGACTGTGCTTCGCAGCCCTCTGGTGGGCTGGAGCGATGAACGGATCATGCTCGCCGGGCGGGAAGGTTGGCAACAGGAATTCGAGAATCTGTTTGGGCGCATTCGCCGTCTCGCCGGCTTTATTAGCCCCGATCGCCTGATTGCTCAGGCTCTGGATGAATGCGGTTACGGCACGGCAATGAACGAGCGGGCGCGCGCGAATATCGACAAGTTCCTGGCTTGGATTCGGCGCGAAGATCGTGCCCGGCCGCGTCCTTTGGCGGAACTCCTGGACGATCTGGAAGCGCTGCGCGAAATTCAAGCAGAAGCCGAAGCGCCGCCGCCGGACGCGACAGATGCTGTCCGGATCATGACCATCCATGGCGCTAAAGGGTTGGAGTTCCCGGCCGTATTCGTAAGCGCGATGCACCGCCGCGCCGACCGCAGCATGCCGGCGATCGTGTTCGATCCCGGCATTGGCTTAGGAATCAAGTGGCGCAATCCCGCTACGGGCAAAGGCGTTCACGATGCCGCCCACCGCGCCATTGCGGACCGGCGGAAACGGGAGGAAGACGAAGAAGAGAACCGGTTGCTCTATGTCGCGATGACGCGTGCCGAGGACCGGCTGATCCTCTCTTATGCGGAACGCAAACAGCAGTCTGCATGGGTCAAGTTGGCTAGCCAGATCCAGCCGTCTATTGCCGTGGTCGATGAGAATACGACGGCCGTGCCGCTCCCGAACGGCGCGATTGGTCCAATTTTTCTTGAAAGACCGGTGGTTTCGGGGCAATATGACTCTGCAGCGTCCGTCACATCCATCGCGCTGTTCAGCGCATGTCCTCGCAAGTATTTTCTTAGCGGCTATCTTGGTCTGGAGCCGGAGGCCTCAGCGCCGGGAACGGGAGCAGTGGAGTTGGGCCGCGAAGTCCACCGGCTGCTTGGTGGGGCGGGCGGGCCTTATATCCAGCCAGAGATCCAGCACGACATCCAGCAACGTTCGGCAATGCCGGGCCAGGGGGCCCGGCGCGGGCCGGGGGGCCCGCCCCACGAACTGGTGCGGCGGTTCCTGGAAAGCGACCTCGGGCGCCGGGTGGCTTGCGCAAGTTGCGTAGAGCGGGAATTCGATTTTCAATTCGCCCTGGAAGACGTTGTCCTGCGCGGTCAGATCGATCTGTGGTTTGAGGAAGGCGGCGAGCTTATTTTGGTGGACTACAAAACCGATCGCGACGAATCCGGCTTCGAGAGGTACGCGCTGCAGTTGCGCCTGTACGCTCTTGCCCTGAAGCAGTATACCGGGCGCATCCCGGACCGCGCGGTTCTGCTCTACCTGCGCTCTGTGCAGGCGATGGAAGTAGATTTAAACGAAGAAAGCCTGGAAAACGCTCGTTCTGCCGTGCGCGCATTCAGCGCCGCTCAACAGTGTCTGGATTTTCCGATGAAGGTGGGAGAGCAATGCAGCAGGTGCATTTTCTGGAAGGAAGAATGCGAGGGGCGCAGTTAAGCGACGCCCTTTTTCGCCGCCATTTTTCGTTCCAACGCCGACCACAACCGGTTTTTCAGATCCTCTGGAATGGGCTGGGGATCCATTCCCCGGAATACCTTCAGAGTCTTTTGAGTGGTGTCGACGATCACGAAACAATTGGGGCATTCGCAGACGTGAGCTTCCAGGTGCCGCTTGGTCTCCGGATCGATGCTCGGATCCAGATAGTCGTTAAGTTCCTCGAGGAACTGCTTACAAGTGAGCAAAAACGTCTTCCCCTTTCCGTTTAAACTTCCGGGTTAACTTTTCGCGTAAAGCCAAACGCGCCCGGAGCAGCCTGCTCTTGACTGCGGGAACCGAGACGCCCAGGGCTTCGGCGGTCTCCTCTGTACTCAATTCTTCGATGTCTCGCAATAGAAAAACGGCGCGAAAATCTGGCTTCAGGTCCTGCACCGCCTCGTCTAGAATCTGTTGCATTTCGTCGCGGGAATAGCGCTGCTCGGGGTTGTCCTCCCAAACCGCGATCTCCCGATTTACCGTTTCTTCTCCGGTATCCACCGGCTCATCCAGCGGCACCGTGCGATCCGTTTTTCGCTTGCGCAGCTTCATCAGCGCTTCGTTCACCGCAATACGCACGATCCATGTATAAAACTTCGCGTTCCGTTGGAAGGTGTCCAAATGCGAGTAGGCCTTTAAGAAGGCCTCCTGGAGGACATCCTCGGCGTCCTCTTTATTTTGGGTGATGTTTTTAGCCAGGCGGTAGATGCGGTTCTGGTACCGCTGAACCAAGGCTGTAAAGGCCGAATTGTCGCCCGCCTGCGCGCGGGTTACAAGTTCCTGCTCGTCGAAACCGGACGCATTGTTGCCGGGGGAAGCCACGCTGAACCTAAGTCCCACTATAACGTACGAAAGGCGCGCAGCGATTGTTCAAACGTGCGGCGGACGATAGGCCACGGAGAGCTGTTTTGCGGCCGCGGACAAGGCGGCATCGGCGGTCCAAAGCTGCAACTGTCAGGCGAGAGCGGAGGCGAGTAAATGGGCATGGATCCAGCCAAGGCTGTGTCTGAGCAAACGACGGAGGCGGACGTCCACGACGTTCGGCTCCGAACCGATATACGCCCGCGAGCGCTGATAAGCGGCGTGGCGGATCAGGCGTTGCAGGCCCGGGCGCGCTGTATGGTGTCGGTGGATGCTCCGCAGGCTTTCTTTGCCTCGCGAAGAAACTCCTGATGCAGGCCGCCTCGGCGCTGTAGCGGGCCAGGAGGCGAACTTCGCCGCTGCGCTCTTAGGCTCAGCCCAAAAATCCCAAATTCGAAGAAGCAAAGTTGGCGAGATTCGGGAACACGGCCGCAAGCGCCGAAGCTGGAATCCCAAACCAGGAACTCAACGTCGCGCCATACTGCTCGATCGAAATCGTCGGTATCCAACGTCCGCGCACGTCGGTATCGTCAGGGCCGCCCAACTGGAAAGTCGGAAAGCTGCCATATATTTTGCCGCCCTGGACCGCTCCGCCCAGCACCAGGTGATGGCTGCCCCAGGCGTGATCGCTTCCCCCGGCGGTAGTGGGCTGGAAGGTGCGGCTGAAGTCGGACTCGGTGAATGTAGTTACGTTCTGCGCGACTCCCAGTTCCTGCGTCGCGCTATAAAACGCGGCGAGAGCGGCGCTCAATTGCGGATACAGAGTGTTAAGGGTCGGCAGTTCGTTGGCATGCGTGTCGAAACCGCCGAGCGAACAAAAGAAGATTTGTCGCGACATGCCGAGATACGACTGCACCTGAATAATCTGCGCCACTTGCTGCAACTGCGCGCCCAGGCTCGTGTTGGGAAACGTGGTGTTTAGCTTAGTGGCTTTGGCAAGCGCTGAAGAGAGCGCGTTTGCGTCTGAGATGCTGTTCGCCAGGACATCGTCTGCCGCTTGCACCAGCGCCACACCGCTGCCGTCGGCAATGAGTCCGGTGAGCGCGTTAAGGCGCGTCTGCGATTCCGATGAGCTGCTAAACCCAGTCAGTTGAAGCGACTGCCCCGGACCGATGGCTACAGGCTGCGTGGATGCGCCGGTCCCTTCCACGGCATTGCCCGCCAAGGAGACGAAAGCTGGGAAGCCTGATGAATTTACGCCCGACTGCGAGATATAATCCGCGGCGCGCCCCGCCCATCCGGTAGGGCTGTGCCCCTGCGCAATGGAGGTTTGCCATGCAAGCTGCTGGTCGGAGTGCGAGAACAGGTTCAGCGGAATAGCGGCCTGCTGATTCTTGTACTGCGTCTGAGTAAGAGGTTGCACCAGCGGTCCAACGTTGGCGACTACGGCCAGTTCTTTGCTTCCGTAGAGGCTCGCCAGCTCGGGCAATTTGCCGTGAAATGCAATGGGAGGCCCGGAAGCGCTCGAAATCGCCGCCGTCAGCTCGGTCGAACTTAGCGCCAGCGACCCGCGAAGGGATGTGTACGCGGAGAAGCTGCTGTCCATCGGCACCACGGTATTATTCGAGTCGTTCCCGCCAAAGAGGAACACACAGACCAGCGCGCGATAGTTGCTGCCATTTTGCGCCAAGGCAGGCAGCAGTCCAAACGGACGAAGCGCGAGCGATCCAACCGTGGCCGATCCCACGCGAATGGACGTGCTTAAGAAATTTCGTCTCGTAACCATTCCTAAATCCCCCCTACTGAACGATTTGGTACTCGCTGGACGTCAGCACTATATAAAGAGCTGCCTGCGCTTTTGTCACCGGCGCGGACACTGCATTCATTGCGCTCATCGCGGCCGATTCAAGCTGCGTGGACATTGAGCCGTGCAGGAACACCTGCGCAATGTAATCGAGCAGTTGGCTTGAATTGCCGGCCAAGGCAGTGAATGGCGATAAATCGAGCTTCACCCCGCCGAGGGTGCCATAGATGAGTGTGTTCACGGCGTTGGCGCGAAGCGCCGCTGTCTGGGTGGAGTAAATCTGGAACTCCGGCCCATACAGCCCCTTTGCCGTGCGCGATTGCGGAGAAAAATAGCTGAACACGCTAGGCGCATAGAAGAGGTTTTCGCCCAGATTCGATGCCGTTCCCGCGACCGAGTTCGTCGCGGCCACCGTTGCGCTCAGCCCGCGCAGAACGTTCGCCATGAACAAAATCGGCTCCCGGAGGTGCCCGAATGTCGGCGTGATCGCCGAGGCTGAGGCATCGCCCGCCCGCGCCTCCGGATCCGTCAGAATCGCGGTGATCACCGCTTGTAAATTTCCCGCCGTTCCCGTTCCATCGTCCTGAAACACTTGGGCGACGCGCTGGATGTAAGCGGGACTCGGGTTGCTGGTGACTAAGTGCTGGATCAATTGTTGAGAAATGAACGGCGCCATTGTCGGCTGCGCCATCAATGCATCCAGGAGAGATTCCAGGTCCTGCTCGGCCGATTGAGAAGCGGACACCTTCACATTCCCGACGATCGTTTTCGATGTCGTATCGTGATCGGCATTTACGGCAAACATTTGCCCGAAGTAATATGCGGGGTTGTTGTTCTTTGCCGCCGTCCCGGGAGCGGTCGGGTACGTCCATCCGGTCAGAAGCCGGGCCATATTCGTGACAACACTCTGATCGTAAGTAGGAATAGGATTGTTGTTCGCGTCCAGCACCGGAGTGCCGTCCAGGTGCAACTGCGTCAGCCCGAGAGTAAATAGTTGCATGAGTTCACGCGCATAATTCTCGTTCGGCGACGTTCCCAGTGACGCATTTCCTTTATTGTTATTGGCCATGTTCAAATAACGGCCCATGGCGGGGCTGAGCGTCACGGCTTTAATGACGTCGCGGTAATTGCCGAACGCATTGTCGCGAAAAATGCGCCAGTATGGCGGATATGCGTAGGCCGGGGAAACACCGGAGGTTGCCGAAACCACCCAGATCTGGCTAAGGATGAAAGCGACGCGCTGCCGCAGTTGGTCGGGTTCGGAAACCGCGTTTTGAAAAAACGCAGCCTGTACCGGCGCAAGATTGTTGTTCGAAATCCCCGCCGAGGTGAGGATCTCCTGATCCGGAAGATCCGACGTGTTCATCGCGAACTGCTCCGCCAGCCAGTTGTCGATGCCCCTGCTCTGAAGTTCCGCGATTGAGGATGGAGTCGGGCCCCAGCTCGACTGATCGAGGAATCGCGCCGCCGCGCGCGCGGACATGGATTGTGCCATGCATGCATGTGCGGCCATTGCCATGACAAAAGGGACAAGCAAAGATCTCATACGGAAATACCTTCCCATCGTTCACCCATCCATTGGGATGCACAATCGGATAAACACGGAAAGGCGGGAAAAGTTTTCACTCATGCTTGCTTGGGCGTCACATTTAGGCTATTCGACATAACCAGGCGGTGCGCCCTTTCCGGGCTTTGCAATCAACCCGCGCGGCGCGGTTGGCAACCGCGCGCCGGATGCCATCCGGCCCCACTGAACTGTGGTATCAGTAGAGGTCATGGCATCCGAAGAAGAACTGCGGGCTGAACTCGAAAGGCTTCGTTCCGAAAACGAAGCTTTGAAGAAAAAGCCGGCGCGGGGACAGATCTCGCTTAGGGTAAGCGAGAAGGGAGCGCTATCCGTTTACGGCCTGGGGCGGTTTCCGGTGACGCTTTATCGCGAGCAGTGGGAAAAGCTCCTTGGCATCTCGGATGAGATTCGAGACTTCATCCGCGACAACGAAAGCGCTCTGAAGAAGAAAGACGCCTCGACATCCGGGGCGGATGCTTCATAAACGCCTTTGACCATCGCCCTTATCGACATACTCGCTTCGACATGTAGATGTCCGGCCGGCCGCTTCCATTTGCATCCGGCATGACGCCGGTTACGGTGAATCCAAGCTTTTTGTAAAAGAGAAACGGATGTTTTCGCCCCAGATCGCGAAGTTCGGCCAGGTATCGCGGCAGGTCGGCGTATAAATCCACTCCCGAGAGCGAAGTCATTCCCGAATCGTCATCTGTGCCAAGCGTGAGAGTGAGGGCGCCCCGGTCGGCTGTTTCGGACTCAAACAATTTGACAAGGGTGCGGCCGATGCCGCGAAGCCGATACTGGCGGTGTACTACAAGCGGATGAAGTTCCCAAACGCGTCCCTTGTACTCAGGCAACCCACCGATCCATCCAACAACCATGTCGTCGTCAAGCATTGCGCGCGCAAAGCCTGCGGCGATTACGCCAACCAGCTCCTCGCGGGCAGCTTCCAGACTTGGCCAGCCGCGCGGCTCGTCGAAGTGTTCGACCAGCAAGCGGGCGGCTGCGTCCCGAATGTTTTGAGACTGAACGGCGAGATCAACGGTCTTCATACGGAAAGATTTTGCCATGTCGCGAGGCGGGACGCCGTCGCGAGGCGGCGACATTCGCCCGCTTCGATGAAAACGGCAAACCCCGCGCAACCGTGGCAGCGAAGTAGAATCAACTGAGAAAGAAAAAACATGATGACTCTTTCCCGTCCTCACGCTGGTGGGCTGCGGCCCTCCTCGCCGCTTCGGCGTCCTTCCTCGCGCTTGCTCACTCGAAGCTGGCCGCTGACCTTGATCCCGAATCGCGCGCTCGGTTGCCGTATCTGAAGAAGTCCGATCTGGACGCTAAGGGCCAGACACTTCGCCAAACCTTTGCCAGTAAGGATGGAACGCTTCGCGGTCCTCTCGCTTTCGCTGCGTATAACGCTGGCATGGCGCAGGCACTGCTTGACCTCTATAACGCCGCGGTGACTGGCGGAACGCTCGATGCTCACACGCGCGAGCTCGCTTCTGGTCGCCTGCCGCGAGACCAACTACAACCTCGAGTGGAACGGTCATGAGGCTAGCGGTGTCAAGGCTGGAATCGATGCCAAGGTGATCGATGTTGTTCGTTACAACCGTGCCGTTACCGGTCTCAATGAAAAAGATGCAACTGTCATCCGTTTCGGCCGCGAGATGATGCACGACAAGAAAGTCGATTCCCCGACCTTCGCGAAAGTTGTCGAATTGTGGGGAAAGCGCGGCGCGGTGGATATGGTAGCCGTTATGAGCGCCTACGCCGTAAGCAACTTTTTTGGGATTGCTGTGGATGAGCGCGCTCCCGAGGGCAAGCCGGAACTTCCAGCGATAAATTAAGTTCGATCGGTTTTCGCCCGCCGTTGAGTCGTTCGCATCAAAAACGCTACTGCCCCCTTAACGTATCCACCGGATCTACCGCCGCCGCGCGGCGCGCGGGGATATAACTTGCCGCGAGCGCGGCGACCACTAGGACACCGGCCGCAGCCGCGAAGGTGGCAGCATCGACGGGCCTGACGCCAAACAGCAGAGACGACATCAGGCGTGTTAACCCGGCAGCAACGGCCATTCCCAGCGCGATTCCGATGCCGGAAAGAATCATCCCCCGATAAACGAACATCCCTTTTACCGTCCCGGGCTGGGCGCCGAGCGCGAGCCGAATTCCGACTTCACGCTGGCGTTGCATGACCGCATACGCGAGGACCCCATAAATGCCGACAATCCCCAACAACAGCGCCAGGCCGCCGGCGATTCCCAGTAGGACCAGGGAAAATGAGGTCCGCTCCATTGATATCTCGTACAAGGCCGCCACGGTGTTGATCGACGCAAGAGGAAGATTTGGATCCACAGCCGCCACTGCCTTTCGAATGTCCGAAAGGAAGCCCTCCGTTCCGGTTCTGTTGCTGCGAAGCGTAAACGCAACGGAAACCGGCGACACAGGTCCGATCATTTGCTGCTCGCGCGCCGGACAGTAAACGATCGGGGGCGCCTTCTGATCTGCCCCGTTGTCGCGTATGTCTCCTACCACTCCAATCACCTCTTGCCAGGAGCCGGTGGTCCCCAGCTTAATGCGCTTCCCGATGGCTCCCGCGACGGTGTCCCACGTCTCGCGCGCGAAACTCTCCGAAACCAGCACAACATTTCGCTCATTGTAGAGTTCGGCCCAGTCCACGTCACGCCCCGCGATCACACGAGTTTGGAGAGTGCGGAACAGTCCGGGCGAAATCATCTTGACTGTGCGGGTCGGCGGAAGTTCGCCGGCCGCGTATGTCTTACTCTCCGGATACACAATGACGGCGATCCCGCGATCCATCGGCAGTGAATTGGTGTAGGCCGCCGATGTGACGCCGGGAATCGCCGCCAATCGTTCCAAGATCTGGGCTTCTGTGCGCACCAGGCGGTCAGGATGCGCGATTAGCCCTGGGGGCATAACGGGGCGTACCGTTTGGATTTCTTCCGGGTGAGCGAATCCAGGGTCAACCCTACGCAGGTTTTGAAAGGTGCGAATCATCAACCCTGAGCTGACGAGCAACACCAGGGCCAACGCCACCTGAACCACTACCAACGCGTCTTGAGAGCGGTGCTGGCTTTTGCCGCCACTCGCCCAGCGTCCACCTCCGCGAACGAACCCAGCGAGAGTCCATGCGGATTTCGGGCCCATGACTTTCACGATCGGGATCAGCCCGAAGAGCAATCCCGAAACGACCGAAATCGCCAGAGTAAAGGCGAGTACCGAAGAGTCGATCGTGATCTCGGTGAGGCGCGGCAGGTAGGCGGGTCCACGAGCAACCAGGACCTGTAGCCCGCCGTAGGTCAAGCCGACGCTAATCAGGGCGCCCAACAGACTGAGCATCAGGCTCTCCACGATCAGCGAGCGCGCGATGTGTCCCCAACTGGCGCCCAGCGCGGCGCGGACCGCAAGTTCCTGTCCGCGGTCCTGCGCCCGCACGAGGAGGAGATTAGCGACATTCGCGCAGGCGATCAACAGGAGGATGCTGATGCTGCCGAGCAGAACCCACAATACCTGGCCCACATCGCCAACGACATCCTCTTTGAAGGCGCGCACAGCCGGAAGAAGATGGAGGGCGTCCATTCGATGGCCCGCGTACCGTCCCAGGTAGATGGGCAACATGCGACCGACATCGGCATTGGCTTGCGGCGCCGTGACCCCTGGTTTAAGCCTCGCCAGAGCACGGTAATTAAAATCCCCGGGAGGCTGGGCAAGATTGATTTGCAAAGGCAGGATCAAGTCGGGAGCCAGGCCTGGAATGGGGATGATGAAGCGCGCCGGCATCACACCGATCACTTGTCGTAGTCTGGAGTCGACGGTTATTATGCGGCCGATCACTCGCGGGTCGCCGCCAAAACGGCGATGCCAGTAGCCGTCACTCAAAATCATGGTCTCCGGCGCACCCGGCTGATCGTCCGCCGGCGAAAACCATCGGCCGAGCGCCGGCTGAACGCCAAGCGCCGGCAGAAACCCTTGAGTTACAAGAAACGCGATCGCTCGTTCCGGATCTCCAAGGCCGGTGATCGCGGCGAAGTCGGGCCTCCACATCCCGAATTGCTGGAAGGTTTGGTTGTTCGCGAGATAAACGGCCAGCATCTGGGGTGAAAAAGGGAAATCGCGACCTCGCACGTTTCCAAATACCGCCGAGTGTGTAACCGTCACCAGAGCGTCGGAGTCGGGGTAGGGAAGAGGCTTGATCACCACGCCATTCACCACGCTGAACATGGCTGTCGTGGCGCCAATTCCGAGAGCGAGCGTCAGAATCGCAGTGATGCTGAAGGCCGGATTCAGCCGTAGCATTCGTGCCGCGTTACGGAGATCCTGGAACGTGCCTTCCACGAACGTCGCTGTATTCATTTGATAGATCTCCTCTCGGATTCGTGTGGGATTGCCAAGCTTGCGCCGTGCCGCCCGGCGTGCCTCATCCGGAGCCATGCCGCGGGCGATGTATTCGTCCGTCGTGATTTCCAGGTAAGACTCCAGTTCCTGCTCCTGCTCGGCATCGGTTTGCGTCCTCTGGATGAATCGGCGCCAGTTCATTGCTTCTGCTCCGAAGGAGGGCTCATGATGCGGCTGATGGCTCGAACCAGTTGTTCCCAGCGAGACTTCTGCGCCGCCAACTGCTTCCGCCCTTCCGGCGTGAGCCGGTAATATTTCGCTTTCCGATTATTCTCGGAGGTGCCCCAGAAAGAAGCGATCCAGCCGCGATTTTGAAGACGATGGAGAGCTGGATACAGGGATCCGTGTTCCACTTGCAGAACGTCCTGGGAGCCGCGCTCAATCGCGTGGGCGATGGTTTGCCCGTGCGCTGGACCTAGGACCAGGGTTCGTAAAACTAGCATGTCCAACGTCCCCTGAAGCATTTCAGACTGTAACGGCGATTCGCGTCGAGGCATAATCTCCTATCGATGATCGACTAGAGCACTATGCCAGTATACTTGGTTAATTGGCGTTGGTTACGGAGTTCTCTTAAAGATTATCGACTACTTATCCGGCGCGGGTGCATCGTGCGCCAGTGTCGCTACTTTGTCTGTTACTTTTGTTGCTTCGCCGCCTGAAGTATGGCGTTTAGGGCGGGAGCATCCTTCACATCCGGCGGCGCTGAGCTCTTGAACGTCCGGATATAAGCATAGATATCTTTCGCATCTTTATCCGGCAACGACGCCTCCGAAAAATTCGGCATGGAGGTTGAAGGCACCAGGGGCGCGACGTTGGAGCGTCCACGGAGGAATGCGATAAAGCCCTTTTCGGTAGCGAGGTTGCCCCAGCG
Organism: Bryobacterales bacterium; assembly: GCA_019261985.1. Classification (GTDB taxonomy): domain Bacteria; phylum Acidobacteriota; class Terriglobia; order Bryobacterales; family Bryobacteraceae; genus Palsa-187. The sequence continues at coordinate 166,405 of JAFAQY010000121.1, read as the reverse complement.
CCCGACGAAAGGGCGGGCGCCGGTCTCGCCATTGTATCCATGGCAGGCGTAGCAGCCATAGGCGTAGAACAGATTCTTACCGTTAGCTGCGTTTCCGGTCACGGGGCTGGTTGGGGGCGGATTATTTGCCGGGGCGGTATTGCCTCGTCCACCGCCTTGCGCATTCAAAAGAACCGCACCAAGAAGCGACGCGATTGCTAGACTCGAATTCCTCATGAAAGACATCCTTCAGCGCGGCTGCGTAATCACGTCGATCAAATATGGATCGCCTCGCTTCACCGATGCGACCCCGCGTTTCAGTGCAGCCGATAACTTCGTTGGGTCGGTAATGGGTCCCTCCGAAGCCATGCCATAGCCCGCAGCCATTTTCGCGTAGTCGATAAACGGATCGCGCAGAGTGCTCCCTATATGCGCATTCAAGCCGCCTCGCCCGCGCACACCGGCCATATACTCGACGAACATATATTCCTGGTGCCACGCCCGATTGTTATGCATCACCGTGAGCATCGGCAGCTTGTGATGCGTCGCGGTCCAGAGGACTCCCGGAGCATAGTTGAGATCGCCATCGGTTTGGATGTTGATGACCATCCGATTGCGAGCTTTCGCCGCGAGGCCTGCGCCGACGCAAGCCGGCGCGCCATAGCCCATGCCGCCGGCTCCCTGGCCGCCGAGGTAGCTGTATGGCTTGTTGTGATCCCATAACGCCGTATTATGGCCGCCAGAGAAATTGCTCGGCGACGCCAGGCACCAGTCTTCATTCATAATCAGCGGCCAGAGTTCGGCGTAGATGCGTGCCGTGCTGATTGGAGTTCCATTCCACCCGGCTTTTCTGGCCTCCAGAGCCTGGGTTAGCGCCGTAATGCGAGCCTCATGATTCGCCGTCGCGTGTTTGGCTGAGCGATCCTGCATGCGCGCTTTCTGGCCGGACGTCATCTGCTGCTTGACTTGATCGATGATGAGCGGAAGGCTGGCCTCGGCATCGGCCTCGATGGGTGTTGCGCTAGCAGCGCCGCGCCCACCGCCTCTTCCTCCGCGGCCGGCTCCGCCTCCATTTGCGCCGCCGCTAATGCCGCCGAACCCGACATTGATCGTATCCCGCTGCGGGACGATTTTCGCCAACGCCGGTCCGGTAATGGATGCCTGCGCGCCGGGCGCCTCCAGGCCGAGCGTGTAGTCGTAATTCGTGTCCACGCCCGGACCGCAGAGCGGATGCCGCTGCGGAAAGCTCATTGGGCCGTTGGTTGCCGCCGTGCTTGTAGAAGCGCCGACGAGTTCGGCGAGTTCCACCGCGCGCTTTACGCCTTGGGGAGTCCGCAACCGGCCGACGGCGATGCGCGGATTTTGTGCATCCAATAAACCCTTCGCGATCTCCTTCGCGCGCGTGGCATCAATCGTCGAAAACGTGGGCGGCTTATATGCAGGGACCTGCGCGTTCGGCGCGTTGTCTTTTTGCAGCTCCGTGCTTAGCACCACCAGAGTGGGCCCCATCGGCGGTGTTATCGCTTCGTTGTAAGCGCGTTGAATCGCTTTGAGCGCTTCGTCCAGAGTCTTCGGTTCGTTATCCCATTTCGTAAAGCTCCGGACCATCCCGGCCATATCGTGGGCGGTGTGCGCGGCAATGAAGTCGGGGTCGTTACCGGCAATCATCAAAACCGGGACGCGGTCGTAATAGGCCTGATAAATCGACATCGCGGCATGCTGGATGCCGATGGTGCCGTGCAACAGCGCAAGCATCGGCTTACCTTCCGCTTTCGCGTATCCGTGAGCCATGGTGATAGCGGATTCTTCGTGCAGCGCGGTGATGAACTCCGGGATCCTGTTGGGCGGATTACCGTAATTAATGAAGGACTCCTGCAACCCCTCGAAGCTCGAACCGGGATTGGCGGCGACGTATTCGATCCCGAGATCGCGGACCGTCTGAACCATCAGGTCCGAGCCAGGGCGCGTGATCGCCCGGGACGCGGCAGCCGGCGGCCTCACATTGCCGGCGTCGCGATCGACTTGCGCCTGCGTTGGAGCGGGGGCCGCACCAGTTCCGCCCTCTTGCGGCCGGCTGCTTTGCGCCTGAGCATCCGCGAACGGCGTCGTGGTGACGAATGCGGCCGTGCCGGCCGCCGCACCTTTCAAGAATCCGCGGCGGCCGACCGCAGTTTTCTGAGATTTCGCCATTGCTCTCTCCTCTCGCCCGGTTTACCGGTTCAATGATATCAGGGGCGTCCAAGGAGAGAGGCTGGTTACGTTTAAGCTTGTCCCCGCACTACTCCGGGCTCGCCAACTCCAACCGAAATCGCGGCGGAAGCGGACCGAGCTTTTCCGAGCCTCCAAATTTCGCGGCCGAAGGCTTCGTTTAGCATGACGGCGCCTCCGGTGTAGAAAGCCGCAATCGATGCCGCTACAAACAAATAGCCGGTCAGGACCATCAGCCAGTGCGCGCCAACGAATGCTCCAAACGCTGCCGCCGTGGATCCCAGCGCCAAAAGCGCCAGCGCCGTGACCACGCCTTTGTTTTCAGCGGCCGCGGCGGCTACGCATACCCAGGTTATTGCGGCTAATACGGAAAACCAATAGCCGATTTCGGGCCATCTTCCCTGCGGAATCGGAATGCGCCATACCGACATCGCAATGGTGAGCAGCCCATAGGCGATCCAGAACGATCCCCACATTCCGTGCACCGCGACGGCGACCGCGTCTCTGGCTTTAAATGCCCACATTCCGGCCAGGAACTGAGCGATGCCGCCGAACATTGCGGCGAAAGGAAATAGAAAAACCGGCGATGTCGCATCGCCGTACCACTCGCACAAGTGAGCGGCAACCATGAACGTGGCCCCTGCAAGCCCGAACATTCCCAGGACCGACGGCCCGGCGATGGGTTGAAGATTAATCCGCGGCTGCGGACGGGCCTCAAATAGTCCGTTTGCCATACAAAACTCCTTCGGGGCTGTCTCCGACGCTGGTGATTGTTCCGCAGCCCTCTACTGGGATGAGGTTCTAAGGCCATGTCGAGTTTCCCAATCCCGATGCTTCAATCGCGGGGCGCTTGGGCTACGGCGCTTTCGACCGTTTTCCCTTGGCATCGAGATACTGTTTCAAAGCCACGGCGTTATTGTGCTCGGTATCGCGCGAGCTATAGAGCAGCGTCACCGGGCCGCGGCGCGCCGCTTTACGAATGGGTTCCCAGGTCTCGGGTTTGTCGTCGAGTTCCTGGAAGTACTTTTTCTTGAACTGTTCCCATTTCGCGGGGTCGTGGGAGAACCACTTGCGGAGCTTATCGCTAGGGCCGGCTTCCTTCTGCCAGGAGTCGACGGGCAGGTTCTCTTTTCGAATGCCGCGGGGCCACAGCCGCTCGACCAGGAAGCGCGCGCCATCCTGAGGCGAAGGAGCTTCGTAGACCCGTTTGAGTTGGATCATGCGAATGAAACGCGGACCTGCCTGACATCTTAGAACGAAAACCGCGCGATAAGGGTGCCGGTTCGCGGCAATTGGTACAACTGCCCGACCGTGGCGTTTTGTGTGTAACTCGGCGCGGTGCGAGGACCGGAAACCGCGAGATTAATTACACCAAAGCCAGCCGAATACTGGCCGTAACTGTTCTTGCTGGCGGGGGATCCGGGAGCGTTCGTGCTCGGATTGCCGATCTGTGTACGGTTGAATATGTTCACGAACTCGCCGCGAAGTTGCAGCGCGTATCGCCCTTCCGTCCCGAACTTGAATGTCCGCCCAAGATTGAAGTTTTCCTGCGGGCGGCGCGCTTGCCGGAAATCGCTGTAATACGTCCCAGTGGCCGGACCAAAGGTGCCGTTGGCGGGATTGGTCCAAGCGGCGGGATTCAGAACCACATCGGTGTACGGATTAATACAGCCGCAGTTCAGGTTTTTCAAATACAGAGGCTGGCCCGGAACGCGGAACTGCTCGCTGCCGCCGATGTAGTTGGTGTTGGTCGCGGCGGGAGGCGTCAGCGGAAGGCCGCTGCCATATTGCAGGAACGCCCCGAGGTTCCAGTCGCGAACCACTGTGTTCACGAACCTATTCTGGAACCACCTTTGGGTTGTATACACGATATTCGCATTGAACAGGAACGGCTGGTCAGTCGGTTGGATGGACTTATCTGACGGCACAAACAGATTGGGCCGGATTCGCACCATCGCTTTCGACCACGTGAACGTGCCATTCACTTGCAAGCCGTGCGACAGCCGCTTTGTGCCCTTCATCTGAAGAGAGTCGTACCAGGTATTGCCAGTCGGGGAGTTGGTCACGGTAATTGTGCTGAATTGGGGGAACGGCCGCAGCGCATTCAGCAGAGTGTTACCGGTGGAATAGCCCGAATACGGCAGGATGTTGCCGAGACGAGAAACAACCTGGCTACTTGCCAGCGTCTGCCCCAGAAGCAAGTTGTCCGTGGGATTGGTGTACGGCGATAAACCATAGGCCGCGAAGGCTTGCGGCGATACCTGGTTCAGATATCCGAGCGGACCGGTCCACCAAACGCCGCGATTTCCAACGTATGACGCTTCAATCACGGTGTTATGGGTGATTTCGCGCTGAACTCCGATGCTCCATTGATTCTGGCGCGGCGGCCGCGAGGCGCCGGGATCGAGAAACGAAAGGAATCCGCTGGTAATGCTGCCCGGCAGCGGCGTTTGGCCTGCGCTGAAGTTCGGCCAAGCAGGCTGCGGGATCGTGCCCGGGGTGTTTAGCGGCAAATACGCGCTGACACCGGTGGCGGTATTGGTGATATTGGCCGTGTTTTGAATGTTGATATCCGGAGCGAAGCCGTACGCAAGGCCCCAGCCTCCACGCAACACAGTTTTCGCGTCGAGCTGATACGCAATGCCGAGCCGTGGACCGATGGCGTAGGGATAGTTCGATACAAACGTGCAATTGCAGGTGGCCTCAAAGATGGGCGCGCCCAGACGCCCGCCTGCCGCCGGGTTGGGCACATTCACGCCCAGATTGGCCGACCGACCGTGAGATTCGCGCGGCGCGGTGGCATAATCCCAGCGCAGACCGTAATCTACCGTCAGCTTGCGGGTCACTTTCCAGGAATCCTGGAGAAACAACGCCCACTGCGTTTTATACATGCGCGCATCGACGGGCGCATATTGCGTAGCCGCCGTCACATCGCCCAGCAGGAAATTGGCGTATGGGAAACCCGGAGTGTACGCGCCGGTTACCAAAGAGGCAGGGATTCCCGTCGCGCCGGCGTTGGTCACAGACCCTGAGGGCGCCGGTCCAATGACCGCGGGGTTAGAGAGAGTGGCATACGTCAGGCCAACTCCCGTCGGCGGAGCGGTGATTTGAGCTTGCCACCACACCTCCGCGCCCGCTTTATACGTGTGGCTCCCTCTGATCCAAGTCATGTTGACATTAGAGGAAGGGCGCTCGGTATGGGTGGCGGTGTGCAGGAGCGCGTTGCCCAATTGCTGCATTCCGCCGAGATTGATTGGGCTGGTCACATTTCCGGCAATGATGGTTGGAAAGTTGTAGCTGCCCTCGCATCCCTGCAGTTGTAAGAGGGCTTGGCAATCGACGGTCTTACCCTGCTGCGTCCAGGGACTGTGATCGTAGAAATAGATCATCGAGTATCCCGCACCAAAGTGCGCGAGCAACGTTGGAGTAATGGTGTAGTCGTAATTCACCCTGTAAGTGGGGCCGCCGATCGGAATCGACCCGCGGGCGCCCGTAAGCAGATCGGGCAGGCCGTCCGCATTGCCATTCGGTGTCGTGTATTGCGCGTCCGTTTCGGTGTGGTGGTAATAAAAGGCGAGTTTCTGCTTCGAGCCGATAATCTGATCCACTTTGATGGACGGAATGGTTGTTATCCGTTCTCCGAGGTTATAACCGTTGTAGTTGTTATACAGGCCATTATTTGAAAGCGCGGGTAAAACCTTTTGGACCGCTAAAGCTACAGGGCTGAATCTGGTGAGCGGAATCATGTTATTCGGAAATGGATTCGCAAAGCCTACGCCACCAGTTGTGGATCGAGTCAGCGGGTCGTAAATCTCATTTGCGAACACCGGACGGCCGAGCGCATCGGTCGCGATCGGTCCGGCGGGAACTCCCAGCGCGGTGTTGAAGCCCGCGCCGCCGTTGGGAGAAATCGCCGAAAAATCGCCAGCCTGGTACATGGCGTTGGGCAGAGTATCGGTGAACGTAAGCGCCTGGTCTTCCTTGTAGCGCTCGTAGGAGAAAAAGAAGAAAGTCTTGTCCTTGCCGTTGTAGAGTTTGGGAATCCAAACCGGACCGCTGAAGGTGCCGCCATAATCGTTGCGGCGATTGGAGGGACGGTACTTGCCACCCGCGGGAGCGCCCGGCGTGCCGCTGTTAAACGAAAACGGATCGCCGGCGTTCAAGAATTCGTTGACGTAATATTCAAACCCGGTCCCATGGAACTGGTTGGTGCCGGACTTCATGGTGATATTGAAAAGGCCGCCGCCGGCCTGCCCGAACTCCGGGGCGTAATTGCTGGTCTGCACCGCCATCTCCTGAATCGCGTCGGCATTGGGCATGTTCTGCATGATGGCGAAGGCAACGGTGTGGTTGGTGTTATCGAGGCCTTCGATTCGATACCCGGCGGTGTTTGTTGGCGCGCCGTTCACAATCATGTTGAAATTCGCGAAGTAGCTTACTCCGGGCAGAAAGATCACAGCGTTATAGGGATTTCGAATGCCGTTGCTGCCCGCGTTAGCCGTGCCGACGCCCAAAATAGGCAGATCGGTCAACTGCTCCAGCGTGATGTTGTGCGTAAGATCGCCGCTCTCGGTTTTGAGCAGCGTGGCTTCCGCGGTGACAGTTACCGATTCCGATGCCGAGCCGACTTCGAGGGTCAGATCGAGCGGCAGCGTCTGCCCGGCGTCCACCGTAAGTCCGCCGCGCGTGAGTTTTTTAAAACCAGCGGCGGTCACGATGACGCTATAGGGACCCGGAGGCAGCCGCAGCACGGTGTAAGCTCCCGTTTCGGTGGTGACGGTGGGGTAAGGAACGTTGGTCTCTGTGTTTCGGACTTCGATAGCGGCGTTCGCCACCACCGCGCCCGCCGGATCGGTGACGGTGCCGGTAATGGTTCCCGTACCTGCCTGGCCGAACAGGACGGCGGAAAAAAGGGACAAGCCAACTGCAAATGTGAGTAGCTTCATAAACTCCACCTCGAATAAGCGAGTCCTGCTAGCATATCAAAAGTCCGCGGACAGGCGACAACAACCAATCCTCCGCGCCACCGGCTGCGAGGCAGCGGTCAGCGTGATTGGAACCCGCGCGCCGGGGCTGAAGCCCCGGTTGCACGCTGAAGCGTGCTCCACCAAGGACCAGTGGCTCATCAGCAGGAGGTTTTCGAGGCGCGCCAACTTTAACAAATCAGGATGGTTGTTCACTGGTGGGTTCGTTTGGCAGAGAAGCTTTCGCGACTTCGCCGGGAGTCCAGCAGGCGGGCGGTTTCGGATTTGAGTTTGGCGGTTCATATAGGGATTTTATGGGCGGACTGAAGTCCGCCGCAGGCTGGCAGCCTGCCCCATAATTTACATCAGTACTGGATAAAAGGGACAGGGTTATTGGGATGTCACTGATGTGGAAAGACAAATTTAGTAAGGACGCCTGAATCAACTGCGCTATGATGTACGCAAACTCAAGGGCCATCTGCGGCGCCTTCTATACTGGTACTCCATGCTTCACAGCCGCGACCGCATTCTCACAACCCACGTCGGCAGCTTGCCGCGCAATGAGACGCTTTCCGATCTTCTGATCCGCCGCGAAGAGGGCGAGACGCTCGACTCGGACCTGCTGGCGCGGGAAATGGATCGCGCGGTGTTGCATGTTGTGCAAAGGCAGGCCGAGGCCGGCATCGACATTGGCAACGACGGGGAGCAGCAGCGCGTGGGCTTTCAGACTTACGTTCCGGAGCGGATGTCGGGCTTCGGCGGCGAGTCCAAGCGGCGGAGAGGGCGGGATTTCGAGGAATTTCCGGAGTTGGTCCAGGCGCTGATACAGCGCTTCCCGAAGCGCAGCCGGATGCAGAATGCTCCGGAAGCCCGGGGCGAGTTGCATTATCGCGATACCGCTCCTTTACAGAATGAGATCGAGCGAGTAAAGCGTAGCGCCAAGACCGCGAACGCGTTCAGCGAGTGCTTCATGACCGCGCCTTCGCCGGGAATTATTTCAACCACCATGCTCAACGCGTGGTACGACTCGCAGCAATCGTATCTGGCAGCGCTCGCGCGGGAGATGCGGAATGAGTACCGGACGATCACCGAGGCCGGGCTGATCCTGCAGATCGATTCGCCCGATCTTGCGATGGATCGCTCCATGTTTTATCGCGATCTTTCCGAACCCGATTTTGTGAAAGCTGCCGAGATGCATGTTGCGGCAATTAATGCGGCAATCGACGGGATTCCGCGCGACCGCGTGCGGCTGCATTGCTGCTGGGGAAATTGGGATGGCCCGCACATTTACGATGTGCCGCTCGGCGCGATCCTGCCCGTTCTGTATCAGGCCCACGCCGGAGCACTCAGCATCGAATTTGCCAATCCGCGGCATCAACACGAATATGAAGCGTTGCGCCGCAACCCGCTGCCCCCGGAGATGGTGCTGATTCCGGGAACCGTCGACACAACCACGAACATTGTGGAGCACCCGGAAGTGGTGGCGCGGCGGATCGAAGAGGCGGTTTCGGCCGTGGGAGACAAAGAGCGCGTGATCGCCGGCGTGGACTGTGGCTTTGGCACATTCACCAATCGCGAATGGGTAATCGAGCCCGCGGTGTGGCTGAAGCTGAAGTCGCTGCGGCAGGGCGCGGATATCGCCTCAGCGCGGTTGTGGGGCCGCTCTCAATTCAGCACCGTGATGTAAGCGCCGGGAGGGCTCTGCACGCCTCCGATTTCGATGATGATTTGCAGATCGCCGTTCGGCGTGTTGTCGGGCAGCAAAATGTTCAACTGATACAGGCCTGGGCTGCCTGGCGTGACCCCGGCATAAAGGACATTGCTATCGGGCAATTGGGCGCCGTTCAACAGCACACGCACCGGGCCTGGAACGCTTGCCTGTTGCTGCGGAAATTGTCCGGGAGTCACGTTCGGATTCGTCGCGCCGAAGCCGGTTGCATAAATCGTCACATATTGCGAGGAGTGGGCCGGCGCAAAGCCTTGGCCTGGGTACAGGCTTGGCGATCCGATATACGACCCGGTGAGGGCATCCGCGGCAGCTACCGGATTGTGTCCGTCCGCGTTGGTGGCGAAGTAAAAGAATTCAGGCGCCACGGATTGAACGGGTGCATTCACGGGGCCGCTGCTGACCTGGTTGGCCGTCCCGCAGCCCGAGATGACGGTTACGGCGACAGATGCGCCCTGCAGCGCCGGAACCAAAATATTCACCTGTGTATCGGAGGCGCCTAATATCGGCGCGCGCACTCCCGAAAGGTCGACGCAAATCCCCTTGAAAGCGGTGGGCACTTGGCCGTTCACCAAATCGGCGCTTCCGACCTGCTGGTACGCAGGACCCGCGCCGAATGTGTTGCCAAACACGCTCACGATCCCGCCTGGAGATAAAGCCTGGACCGGCGGGACGCTGAGGCCCGCCCCTACGATCGAAGTGACTTGCGGTCCGGCGACGGCAGGTTGCTTGATCGTAAGAGTAAACGTCACACTGGGCAGGCCTGAGGTTGACGCGGTAATTGTGACCGGCCCGGGAGAGTTCCCCAGCACGACTTGAGTCGCGGCGATTCCCGTAACATCCGTCAGTACGGACGACGAACTCAATCGGGCGGCGCCTGTCGCGGTGCTAAACGAAACCGGTAGGCCGGCAATAGGATTACCCCCCGAGTCGATGACTTTGGCGGCGATTCTTAATTTGTTGCCTGGGAACCCGGTTTGACCATCGCCCGAGGAAATCGTCAACGTTGCGGGAATGGCGGCGGTGAGCTTCCGAATGCGATCGTTGAAAAAATCGGTGATGTAGATGGCGCCATCGATATCCGCGAATACATCGATTGGGTCCATCGAGACTGCCAGAGCCGGACCCGAGTCGAAATCAAAAGCAACGTCCGTGGTACCGGCAATGGTGAAGATTTTGCCGCCCCGCATTGTGCGAACCACCTCATTGCCGTTATCCGCGATATAGATACTTCCCGCCGCATCGACGGAAATGCCGGTTGGATTGCTGAGCTGGGCCAAGGTCGCAAGTCCACCGTCGCCGGTGTACCCTTGTGTTCCGACACCTGCAATGGTGGTGATGATTTTGGTGGTTAGATTCACGCTTCGGATGCGATTGGTTGAATCCGCGATCAAAAGATTACCGCCGTTATCGAGCGCAACGGCGAGTGGGACGACGCCTGCCTGAGCAGCGGGGCCATTGTCGCCCGAGAAGTAGCATTGACCGTTTCCAGCCAAGGTGGTGATGATTGCGTTACTATCGACCATTCGAACGCGGCAGTTCAAGCTATCGGCGATGTAAAGATTATTTGCGGCATCGACAACCACGGCAGTCGGTCCATTCAGCTTGGCTTGCGTCGCCGGACCATGATCCCCGCTGAAGCCGGTGCCACTACCGCCTGCCACGACTGCGGGCGCGCCTCCGGGAACGTAGCGGACAATCCGGTCGTTGCCCCAGTCCGCGACATAGACGTTGCCTTGTTGGTCGCGCGATACGCCCGTGGGCGCGCTGAGCCGGCCCGAGGTGCTTCCCGATACACCTGTACCCGCGAAGTTGGTAATACTTCCATTGGTGACCATCCGGATGCGATTATCATTCGTATCGGCAATAAGGAAATTCCCGTTTGCTGTCCCAACGACGCTACTCGGCTGATTCAGGAACGCTGAAGTAGCTGGAATGTTGTCGTTAATCGCCGTACCGGCGATGGTGTTGATGATGTTCGATCGAATGCGGCGCACCCTATAATTTCCCGAGTCGGCGAGCAGGATATCGCCGTTCGCCGCGGCGGCTACATATTGGGGGAAAGCGAGCGCCGCGAAGGCGGCCGGCCCTCCATCGCCTCCGAATCCGATGTTGCTTCCTCCGGCAATTGTATGAATCAGGCCGTCGGAAGCGGTGACTCGCTGGAGGAAGTTCAAGGCCATCAATACGAGGATGTTTCCGTTGGATTCAACGGCGGTTGCTACCGGCAGCGGGAGGGGAGCAGTTTTCGCCGGTGACCCGTCCGCTATATCCAACTCCCCGGTTCCCGCGAATGTGTCGATGATGCCGGAGGTTTGATTGATCCGCCGGACGACGTTGTTGAAATAGTCGGCGAAATAAATCACGTTTTGGGAATCGACCGAAATGCCTGTAGGTCCATTCACGAGCCCCGATCCCGCGGGTCCGCCATCGCCTCCATAGCCGGCGATTCCGTTCCCGGTAATCGTGGTGATAGTTCCATCGATTGGGGAAACTTTGCGAATTACGTTATTGAGGAATTCGGCCACGTACACGCTGCCATCGGCGCCCACCGCGACGTCGTCCGGCGCCATGCCCGCCTGCGTGGCGGGACCATGATCGCCCGTAGAATGGAAGTCTCCGTTCCCGGCTACAGTCGTAACCGTTCCCTTCGCAAGGTCGATCTTGCGCACACGGTTGTTGTTGTAATCGACTACGTAAAGCGCCGCGCCTTTGGGGTCCAAGCGGATGGCGCGAGGCTCGTTGAAGCCGGCCGCAAGAGCGGGACCGTTGTCGCCCGAAAATCCGGCTTGACCGGTACCGGCGACCATCTGAATAGAGCCGTCGACCGCCACGCGAAGAATGCGATTATCGAACTGATCGGCGATGTAAACCACTCCGGCCGCATCTTGGGCCACTCCGTAAGGAAGCCTGAGGGGCGTGGAAGTTGCCGGATTGCCGGGTTTAAGACGAGTAGTTCCGGCTACAGTCATTACGTTGTACGACTGGCCGAAAATAGCAGGCGCTAATATGGCTGCGCACCAATGGATTCGAAAGAGTGAAAGTTTGCGCATTGGACGGATCACACACTATAAAACTGCCGGTTTTTGACAACACCTAGGAGACAGAATAAATGAAAACGGTATCGATACGCGACTCAGATTTATCTGGTAAGCGCGTCTTCATGCGCGTGGATTTCAATGTGCCGCTCGCGCCGGGAGGACAGGAAATCACCAGCGATAAGCGCATTCGCGCTTCGCTGCCCAGCATTCAATATGCTCTGGATCACGGCGCGGCTTTGATTCTGGCGAGCCATCTGGGCCGGCCGAAAGGTAAACCGAACCCGGAAATGAGTCTGAAGCCCGTTGCGGCCCGGTTAGCGGAGCTGTTGGAACGGCCGGTGGCTATGGCGCCGGATTGCGTGGGGCCACGGGTGGAAGCGATGCTTCCGAAGCCCGGCGAAGTTTTGCTGCTCGAAAACCTGCGTTTTCACGCAGAGGAAGAAAAAAACGATCCCGCGTTTTCGAAGCAGCTCGCGAAGCTCTGTGACGTGTATGTAAACGACGCATTCGGGTCAGCCCACAGGGCGCATGCGTCTACCGTGGGGATGATCGCCTATGTAAAGCAAGCCGCGGCGGGCCTGCTGATGGATAAGGAGATCGAATACCTCACCAAGGCAACCAAGAACCCGGCTCGGCCGTGTGTAGCGATTTTGGGCGGGGCGAAAGTTTCGGACAAGATCGAAGTAATTCAAAATCTGATGAAGGTCGTGGACCGGCTGATGGTCGGCGGCGCGATGGCGTACACATTTCTGCGAGCGCGGGGCGAATTCACGGGAAAATCGCTGGTGGAAGAGGATAAGATCGACCTCGCGCGCGAGCTGATGCAGAGCGCGGGAGACAAGCTGATGCTGCCCGTGGATCACGTGGTCGCGGCGGAACTGAAGCCGGGCGTCGAGACCAAAGTGGTGGACAAAATTCCCGATGGAATGATGGCCTTGGACATCGGGCCGAAAACGACCGAGGCTTACGCGAAAGCGATTGCGGGAGCGAAAACCATTATCTGGAATGGACCGATGGGCGTTTTCGAGACGCCGCCCTTCGACCGCGGCACCGTCGCGCTCGCTAAGGCGGTAGCGGATTCAGGCGCGGTCAGCGTGGTGGGCGGCGGGGATTCGGAGAAGGCGATCAAGTCGGCGGGAGTCGCCGATAAGATCAGCCATATTTCGACCGGCGGCGGGGCGTCGCTGGAGTTCCTTGGGGGGATCGAGTTGCCGGGGGTGAAGGCGCTGGAGCGGTAAGCCTAGTGCGCTCCCGTCAGGAATTGCCTCACTGTTTCGACACGATCCTGCGGAAGTTCATTCCACGCTTTCGTAATACACTCCTGCTCCCGATGCGAAAGATGCCACGAAAGCGGCGGCGAGACGGGTTTATCGCGAAATGTCGTGCACATCTCCCTGGAAGCGGGAGAATCGGGACTGTAACGGAATTCCACCTCCCGATAATCGATGCCGGCTCTGCCGAGGGCGTTCTGGAGAGTCCACAACTCAGCATCGTCGCGGTCGATATGGCCGGCGCCCCGGGCATTGTAAATTGTCAACGCCGGAGAGACGATCTGGTAGTACCACTTTTGGTCGTCCGCATTCGCGGTGGCGTCCTTTGGAAAAGCGACGATTCGGATTATAAGAAAGGAACGCTTCTTTACAGAACCGCCCGCAAAGGTTTCCCTGCCTAGACCTTCCCGAAGCCAGGAATTCAACGTCGTGATGCCATAGTTATCGTAGTAGCCTCCGTCAGCCAAATGATATCCGGCGTGATCGCCGCAGTCGCCCGGGCGCGCGTTGGGTGAAACATACGGAAAGCTTGCCGACATCCGGACGGCGGTTTCTACGCGCACATCACGGCCGGGTATTTGGCATTGGAAAACATCGGCCTGCTCTCGGTTCAGCAACGTCTGCTCTTCCGTCAAGTCAGGAAACTGCGAATTGCTGAATACCAGCGGCTTGCCAGTCTCCACTTCGGTGGAGTTGAAGATCACCACGGGAAAACTATTGTTAACAGCGGCGGCGAGTTCGGACAGCGTAACACCCTTTTCGTCCGCAATATCAGCCGCTTTCGCGAAAGAGCGTTCCAGAGCCCAGCCGCGGTCGAGATTCCCCCACGGACGCGCGAATGCTGGAAGGAGCACTCGAAACAGGTCTGGCTGTACAAGTCCCCAGGCGACGGCTTCCAAGCTCGACGCCTCGGCGCCGTGCACGGGATTAAATTTCCCGGTGTACCCAGGAAAAGCTGGGAGCGATCTTAAATAAAACAGCGTTCCCACCGATCCGCCCGAAACTCGGCTAATCGCCGCGACATCCTGGTCAAAATTCTGAGCTTTCAATTGATCGTGAAGGGCCGTAAGCACCTGGGCCGTCCAAGCCGCGGATTGAATGCCTCCACCGGCCGCGGCGACTAAGATGGCCCGTTCCTGAAATCGCGATTGTTTGAGGACCTCTTTCGGCGTCAAACGCTGGGTGTAAGGAACTCTGGCCCCAACGGTCTTGTAAAAGTGATCTGCGTCGGCGCTCCCTGGCAAAAACGAGATCGCGACAAGATACATCGCAACGAATGCTTCCAGCGGAATACGATAACGATCCAGCCAATAAGCGAGAGCGGTCAATAGCCAGCACACGAGCGCAAGGCCCTGAAGAACCCAGAAGAGCGTCGGGATAAAGTGCGGCTTGCGCAAAAGCGCACAACCAATTTGATCGCGAAGATCGCAGGCGGCGGAAACGCCCGAGACGATATAGATCGCGATGTATAGCGCAAAGATAAATAATGCGAAACTGATTCCCGGCAGGACGAATTTCACGTTCTGCGTGGTTTCCGTGTAGCCCGGTCCCAATGGCACCGCTGGGGTTTTGATCTTGACGCTTGCCCACGGCGAACGCCGCTTATGGAGGTCGCCCAAAAGGTCGCCCAGCAAGGGAATCTTATCGAACGGAATGATTAAGAATGGCCCGGCAGGCATCCCCGGGAACGGCGTTGCGAACCACATTTGCAGCACCGTCAAGCCTAAGATCGCGCCTAAGGCCAAGAACCAGCCGTACAGCGCATGCGCCGCGAACTTCCAGGCTGACGTGTGCAGGTTTTCTGCGACCGTATAGCCCGAGAGCCAAACCAGAAACGAAATGTACACGGCCAGCCCTAATATCAAAACCGCCAAACGCCAAGGCGGATTGATGTTTTTGGGCAAAGGCTGGCCGAGCATCCGGACCCCGCCATACAGCAGCAACAGATTAACTGTCGCGATCATCGTGCCTACGGCTAAAAACGCCATGAAGGACACCCAATTCACTTCGCGCGGCTCGAGATCGGTCAAACCCCGGAACAGCGCCGTGTCGAAACCAACGGGTAGGGCTAGGGCCAGCACGGCAGTCATCAGCAACGGGATTCGTAACCAATACAAGTAAGAAAAGAATCGCTGAGCCTTGCTCATATTTTCCTCCTCCCTGGCGCTTGCGCCCCCCGCGGAGTGCCTACTTCCCATTCGTGCCGGCCTTGGGAACCTTGCTGCGGATGCTATTGACCAAACCTATCGCGTCCATGCCGACGCCGATGCTATACAAGTCCCGATTGCTGGGAACGGCGATGATGGCGACGTTCGGATTACTTGACGAAATCGCATTTTTGTTGGCATCAAGGGCGGGATCGAGGATCAACGGAGTGCCGCCAATGCTCGGTCCGCCCAAACGTAGATCAGCCCTTCCGAAGAGATAAATGAGATTGGCGTTCTTGCCGCGAGGTCCCATCGGCAGAGGATAAAAGCCCTCGAAGGTGCCGACCACGCCCCGGCGTTGCCCCCCCGTGACCAACTCGTTTTGGCCGAACGTAGCCGCGAACATCGCGGGTGCGGCCATCATGGTCCCGTCGCGATCGAAGAAGCGCGTAGTGAGTCGAAAACCGGCAGCGTACTGCCAGTAGAATCTTTGGTGATCCGGCGCGGTGAGACCAATGTATTTGACATTGGGCGCGCTAAGAATTGGATACTTGCTCGCCGGCAAAGCATTCGCGAATGCCTGGCCTTGAGGCGTTTGAGGATCGGGGAGATTGTAAACATTGACGCGCTCACCTGGAGCGTTTAAATTGGCTAAGCCGCCAAAATAGGCAACCATGCCGAGGGATGTGCGCTCGGATGAGCCGCCGGGCACCGGCAGGAAATACTGTTTGAAACTGCTCACGCGCTTTTCCAGGCCGGCGCGGAATTCTCCGAACCCGGCCAGTTGGTTTACAGGCACGGCGGCAACACCCGCGCCCAAATCGAACTGCCCAACCGGAGATGTAACCTGCTGCGGATAACTTGCAATCCGCACCGAAGCCCACCAGCGCCAAGCTGGACCGTAGACAGGGTCGTTCTT
Source organism: Bryobacterales bacterium (assembly GCA_019261985.1). GTDB lineage: Bacteria > Acidobacteriota > Terriglobia > Bryobacterales > Bryobacteraceae > Palsa-187. Next base: position 150,150 of record JAFAQY010000121.1, on the reverse strand, counting down.
GCCGAACGGCAACGGCCGGCTGTCGAAGATGTCGAAGAAGAACTTCTGATCGGATTTCGCCGATGTACCGCCCGCTTGTTCGAATCCAACAATCGCGACGGCGATGACGGAGCCGGGGCAGGGTTCCTGAACGTCGTATTTATTTACATAGTCCCCCTTGCCCGTCTTGCGGAGAGCGAAATAGGCGGAATGCGATTCGCTGCCTTTAGTCGCCGTGATTGTCATTTGAACGCACTCGCCAGGGATATCGTCCGGGGCGGTATAAGCAGCAAACATGGTGTTCTTGCCGTCGTCGGAAACACTCCCGAACGCAGGGCTAAAATGCCAATCCGCCGGTACCGTACTCGTGAATGTAATCATTTCGCCAGGCCGCGCATATTGGCGGTCCTGGCTAATCGAAAACGTATTCCCGGAGCTCGCCGGAGTCGCGGGCGCGGGTGTCGTCGGGGCCGGCGTTGGGGAGTTAGGTGGGAGCGCATTCTGGCACCAAACCGTGCGCGGGATCGCCGCCACGCAAATGAATGCCAATAAAAAGCTGTAAAATCGCATTGTCGCCTCCTGGTGTGATTTGGGCTGTCACACCAGCAAGCGCAAAGCGAACATACAGGCCGCCAAAATTTCTGTAAAAGTTTTAGATTTTCGCGCAATGCCAAGCAAAAGTCGCAAAATTTCTTCTTTGCGGCCTTGCGTTTTGGCGAGAGAACTTACCGTTCTATTTTCGAGTTTCGCGGGATTAAGCTCCCGGGAGCTACGCTTCCGCCGCCGCCGGCGGGGGGTCTTTGCGAGCTAGCTCCTCCGCGAGGATGATTGCCTCAGCCAGCTCTTTCATCGGCCTCCGCAGACGGCGGCTTTCATTGCGCATTCGCAGGTAAGCTTCTTCTTCCGTAAGGTTGTGACGGCGCTGAAGGATGCCCTTGGCGCGCTCGACGGCTTTGCGCGTCTCAAGCTGACGTTTCATGTCCTCCGTTTCGGCGGCCAGCCGCACGTTGGCTTCCTCCAGCATGCTCTTGGCGATGGCGCTGCCCATCTGCTCGCCGATGAACTGAATGGTTGTGATTTCGTCCACGGAGTGCCCATGCTGATCGCGATGGTGCATGTTGATCACGCCTATGGCCTTGCCTTTGTTAATTACCGGAACGGACAGAAACGCCTCGTAGGTGTCCTCGACCAACGCTGGAAACATCTTGAAGCGCGGGTCTGCCGCCGCTTTCGAAGAGAGCGCCACCGGCGATTGGTGTTCGGCGACCCAGCCTGTCACGCCCTCGCCCATCTTCATCCGAAGATGCCCCAGGTCGGCCGCGTGCGGAACCTGAGATGCGCGCAATACCAGCTCGTTTGTCTCTGCCTCCGCCAGATAAACGAGACATGCATCGCATCCCGTGATCCGCGCCGCCAAACCCACGATCTCCCCGAGCATTTCATCCAGCGATAACTCCGAACTGACGATCCGGCTTACTTTATGTAGTACGGAAATGTCGTCCGGGCCGCTCGCGTTAACGATTTCAGTCGCCATCATATATCGAGCGTACGGCGGGGCGGAGGCTCCGGTCCAATCAAAACTTTCTATCGGCTGAATCAATCGAGCCCCGACAATTTATTTGCGCCGTAACGCTGATGAAACGGCTATAATCAGTCTCGTATGCGAGAAGCACCTTCGAGAGAACAATGGGTTGCGCGTCGCTCCAGCGACCCCATCCGTACCCAGATGCACTACGGCCGCCTGGGGAAGGTAACCGAAGAAATGGAGTACGTGGCGCGGCGCGAACGTGTACCTGCCGAAACCATCCGGGATGAAGTGGCGCGCGGTCGGATGATTATTCCCGCCAATATTAAACACACCAATCTTGAGCCCATGTGCATTGGCGTGAACTCGGTTTGCAAGGTCAACGCGAATATCGGAAATTCTTCTACAACGTCGAATATCGACGAAGAGCTAGAGAAGCTGCATTACGCGGTCCATTATGGGGCCGACACCGTGATGGACCTTTCCACAGGTGGCGACATTCCGCGTATCCGGGAAGCGATCATCCGCGAATCGCCTGTACCGATCGGGACGGTTCCGATCTACGAAGCGCTGTCCCGCGTACGCCGGGTCGAGGATTTGAACATAAATGTGATGCTCGATGTGATCGAGGCGCAAGCCGAGCAGGGTGTCGATTACATGACCATCCATGCGGGTGTGCTGGTCCAATATATTCCGCTGACCACTCGCCGTGTTACTGGAATTGTCAGCCGTGGTGGCTCGATTTTGGCCGAGTGGATGGTAAAAAATCATCGCCAAAATCTGCTTTACGAGCATTTTGAAGATATTTGCAAGATTTTCCAGAAATACGACGTGAGTTTTTCGTTGGGCGACGGGTTACGCCCGGGATCGATTGCCGACGCGAGCGACCGCGCCCAGTTCGCCGAGCTCGAAACGCTGGGCGAGCTGACCAGGGTCGCGTGGGCGCATGATGTTCAAGTAATGATTGAAGGTCCTGGGCATATCCCCATGGACCAGATTCAGATGCAGGTGGAGAAAGAAGCGGCGATTTGCCAGGAGGCGCCGTTCTACACTTTGGGTCCGCTCGTGACGGATTTCGCGCCCGGGTACGATCACATTACTTCCGCTATCGGAGCGGCGATGATCGGCTGGTACGGCGCTTCCATGCTTTGTTATGTGACTCCCAAAGAACACCTCGGTCTTCCGAACCGCGAGGACGTGAAGCAGGGGCTGATCGCGTATAAGATCGCTGCGCACGCGGCGGATATCGCCAGGCATCGGCCAGGAGCGCAGGATCGAGATAACGAGCTTTCCCGCGCCCGGTTCGCCTTCGATTGGAAACGGCAGTTCGAGCTTGCGCTGGATCCCGAAACCGCCCGCGCCTATCACGACGAGACGCTGCCCGAGGAGGGCTTCAAGGACGCGGCGTTCTGCTCCATGTGCGGACCGAAGTTCTGTTCGATGAACCACTCGAACAAGACGCAGGAGTTCACCGAAGCGGATGCCGAAGCGGTGCTGACGCACATCGCGGGAGCAGCAAAGTAGACCGGCGCGCATGCCGCAGCTTCTGGAGGGCAAGACGGCTCTCATCCTGGGAGTCGCCAATAAATGGAGCCTCGCCTACGCTATCGCCCAAGCATTTCGGCGCGAAGGGGCTTCGCTTCTTTTGACATATCAAGGCGAACGGTTAAGGCAAACCGCGGAAGGACTGGGCGCGGATGCCGGCGCTACGAACGTTTTCGAGTGCGACGTTACCAACGACGATCATCTGAATGGCCTGCGGGAGCACGGGAAGCTGGACGCGGTGGTACACAGCGTCGCCTTCGCCAACCGCGAGGATTTGAGCCGGCCATTTGTCGAGACCTCGCGCGCCGGGTATTTGCTGGCGCAAGAGGTCAGCGCGTACTCGATGGTCGCCGTTGCGCGGGCAACGGCTGCGATGATGAGCGGCGGCGGCTCCATCATGACGCTGACGTATTTGGGCGCGGAGCGAGTGGTGCCGAACTATAACGTCATGGGCGCGGCGAAGGCTTCGCTCGAAGCGTGTGTCCGTTATCTGGCGAGCGATCTGGGTCCGTCCAACATTCGCGTGAATGCGATTTCGGCCGGGCCCATCAAGACGGCCTCGGCGCGCGGCATCAAGGATTTTTCGACCGTTCTTGAAAAGGTGGCCGTGCGCGCGCCTTTGCGGCGGAATTGCGACCCGGCGGAGGTCGCGGACACGGCAGTGTTTCTGGCGAGCGATCTGGGCCGAGGCGTCACCGGAAACGTGATCTTCGTCGATGCGGGGTTTCAGATTATGGGGCTGTAGTAAAATCGAAATGAAAGGGGGGCGTAACGGATTCGACGGGATTGTATCTAGCGTGGGAAGTCGTGCCGGGTTCCGAGCTCCCGTAAAACGATCGGAAACCTAAAACTGCCAATCAGCAGTTTGCTTACGCTGCCTAATCTTTAGGTAGCCGCTCTGGGTCGATGGGCCTGCACGCGGCCTAAGGGCGTCATCTTGTAGGAGTAGGTCCAAGGCTTCCGCCTGGAGCCGAAAGCCGGAATTAATCGGGCTAAGCCGCTTTCTCTTGCCGGTTCCTGATGAAGCGGTCGAAAACCACCGAACCGGAAACGCACGTAGCCTTTTCGCGGTAGACTTTCTCGGACGCGGGTTCGACTCCCGCCGCCTCCACCACTTTCCTTTATCGAGCCCTCCTGGGAATACAAGCTACTCTGCATTGCCTGAGACCCGGATTGCCGCGAGCGCGAACCGCCTTAAGAACGGGAGTGGAGGGTGTGCGCCGGCCAATCTGCCGAATTCAACGCTGCCCTCAACGCATTGGCGGATGGATCAGAAAACACGCCCCTTCTTCCTAACGAGGCGTCCACCCACGCCGGTATCTACCGCGAACACGATTGATGAGACAAGTGTGACCCTGACGGAGATGACTATTGAGCATTGCCCGCTATCTCTAGGCAGCATCCCTGATGACCAGATCGATTTGCTTGCCAAGGGCCGAAAGGGCACCCTCGATTTGGTCCAACGGAGAGGTGGCGTTCAGGTCAAGCAGACGATTGATGTAAGCGTGCGGGCGCCTCACTCGCTTTCCAAGTTCAGCAACGCTGACGCCTCCCGAACGCATCGCCTGGTATAGGGCCACTTTCGCCGCGATCAACGCCGGCAACACAACCGATGGGCCGCGACGGCGAGTCGCGCGCGGAGGTGGGACGGCCCTTTGATCGTCGATGTAGATCTTCAGCGCGGCTTCCAAGGCTTGCGCTGCCCGTTTCAGTGCATCCTCGCGCGTGTCCCCAAATGTCACGGCCTCGGGCACATCCGGGAATGTCGCCAAAATCGTTCCATTGTCATCGCGCGTCAGCGTCACCGGGTAGCGATACATAGCAGTCTTTTTACCTCAAATCCAGTTGTTTGTTGATTGCCTCAACCAATCCGGTGCCGAGCTCTTTGTTCTTTCCATGCATCGGGAGCACGGACGAAAACTGTCCCCGGTGGACGATCAGGTGCCCGGACTTGGTCGGTTGGAATTTGCAGCCCCTCTTTGCCACCGTTTGAACTCCTGGCTCGTCAACTTTAATCACAACATGGCAGTCGGCTTGATGCAAGCAAAACTGCCATCAGGCGCGGCTACCAGACAAAATCATCGTTCACGAGCACGTCGACGACTATTGAAGACGGCAGAACATCGCGGCGACGGCTGGATTTGCATCGCGGGCACGCAGTCGTCAACATCCCACGGCAAGCCTTAGCTGCAGACGGGGCAAGCTTGCGTCCACCTTGCGCCTTAACTCACGGCCGCCCCAGCAGGCGAGTTATGTTTCGGCCAATCTTCATCTAGCTGCCGGGTTTGCACGTCACCCGCGATGGCAAAAAATGTCCGAAAGATAACTGGCTGCCTTCCTGTTGCCTTGTTAGGATGGAGCGGTCCTGTTAACAGGCGACTCTCGCTCTCGAATAGGATCAATGGAATACCAGGATGCCCAGAACAACTCTATATCGCACCGCAATATTGGCGCTTTTCGCTCTAAATCTGCCCGCGCAAACAGCTTCAAAAGCCCCGGCTGCCGGTGCCGCCAAGCAGGCGCCCGCCACAATGCGGCCTCAAGCCAACCTGCTGCAACTCATGAGAGGCATCCTGTTTCCGGCGTCGAACGTCATTTTCGCGGCCCAAAACGATAATCCAGCGGACCTGAAGCCTGCGCCCGGGAAGGATCCCGCCTTGGCGACGGATCCGCTGGTCAGCACCTACGGAGGTTGGCAGGCGGTGGAGAACGCGTCGCTCGCTCTTGCGGAGGCGGCTAACCTGCTGATGATTTCCGGCCGTAAGTGTGCGAACGGCCTGCCGGTTCCGATGAACAATCCGGACTGGCCGAAGTTCGTTCAAAGCCTTCGGGATGCCGGAATGAAGGCCTACGCGGCGGCGCAATCCAAAAATCAGGACAAGATCCTCGATGCGGCGGATACCATGACCACCGCCTGCGCCAATTGCCACGATAAATGGCGCGAGAAGCCTACGCTGGCGGACCGGTGTAAGTAGCGGTAGACTGGCAAGGAATGCGTTCTTGCGTTGCGTTGCAGACCTGCCTGGCTCTCCTGCTGGCTCTTCTTCTGGCGCCGCTTCAACACGTTCACACAGGCCCGGATCACGACCACGACGGCGTGATTCACGCGCATTTTTATAGCATTCCGGCTTTGCCCGCCGCCGGGCATGGCCCGCAATTAACAGATCCGGACGATGACCACGCTAGCGCCCGATCACTCGATACATTCACGCTGGTGATTGGGTCCAGCCTGGCTCCCTTCGCGCTTTCTCGCGGACCGGATCTGCGATTCGCTGCTTCACAGGCTTTTGCGCCCATTGCTGTAGTCGAAGAGCGTGGCAACAGCCCGCCGGCAAGGGATCGTTCGATCCCCAGAGCCCCACCTTGCTAACCTTTCCACTCAGACACTCGTAGTGTGTCCCGGCCGTGGGCCGGGCTTCGGTTCATTCGTGGGAAGGAGTTCCGTGATAAGAGAGTTTGGATTGTTAACGCCCGTCGTTCTCGCGGCTTTGGCCTGTCAGGCTCAAACGCGGCTCGGCTTGCGAGAGGCGGTCGATAGCGCGCTGCGATCACGCGCATCCTTGAAGGCCGAGCAGGAGCGAGTTTTCGCGGCGGAGGGAGTTCGAAAACAAGCAGCGCTTTTGCCTAATCCCGAGTTCCAATTTCTGAATGAGAACCTCAGGCCGGGGCAGACTTACACACGCGACGTCGACACGCTGGCGATGATCAGTCAGCCGCTCGACGTGTTGGGGAAACGTAAGCAGCGCATCGCTCTAGCCGGCGATAGCGTGGCCCGGGCGCAGGCGGATTATGAAATGGCCCGCTGGCGCGTGATCGAACGCGTCAAACTCGCGTATTGGAACGCGCGCGGGTTGCAGGAAATTCGCGACGTGCTGCGGAGCGCCGGCGGCAGCTTTCAGAAGATCGTCGATTATCATGCGGCGCAGCTCAACGTGGGCGCAATCGCAGAGCAGGATGTGCTGCGTGTCCGCCTCGAGTCGGAGCGTTTAAGTATCAATGCCGATTTGGCAGCCCTGGACTTCGCGCGGGCGCGGGGGGATCTGCTCCGTGAGATGGGCGCCAAAGAATTCACCGGCTACGTGCTTACCGAGCCGCTGGATGAAAACATCCAGGTGGAACCGCTCGGAATAGAACAGGTTCTGGCGCGGAGGGTCGAGATTAAAGCGGCGCGCGCGGCGCTGGAGCAAGCCCGCGCGAATGCCAAGCTGCAAGACGTTTCCGCGCGACCCGACCTGAACGTGACTTATGGGTATAAGAGAACGCAACTCCCCGATACGGTTACCGGCGTGAATACAGCGATTGCTTCGATCCGCATTACGCTGCCTTTCACAGACAAAAACCAGGGAAACCGCATGGCTGCCGCCGCGGAGGTTCGCAGACAAGAGGACCTTTTGGCGGCGGCTGAGGCCGAGGTGCGGGCAGATTACTACAGCGCCTTGCAGGAGTACGAAATGAGACGCACGGAGTTTTTGACGGCCCTACAGCCGCTCCGGGAGCACGCGGCCACGATTTCGCAAATCGCATCCGCCGCTTACGCCGAAGGAGCCGTGGACCTGCTCAGGCTGCTCGATGCCGAGCGCGCGCGCCTGGACGCGGAATTAGCGTGGACCCGCGGGCTGGCGGATTACCGGCAGAGCATAGTAAAGCTCGAAGCCGCGGAAGGAGTGAATCAATGAAAAGGGTTGCCGGTCTAAATTGGTTTCTCCCCTTCCTCCTGTTGGCCGCGTGCAGTAATCCCAAAGCAGCTACGGAAACGCCCGCCGGAAAGGAAGCGACATCCGCCAAAGACGAAGTTGTGCTGTCGCCGGAGCAACTGGCTTCGGCGCAGATCCAGACGCAGGCCATCGCAATGTCTCAACAGCCCGATCTGCTGCGCGTGAAGGGTAGGATCGCGCTCGCCGACGATCGTGTCTGGCGCATCGGCGTTCGCACTCTTGGATCGGTGGTCGCGGTATACGCCGGTCTTGGGGATTACGTCCGCAAAGGACAAATCCTGGCGCGTTATCACGCCGATGAGGTGCGCGATTCGCGCGCTCAGTATCGCGCCGCGCTGGCCGAGTTGGAGCGCGCCAAATCCGCTGCCGGTCAAGCACAACGCAACTTGGACCGAGCGCGACGATTATTGGAACTGAAGGCGGGCTCCGCTCAGCAGGTGGAGTTGGCTCAGCAGGATCTAATGACCGCGCAGGCGGCGGTGCGGAAGGATGAGATCGAGGTAGACCGCGGCCGCGACCTCTTAGAGGACGACTTGCGTGTGCCCGCCGACCCGCCGGCCAACAGAACCGACGAAACCGAAGACGACGTCCCAATCATCGCTCCGGGCGATGGATACGTAATCGAGAAGAATGTCACGCCGGGAAAAACGGTTGAACTTTCCTCGGTCACGTTCGTGATCGGCGATCTTTCCAAAGTGTGGATGTTGGCCTCGGTTCGCCAGGAGGATCTGCCAAAACTTCGCGCGGGTCAGTCCGCCTTCATAACGCTGGGCGGCCAGGACGGCGCCCGGATGGCGGGCAAGATCACAAACCTGGGTCAGGAATTCGATCCCGTTACGCGAGTCATGCAAGTCCGAATCGAGTTGGATAACCCACAGGGCCGGCTGCGGCCCGAAATGCTCGCGGACGCCGAGATCCCGGCCGGCCGCGCTAAATCCGTATTGCTGGCGCCGTCCGACGCTGTGCAGCAAGTGAACGGACAGGACGTGGTTTTCATTGGAATCGCGCCCGGCCGATTCGCGGTTCGTCCCGTGCGCGTGGGCGAAGCGGCAGACGGCAAAACTCCGATTTTCGAGGGGCTCAAGGCCGGCGATTCCGTCGTCATTCACGGGAGCTTTATTTTGAAGGGGCAGCTTTTGAAAGCGTCGCTGGAGAGCGAGTAGCCAATGCTCAACCGGCTTATCGACCTTACGCTTGCATATCGCTGGCTGTTTCTTTTCGCATTGGCGGCCCTGCTGGGAGTAGGAGGGTATGCGCTCTACACCATTCCCGTAGAGGCCTTCCCCGACCTCACGAATAATCAGGTGGTGGTGGTGACGGATGCGCCGGCTTTGCCGCCTACCGAAGTAGAACAGCTGGTTACGTATCCGATCGAGCGCGCCATGCTCGGGCTGCCCAACAAGGAAGAAGTACGCTCGCTGTCCAAGCTGGGGCTTTCGATGGTGACCGTCGTCTTCGATGACTCCGTGGCGATGTATTTCGCGCGTCAGCTTGTCGCCGAGCGGTTGCAGCAGATATCCTCCACCCTTCCGCGCGGGATTCAACCTGTGTTGGGCCTTCCCGCCACCGCATTCGGAGAACTTTATCAATACACCCTTTCCGGCCCGATGAACGCGATGGAGCTGAAGGATTTGCACGAGTGGGTCATCAAACCGCAGTTGCGCACGCTTCCCGGCGTGAGCGAAATTAACGCCTGGGGCGGCCAGACTAAACAGTTCCAGATCGTGGCCGATCCGGCTCTGCTCGACCGGTACGGGCTCACTCTGCACGATGTCGCGCAACGCGTGGAGGAGAACAATACCAATTTCGGCGGGGGTTATATCGAGCACGCCTCGGAGCAATACACTTTGGTCGGCGCCGGGCGGGCGTCCACGGTTGCGGATTTGGGAAATATCGTCCTGCATTCCAAAGGCGGCACACCGCTGTTGTTGCGCGAAGTCAGCGAAGTGCGCATCGGGTCCGCGCCGCCCGAAGGCGCCACGCTGCGGAACGGCGAAACCGTATCCGGAATGGTCATCATGCTCAAGGGCCAAAACGGCAAGCAGCTTATTGAACGGGTGAAGGAACGGATCGCCTCGCTACATCTGCCGGCCGGCGTGAAGCTGGTCCCCTTCTACGATCAGTCCTTGGTGATCGACGGCACCATCCATACCGTTGAAAAAAATCTGTTCGAGGGTTTTGTGCTGGTGACGATCGTGTTGCTGCTGTTCCTGGGCAACTTGCGCGCGGCGCTTATCACAGCCGCCATCATTCCTTTCTCGATGCTCATCGGCTTTCTCGGGATGCGGCTGTTTGGCATTAGCGCGAATCTGATGAGCCTGGGGGCCATCGATTTCGGCATGATCGTCGATGGAGCCGTGGTCATGATGGAGAACTCGGTGCGCCGGTTGCGTGAACAGCATGGCCGCGAATCTCCCTTAGAATCGGTGCGGCATGCCGCCCATGAAGTGGCCAGGCCAATGACCTTTGCGGTCATTATCATAGTTGCCGTCTATCTCCCGATCCTGTTCTTACAAGGGCTGGAAGGACGCATGTTCCGCCCGATGGCTATCACTGTTTGCGCGGCGCTCGCCGGTTCTTTGTTGCTGGCGCTGACCATGGTTCCGTTGCTGGCATCCTTCAGCTTCCGCACGGGGGCGGCGGCGAAACGCGAAGGGAGAATCATGAGCAGGACCGCGCGTGGGTATTCATGGCTCTTAATCGGGGCCATGAGATTTCGCGTACTGACCGTAGCCGCGGCCGCCGTGATGCTGGCGATTGCGCTCGGGTCCCTTTATTTCATGGGGACGGAATTCATGCCCAAGCTGGATGAAGGATCGATTCTGGTCGAAACCCGCAAATTGCCGGGCGTTTCTCTGACCGAGTCTATTGAAATCAGCAAGAGGATCGAGCGGCGCTTGCGGCAAATTCCCGAAATCGCCGATGTGGTGATAAAAATCGGACGCCCGGATTTCGCCACGGAAGCTATGGGAATCAACGAGGGCGACACGTATTTGCTGTTGCGCCCGATGGAAACGTGGACGCGATTCCATACCAAGGAGGCGCTTATCCAGGCAGTCGCCAAGGAGCTGGATAAGATCCCCGGCGTGGCGTACAGCTTTACGCAGCCGATGGCGATGCGCATCGACGAAACGATTTCGGGAGTAAAGGCCGATCTCGCCGTGAAGGTTTTCGGAGACGATTTCCGCGAGCTGGATCGGATTGGGCAGGAGGTTCTGCGAGTAGTCTCCGGGGCGCGCGGCGCGGCCGAGCCGCAGATGGAGATCACTTCCGGAGTCGCCGAGCTATCGGTTAACGTCGATCGCGCCGCGCTTGCGCGATACGGCCTGAACGTCACGGATGTGGAAGAGGCGGTTTCGAGCGGCGGATCGGGCGACGTCATTTCGGAAGTGCTCGACGGGCAGAGGCGCTATACCGTGGCGCTTCGCCTTCCCGGCCGGTATCGCACCGATCCGGATGCCATGCGCAACATTTTGTTACGCGCGCCCGGCGGCGAACAGGTCGTTTTGGAGCAGGTCGCAAGGGTTGGTGTCAGGCGCGGCCCTGAATTGATTAACCGGGAACAGGGTCAGAGGCGCATCGTCGTGATGTCCAATGTCCGAGGCAGGGATTTGGGAAGTTTCGTCGCCGAAGTACGCGCCCGGATCGATCGGGATATCGCCCTTCCCACAGGCTACTTCGTCGAATATGGCGGACAGTTTGAGAATCAGCAGCGGGCAACCCGGCGGCTAACGTTGATCGTGCCGATTGCGATCGCGTTGATTTTCATCCTGCTGTACCTAACTTTCGGTTCGGTAAAACTGGCTCTGCTGGTGGTGGGAAACGTTCCATTCGCCCTGGTCGGGGGCGTAGCGGCGCTTTGGATCCGCGGAATGAATCTCAACCTCTCCGCATCGGTGGGATTTATCGCGCTGTTCGGTGTGGCAATGCTAAACGGCGTGGTTCTCATTGGTTCCATCAATCAGATGCGCTACTCGGGCATGGCTATGCGCGACGCAGTGCTCAACGGCGCGCGACGCAGACTGCGCGCCGTTTTGATGACGGCATTCGTGGCCAGTTTCGGCTTTATTCCTATGGCGATTTCAACTTCGACGGGGGCAGAAGTCCAGAGGCCATTGGCGAGCGTGGTGATTGGAGGGCTGTTCAGCTCTACTCTGCTGACTTTGTTGCTGCTGCCGGTGATTTATGAATGGATCTGTTCCACGAACCGTACAAGTGAGGCGGCGGGTTTCTCGTTCAGCGCGACGCAACACGACTCCGACGGCAGTTAGACTTTACCGCGGGTTGCTGGTGTCTGGCGCCGACGCGCCGGGCATTCGTTTGTCGAGGATCGGTTGCACGAAACTCTGCCACGCTTCGGTTGCGCGAAACCAGTGGCCCTCAACGCCCTTGCCGCGATAGATCGAGCCACCATTCAAATCACCCCAGGGTTCGTTGATGCGAGGAAGATAAACGAAACCCTGTTTCGACTTGCGATCGTAGTCGTACAGCACGACGTAGGCGAGATGAGCCTTCTCTGCAAGACATTTCGGATCGTCCGGTATGGTGCGGCAACCGACATAAAAGGACACTTGGTAATGTTCAGCATCACGCCCTGATGGTGAGGCCACCCCTGCTGTCCAATTGATGATGAATCCTTCGGCTTGGTTCAAAGCGACTCCGTTGACCCCAGGGCCAGCCCATATATTGAAGTCGTTGATCTTGGGGTCGGTAATCATGATTGTGGATGGAAGGTGTCCACCCATGATCTCTATAAGAACCATATCGCCCTTGGCCCATGAGGGAGTGGTGACGGCAACGAGTGTCAATAGGCGAATGGTAGCGCCACGAACCCGATTCATAACACCTCCGTTCAGGCTGTTCGACGTTTAGGCTGCGAAATTTCTTCCGCGCAAGAGAAGACGCGAAGTCGGTCTAGTTGCTTAGTTGCAGAACTTCACGTAACCGTGGGCGGGCTGAAGCCAGCCGTAGGCGGAAACCTGCCCTACAGCGCTAGTGCGAGGTTCTTTTCCTGACAAGCCTCAAGATCGCCTCGGTGACCTCCTCCTGCGTCATCCGGCTGCTATCCACATATTCCGCATCCGGCGCTTGCGTTAGCGGAGCCTCAACCCGAGTCCGGTCCCGCCGGTCGCGGTGTTCCATCTCCTGAGCCACCGCGCGGCTATTCTCAAGGCCCAGCTCGGCCGCCCGCCTGCGGGCGCGTTCCGCGGGGCTGGCATCCAGGAAAACTTTGATCTGGGCCTCGGGAAAAACTACGGTTCCGATATCCCGCCCTTCCATAACCGATGAGTGGTTTGACGCAATCCGCCGTTGCTCTTCGCGCATCGCGCGGCGCACGCCTCCGTACGCCGCGACCTTCGACGCAGCTTCGCTGACCTGCGGCTCGCGGATCGATTCCGTTACATCCTCGCCGTTCAGCAGCACCCTGCCGGCGGTGAATTCGATCTCAGCCTGTTGCGCGAGTTGTTCTAACCGGTGCGGATCGTCCATTGCGATCCCCGTGCGTAGCGCCCATAGCGCCACAGCCCGATACATTGCGCCTGTATCGATATATAAAAACCCCAATCGCCGGGCGACGTCCCGCGCGACCGTGCTCTTGCCCGCTCCGGCGGGGCCGTCTATCGCGATAATTACTCGTTTTTCCATGCTGTTAGGCCTGGGTCGGCCAGAAGGCAGTGGGTGCATTTGGCCAATTTGCAGTATGCCATATGAGGGGTGGTTTGAAACGTGCTATGTTGCTGACGGGTCGGGAGTTGCCTCGCCAATGTGCGCCGTACACGAGTTCCGGCGAGCGTAACCTGCGGACGCACCAGAGCGCCAATTATCCAGGGATTTAGCGCTTCGCGCGCCTCTGTGCGCCTTTCTCGGGTACCGGCGTTGTGCGCGGTGGTAAGTAAATGCCCTGCCATTCTGCAAATGCAAGTTGCCGCGTGGGAAAGTATACTAGGCCTACAATCACGTGAGAATTGTTATCCATAAACCGACGTTTCGTAAAATCGCCCTGGGGGTGACCGCGGGAACGCTGTTGTTCCTCACGGCTTGCGCTTCTTCCTCCGTCGACGCCGACGCGGGCACCGGAAAGGGCAAGGGCAAGGGTCGAGGGGGCGGAGGCGGAGCGGTCCCGGTGGTCGTCGCGACCGCCGTCCAGCGCGACGTGCCTATCGAGATCCAGGCGGTCGGAACGGTCGAAGCCTACAAAACGATTAGCGTGAAATCGCAGATCGCCGGCCAGATCACCGATGTGTACTTCAACGAGGGCGATTACGTTAAGGCCGGCGAGAAGCTGTTCCGCGTAGACCCGCGCTTGTATGAGGCGCAACTCGCGCAGGCGGAAGCGAACGTGGCCAGGAGCAAGGCTCTGGAAGCGCAAGCGGAAGCGAACCTGGAGCACGATATTGCCAACCAGCGCTATGCCGGGCTCACAGCCGATCGTACCGAGGCGCTAGTGAAGGAAGGAATCGCATCGCGAGATCAGGGCGATCAGCTCCGCGCCAATGCGAATGCGCTCTCGAAGGCCGTAGAAGCCGATCGCGCCGCAATTGAAAGCGCAAAAGCGCAGATCCGAGCCGATCAGTCTAATATCGACAACATCAACGTTCAGCTCAGCTACACGGTTATCAATTCGCCTCTCGACGGCCGGACCGGCAATATTGGCGTGAAGGTCGGAAACACGGTGGCGCCATTAACGGTCGAGGTCACCACTATCAACCAGATCGAGCCGATCTACGTTACGTTCGCGGTTCCCGAGGCGCGCTTGGCGGACATCAAGCGATATTCCGCGACGGGCAATCTGCCCGTAGTCGCCCGTCCTCAGGACGGCGGCACGGAAGCGGAGCAGGGTGTGCTGACGTTTATCGATAATACGGTGGACACCACGACCGGCACCATCAAGCTAAAGGGAACTTTCCAAAATAAAGACCGCCGCTTGTGGCCGGGACAGTTTCTGAACGTGACGTTGCGGCTGACCACTCAGCCGGGGGCGATCACGGTGCCCAACCAAGCTGTACAAAACGGGCAGGATGGGCAGTTTATCTATGTGGTGAAGAACGATCAAACTGTGGAGGCGCGCAACGTGACGCCCGGGCCTCGCGTAGATCAGGATCTGGTCATCCTGAAAGGAATCGAGCCGGGTGAGACGGTGGTCACGGAAGGGCAATTGCGCCTGCAACCCGGGAGCAAGGTTCAGACCGGAGAGGGCCGGCGCGGCCGCGGCCAAGGCGGCCAGGGCGGTCAAGGCAATCAGGGCGGCGATACAGGCGGCAGGCGTTCCGGTTAGGAGCGGGGCGAGTGAACCTATCGGAGATCTTCATCCGGCGTCCTATCGCCACCAGTTTGCTGATGGCGGCCATTGCTCTTTTCGGCGTAGTGGCCTATTTCACGCTCGCGGTCAGCGATCTGCCGACGGTTGATTTCCCCACGCTCAACGTACAAGCGAATCTTCCGGGCGCCGACCCGGCCACGATGGCTTCGTCCGTGGCCACTGTGCTTGAGCGCCAGTTCACGACGATCGCCGGTCTCGATTCGATGGTCTCATCGAGCAGCACCGGGCAGACCCAGGTCACGCTTCAGTTCAGCCTGGATCGCGATATTGACAGCGCCGCCGTGGACGTGGAAACGGCCATAGCCGAGGTGTTGCCGCTTCTGCCGCCGATGCCTTTCCCGCCATCGTTCAAGAAGCAGAATCCGTCCGACCAGCCCATCATGCAGATGACGCTGACTTCGCCGACGCTGCCCATGAGCCAGTTGGACGATTACGCGGAAAACCTAGTGATGCCGCGGCTTTCGACGATTAACGGCGTTTCGCAGGTGAATGTCCAAGGCCAGCAAAAGTACGCCGTGCGCGTGCAGGTGGATCCTGACAAGCTGGTGTCGAAGCGTATCGGTCTGAACGAAGTGGACGCGGCGATTGCGGCCGCCAACCCCAATCTGCCCACGGGCACGCTATTTGGCCCGATGCAAACGTTCACCCTCACCACCAACGCGGAACTCAAGAACGCGGCGCAGTTCGGAAACGTCGTCGTCGCTTATCGCAATAAGGCGCCTGTGCGGCTGAACGAAATCGCCGACGTCGTGGATAGCGTTCAGGAGACGCGGTCCGCCGCCTGGGTGTATACGGCCAATACCCAGCAGCGCTCCGTACAGCTTCAGGTGATGCGCCAGCCGGGCGCGAATACGATCGCGGTCACGGACGCAATTAAGGCGACGATACCGCAACTACAATCCCAATTGCCGCCATCGGCGACGCTCGGCGTGCGCTTCGATCGCGCCAAGACAATCCGGCAGTCGTTCGACGATATTCAGGTCACCATGCTGGTCACCCTGCTGCTGGTGATCGGCGTGATTTTCCTCTTCCTGCGCAACGCTTCCGCCACCATCATTCCGAGCATGGCGCTTCCGTTTGCGCTTTTGGGCACGTTCGCGATGATGGCAGTATTCAAGTACAGCCTGGATAACCTCTCGCTGATGGCGCTGATTCTTTCGATCGGCTTTGTTGTCGACGACGCGATCGTGATGCTCGAAAACATCATGCGGCATATCGAGCACGGCGAATCGCCCATGGAGGCGTCGCTCAAAGGGTCGAAGGAAATCGGGTTCACGATTATTTCGATGACCATCTCGCTGGCCGCGGTGTTCATCCCGATTCTGTTCATGGGCGGCATTTTGGGCCGCCTGTTCCGCGAGTTTGCCGTAACCATCACCACCGCCATCCTGATCTCCGGCCTGGTCTCGGTGACGCTTACTCCGATGCTTTGCAGCCGGTTCCTGAAGGTGCGTCCGAAGGGCACGGAGCCGTGGTGGTCGCGCTGGGCCGAGTGGTGCTTTCAACAAACCTATCGCGGCTACGAGTGGAGTTTACGGCGCGTATTGAAATGGCGCCCGGTGATGGCCATCGTTTTTGTCGGCGTGCTTGCGCTTACCGTGCATCTGTTCAAGATAGTGCCCACCGGATTCATCCCGGATGTCGATCAGGACCAGTTGCAGGTAAATCTTCAGGCTGCGCAGGGCACTTCCTTCTACAAGATGGTGGAGTACCAGAAGCGCCTGGCCGACATTCTGCGGGCCGATCCGAACGTCGAAACCTTCCTCGCGAACGTCGGCAACGGCAACTACAATCAGATGCAGGTCACGCTAAAGCCGCGCAAGGATCGTCCGCTATCCGCGCAACAATTGGCGGACAAACTGCGGCCGAAGATCTCGAATTTCCCTGGCTTTAGGGTATATGTAAACTTGCCGCAGGCGATTCGCATCGGCGGACGGCAATCCAGCAGCAACTACCAGTTCACGCTCCAGGCGTTCGACAACGACGAGCTTTATAAATGGGCGGAGATCATGGCCGAAGATATTTCGAAGCTGCCCCAAGTCGCCGACGTCGGCACCGATTTGCAGATGAAGAACCCTCTGATGTCGGTGGTGATCGACCGCGAGCGCGCCGCTCTGTACGGGTTGAACGCGAAACAAATCGAAAACGCCTTGTACAGCGCGTACGGCCCCGAGCTGACCAGCAATATCTACACAGCGGTAAATCAGTACCAAGTCCTGGAGGAGATGAAGCCGAAATACCAGGAGTGGACCGACTATCTTTCGAAGATTTACTTCAAGGCGGGCAATGGCCAGCTGGTGCCCCTTGATTCGCTGGCCAAAGTTACGCCGTCCGTGGGTCCGCAGAGCATCGCGCATTCCGGCCAGCTTCCCTCGGTGACGCTGTCATTCAACGTGAAGACGGGCGTTTCCCTAGGTCAAGCGGTGAGCGCAGTCGACGAATTGGCCGCGCGCGTCCTTCCTCCGTCGGTGACTGGCAGCTTCTCCGGAAATGCGCAGATGTTCCAGTCGTCGCTGTCGAACCTCAGCTTGCTGCTGGTAGTGGCGATTGGCGTGGTTTACATCGTGCTTGGAGTGCTGTACGAAAGCTACATCCACCCCATCACCATTCTTTCCGGTCTTCCTTCGGCGGGCGTGGGAGCGCTGCTGACGCTCATCATTTTCGGAAACGAGCTGAACATCTATTCATTCGTCGGCCTGGTGATGTTGATCGGAATTGTGAAGAAGAACGCGATCATGCAGATCGATTTCGCGCTGGAGGAAGAGCGGCGCACCGACAAGTCCCCCGCGGAGGCGATCTATCAAGGCTGCCTCATCCGTTTTCGCCCCATCATGATGACCACGATGGCCGCCATGCTCGGCGCTCTGCCGATGGCGATGGGCTACGGCGCCGGCGGCGAGGCCCGCCGCCCGCTCGGCCTGTGCGTGGTCGGCGGTCTGATGGTATCGCAACTGATGACACTTTACTTGACCCCGGTGGTTTATACGTACATGTCCAGCATTCTGACGTGGCGGCGAAGCCGCAAGGCTGTTCGGGCTCCGGAGCCGGCGATGGAGTTCGGGGATTAGTTTCAGGAAGTCATGAATCTCTCCGAACCTTTTATTAAGCGGCCGATCGCTACCAGTCTTCTGATGGCCGCCATCGCTTTGTTCGGCACGGTCGCCTATCGCGAGCTGCCGGTCAGCGATCTGCCCAACGTCGATTTTCCAACTCTGCTGGTCACCGCCGCGCTTCCCGGCGCAAGCCCGGAAACCATGGCCGCCGCGGTAGCGACGCCGCTCGAGAACCAGTTCTCGACCATCGCAGGCCTGATCTCGATGACCAGCGTCAACTCGCTCGGCTCCGCCCAGGTCACTCTTTCCTTCGACCTGAACCGCAGCCTGGACGGCGCTGCGGTAGACACGCAAGCGGCGATCACGCAGGCCTCTAAACTCCTTCCTCAAAACATGCCCACCCCGCCCACGTTCACGAAAGTGAATCCGGCGGATCAGCCGATTATCTTCCTGACGCTACGGTCGAAGATGGTCCCGCTATACACCCTTGACGAATACGCCGAGACGCGCATCGCGCAGCGGATCTCGACCATCAGCGGCGTTGCTCAGGTGCAAGTTCTGGGACAGCAGAAATACGCGGTGCACGTGCAGATGGACCCGCGCGCGCTGGCCACGCATCTGGTGGGCATCAATGAAGTCGAAACGGCGCTTCAGAACTGGAACGTCAACCTTCCCACGGGCCAAATCACGGGTCCGCAGCGCGCCTTCACTTTAATGGCCAGCGGCCAATTGACCTCGGCCGAGCAATATAAAACGTTGATCGTCTCCTATCGCAACGGCAACCCGGTCCGGCTGCAGGAATTAGGCGAAGTGAAAGACAGCGTGCAGGACGCGAGAACCGCCTCCTGGTATTACGAAAACAACGGCGAGGGCGAGCGTGCCATCGTCCTCGCCATTCAGCGCCAACCGGGAACCAATACCATCACGGTCACCGACAATATCAAAAAGCTGATACCCGTGTTCCGCGCCGAACTGCCTCCGTCGGTTCAGATGGACATCCTCTACGACCGCTCCGACACCATCCGCGAATCCTATAACGACGTCGAATTCACGATGGTGCTGACGCTTGGACTCGTGATCGCGGTTATCTTCTTGTTCTTGCGCAATGTGTCGGCGACCGTCATTCCCAGCCTGGCCCTCCCGTTCTCCATCATCGGAACGTTCTCCGTGATGTACCTGCTGCACTACAGCCTCGACAACCTCTCGATGATGGCCTTGATCCTGTCGGTGGGATTCGTTGTCGACGATGCTATCGTGATGCTCGAAAACATCTTCCGCCACATGGAAATGGGCAAACGTCCGCTGGTGGCTTCGCTGGTTGGTTCGCGCGAAATCGGGTTCACCATCGTTTCGATGACGCTATCGCTCGCCGCCGTATTCATCCCGGTGCTATTCATGGGTGGCATCCTGGGCCGCCTTTTCCGCGAGTTCGCGGTGACGATTTGCGTCGCGATTCTGATCTCGGGCGTAGTTTCCGTTACGCTCACACCAATGCTTTGCAGCCGCTTCCTCCGTACTCCCGGCCACGGCGGCCATTCGTGGTTTTACAATGTCACGGAAAAATTTTTCGAGGCAATACTGCGTGTTTACGACCGCACGCTTCAGGTGGCGCTGCGTTATCGCCCGGCAACGATGCTGGCCTTCGTCCTTGTGCTTGCCGGTACCGGATATCTGTTCGTGAAAATTCCCAAGGGATTCATTCCCGATCAGGATACGGACCAGTTGCTGGTGATCACGGAGGCGGCGCAGGGCACTTCCTTCGATGAAATGTCGCGTTATCAGCAGATCGTCGCGGACGTTGTAAAGCAAAATCCGAATATCGAGGCCATGATGTCCACGGTCGGCGGGACGGGCGCGTCCACGCTGGGCGGCCCGAATTACGGTGAGATGATCGTGCGCCTCAAGCCGCGCGCCCAGCGCAAGCAACTGGTAAATCAAATCATCGACGATCTCCGCCCGAAGGTATCGAACATCCCGGGCATGAAGGTCTACTTGCAGAACCCGCCGACGATCCAAATCGGCGGCCAAGTGACCAAGAGCCTGTATCAGATTTCGCTGGTATCGCCGAATCGTCCGGCCCTGTACGATTCCTCTCAAAAATTACTGGAGGAGATCGGCAAAATCCCCGGAATCGACGATCTTTCGAGCGATCTGGCCATCACCAGCCCGCAAGTGGATGTGGAAATCAACCGCGATAAGGCCGCTGCAATGGGAGTAAGCGCCAACACGGTGGAAGGCGCGTTTTACGATGCGTTCGGACCCAAATGGGTCTCCACCATTTACGCGGCGATTAATGAATATCAAGTGCTATTGGAGCTCCAGCCACGGTACCAGGCAGATCCGCGAGCGCTTTCGCTGCTGTACTTCAAGAACTCGAGCGGCCAGTTGATTCCGTTGGAAACGCTGGCGACCGTGAGGCAAGAGGCGGGGCCGCAGTCGATCAATCACTACGGAATGCTTCCGGCCGTGACGCTTTCCTTCAACTTAAAGCCCGGCGTATCGCTGGGCGAGATTGTTTCGCAGGTGCAAAAGATCGCCGCCAATGTGGTTCCCAACGAAGTCAGCGTGTCTTTCCAAGGCTCGGCCAAAGAGTTCGGGAGCTCGCTGAGCAATCTGTCGATCCTGCTGATCGTCGCGGTCCTGGTCGTCTACATCGTTCTTGGCATTCTGTACGAAAGCTACATCCACCCGCTGACCATCCTTTCCGGTCTGCCGTCGGCGGGCTTCGGCGCTCTGGTCACCCTGATGCTGTTCCACATGGACCTGAACATCTATGCGTTCGTGGGTCTGATCATGCTGATCGGCATCGTAGAAAAGAACGCCATCATGCAGATCGACTTCGCCCTGGATGCCGAGCGCAACCAGGGTCTCACCCCGAAGAAAGCGATTTATGAAGGCTGCCTGATCCGCTTCCGCCCGATCATGATGACTACGATGGCCGCGGCTCTCGGCGCGGTGCCGATTGCGCTCGGCTATGGAGCAGGGGGCGAAGCCCGACAGCCGCTCGGCCTGGTGGTCGTCGGCGGCCTGATGTTCTCGCAACTTGTGACGCTGTATCTAACGCCTGTCTTCTACACCTACATGGCCGCGCTGCAGGAGCGCCTCGGCCGCACGAAGCGCAGCAAGAAAGCGCCTGAGCCGGAGCCTATCCACACGCCGGCTTAGATCGTAGGACGCTGAGGCGCTCATTCCGAGTTGGCCGGCTTATTTATCGCGGCGTTGTCCTTGCCGAGATTGAGCAGCAACCGCAACACACGATTCACAGAGGCCGAGTCCCTGAAAACCGCGGCGACGTCCGAGTCGAGGAAGATGACGTTCGTCCCCTTTTTATATGCTTCGTGATGCCTTCCGCGAACCGCTCGCGTGAAATCGTACTCTGGCAGAATCTCGTCGTCTTCGTCAGGATTGCTTGGATTCATATTGCCTCCGCTGGATCTATGTCGAGGAGACTGCAATAGAACTGGCACACAAGCTATTACCATCCTAACCGCCGCCACCTGCGGCTGCGAAGGCCACGAACAGGCGGCGCAAGGCGTTTCCCGCGCTTTCCAGTGCACGGGCAAAGCACCGACGCTCAGGTAGACGGGATAAAAACTGAGCAACGCACCATACGAGAGCTACGGTGTTGGCTCTCTGAAACGGCTCGAATTACTCGATCACATATAGAGTCCACCGTGCCCCACGAAATCCAACTGTGAGAGGGAGCGGGATAATTGTGGGCGATGCCACCAGCCGGAAACGATACCGGCGCCCTGAATCGGCCCACTCACTCGCCGTCTTGGCCTGCCAAGCGCTCATCACGCGACCTGATCGAAGATTGAAGCGGCCGCGCCCCAGTTTCGATTTATCGGTGTAATCGATTCCATAAAGGTCGCGGGCCATCTCTCCGATCAGGCCGGCTAATGACGGCATATAGGTCATAAGATAAACCGTTTCTCCCTCCATCATTACCGGGTGGTTTGTTTTGACCTGTAGTTCCGGTCGAAATGCCATCGGAGTAAGAATGGGCTCGTCCGGCGCGGTATTCGCGCGAAGCCAGGAGTTCAAATTGTGGTCCTCGGGAGTGATTCGAAATGCCGAACCGGAATCGATTGGGCGGAATATGAAGATCAGCGCAATGGGCGCAACCAGAACCGGGACGGGCCAGCCGCGCACTGCAAACCTGAACGGGATCAGCGTCGACGCCAGAGCAGCGCCGGTGATCGCAAGGATGAAAATGCGCTCCAAGAAAACATGATGCACCGGCATAAGCGCAGCTTGAGCAAGCAATAGCGGAACTATCCAGAGAGCCGCCGTCCGCGCGCGCGCAATCAGCGCGACACTCAGTGGAATTACCACGATAGCGGTAAGATTTGAGAACCGGCCGGGCATTGATATTCGCGCCAAAGAGGCCAAACCTCCGCTGTATGCGTTCATCAATGCACTCCCTGCCGCCACATAGACCCAGGCGGCGGTGCTCAGCCCGGCTAGGCCGATCACCACTCGGCGGGTTACATCATCGTTATCCGTGTATGTTTTCCAGATCAACAGCCCCAACAACGTAAAAAGAATCAGCGGATGGAACGAATACCCATACGTGGAGAGCGGCAGCGGCCGACGATGTGTATCCGTGAATTCTTCAAAGTTACGGTACACGATGGAGCTATCCCCAACATAGTCGTAGGGCGGCTGAACAGCTGTATTCGGGGCGGTGGCGGCCATCACTCCGCCGAGGGCCGCGCACAGTGCCAGGCCAAGGCCGATGCATACGAGCAGATGCCGCTTTTCGCTCCGCTGCATCCGTCCTGCGTGAAACCAGAGATATACGAACGCCCAAGGCCAAACGACCGCGGCCATAGTGGGATGAATAGCCGGCAACACTCCGAGCAGAAATCCGCCTGATTTCCAGAACCGGCCCAATAGCAAGGCAACAATCAGAACGGAAGAATACTCTCCAAAATGGCCATCGCTATCGAAGCCGGGATAAATAGTCATCGGATACACCCCTTGCAGCTTGCGCGCCGCATTGGAGAGCGCCAGCATAGCGGCGATGTGCCCGTAGCAGGGGCGGCCGGCGACCAGCACAGTCACGGCATACGGAACGAAAACACCCAAAAATATATGTAGCCAGTTGCGGACCCCGGAAAGCGCTTCGGGGTTCGGCCATACCGTCCAAAGCGCCGCCAGGAGATAACTGGGCAGATTAAAGACGCGATGATAAAACACGTCGTGAGGATGGCCGGGTGGATAATGTACCGCCCCGGCGATGATTTGCGCGGGGACGAGATCCTGATCTAAGACCACTCCGTGCGCCAGCACCACAATCGCGCTGAACGTCAGCCACGCCAGCGCTCCGGCGCAAAGGGCCCAGCCCGTTGAAAATCCGTTGCCGCTCCAAAGCAGGTCCGGGATCAGAGCCAGCCGTGGGATTGATTCCGCCTTCTTAAACTGGATCTCGACAACTCCCGCCACGTCGTCAGGATTTTGGTTGCCCGTAAGTGTCTTGGAGGCCGGCCGCCGCTCGAATACGCCCCACTCCGCCAATTCAGAACGGATCCGAAGAAGTCCGGAGAACTGCTTAAACGCAGCGATCGCGGCGAGGGCTAACACCGTACTCCTCCTTCACAACGGAGAAATGTGGCGGACCGGACACGCAAACCAGCTAGGTAAATCGGCTGATGTATAGCTTAGCTGAAATGAAATACATTCGGTTTTGGCGCGCGTCGCGAGCGCGGCCGCGTTGCTGGAAACCTGAGGTGACTTACGACCGCCCGATCTTTCGCGCCCGCAGAAACGAAGTAACGGCGAAATAGAGCATGATCGCCGCGAACGCGACGGACACGAACACCCGGAACGGGCTGCCGTCGGGCTGCGAGAGTCCGCGGACATTGCGAATGATGGAAGGCGTGGCCGAAATAGCGATCACGAAAAACAGAAAGCCGATGATTTCATTCCACAGGATGCGCAGGGGGCGCATTACTCCGGGGAGGACGTGACCGAGGAATTGCCGGGCAAGCTTGACCATCAGAGGATAAAACTAGCGCTTATAGCCATGGTACCAGCCAGCGTAGTACAAAGGCAGTATGCGAATGATCGTTACGTCTATGCTCGTGCTATTCGCCGGCGCGGCGATGCGGGCGCAAACGCAGCCGATTCTTGGCGAGGACACGGTGAAGGTGTCCGATCATGTCTGGGCCATCATGGGTTTGTTTCCGAATATTGGATCGTCGCCGGCAACAACGCCACTCTGGTGGTCGACACCGGCTTGGGGCCACGCAATGGCGCAACCATCGCCAAAGTTGCGAAGAAGCTTGCCCCCAATAACAAACTGTATCTGACCACGACCCATTTCCATCCGGAGCACGCCGCCGGTGAGCCCGGGTTCCCTCCGGGCGCCATGCTGATCCGCAACAAAATGCAGCAGGATGAGATCGAGAAGCACCGCGGGGAGATCATCGCCACATTCTCCAGCCGCAACGAAGTGCAGCCCGAGCTGCTCCCAAACGTGAAGCTCCGCCCCCCTGACGAAATCTTCGAGAAGGAACGGAAGCGGGATCTGCGCAAGATCTGGGTGTAGATGACCGGCGGCTTCCCTCTTCGGGAGTTGTTCGAGCAGGCGCTCGATCAACTTCGTTGCCGATCCTTGGCGGCCGGCGGGTCGCCGTTCTTTGACAATCTCAAGTGTTCCGCAAAATCCCGCACGGGACAAGTGTCTCTTTGCACCGGGAACCGCGATGCGGATCATGGGCCGACCAACAAAATCGGGGCTACAGCCCGCCGTAGGCTCCTCAGAAACCCTCGTCTTCTGCAATCATGTACGCTAATCCGTTTCCGCGCTCCGATATACTCTGTTTGACAAGAGTTGTGAACACCCGCAAACTGCTCGACTGGCGCAAGCTCCTCATTTATTCGCATCGATGGCTAGGCATCGGCATCATTCTGATGTTCCTGGTGTGGACGCTCTCGGGCGTGGTCCTCATGTACTACGGCCATCCACAAATCACCATGGGAGAGCGCCTGCAGCGCCTGGAGCCGATCGACTTTTCGAGGGCAACGGTGACTCCTGCAGAGGCGGCGGCTAAGGCTGGTATCAAGCCTTCGCGCGTGCGACTGTCGATGTATCTTGGCAGGCCCGTCTACCGGCTCACCAGGAACAGCATCGGCAATTGGTCCGCGGTGTACGCTGACACCGGCGAGGTTCTTGCCGGCATGGGCCGCGAGCAGTCCCTGCAGTGGATGAAGCAATTCGCCCCCGAGTACGCGTCCACGATGACCTACGATGCCTATCTGGAAAGCCCCGACGAGTTCACGAGAATTCCAACGCTGGCCGGATTCGCTCCCCTGCATCGCATTGCCATGAACGATCCGGCCGGCGTCGAGTATTACATCTCCGAAAAGAGCAACGATATCGTTCAGAGAACGGACCGGAGGGGACGTATCCTCGCTATTTCCGGATACGTTCTTCATAATCTATTCTTCTTTCGACAGCGCACCTGGTGGACGCCGCTACTGGATTGGATCGCTTGGACGGCCCTGCTGATGGCGGTGACGGGAGTCGTTCTTGGAATCTGGCGCGTGGCGCTTAAACCAAGATTCCGTCAGAAAGGCGTTCTGTCTTACACACCGTACTCGGGTTGGATGAAGTGGCACCACTATGCCGGCCTGATTTTTGGCTTATTCTCGATCTCCTGGATCCTGAGCGGAATGATTCCCATCACCACGTTCCCGATCCCCGGATGGTCGGAGGTGGCAAAGCGCGTCGAAAGCAACGGCGAGGGTTTCATCATGGGGAATCCCACGGTTTCTCCAAGGTCGACGATGACGAAGGAGATGGCGCGCGCCATCACAGGCGGCTCCTTGAACTTACAACCGCTGCGGATCGAAAGCTTGCGGAACGCACTCGGGAAAATCCAGGAAAAGTTTTCTCCGAAGGAAGTGGAACTTCTACAGTTTCGGGGCGAGCCTTACTTCATCGCCTACCAGCCGCCTACAACCAAAGAGGAGGCCGGCCGCTGGACCACCAATAATGCGATCAACTTCGTGAATCTGCCGCAGGATAACCCGCACCTGTTCGTCTCGATCAGGCATCCGGAGAACGGCGTGATGACGTCGTTCAGCAAAGAAATCATGGAACAGGCGTTGCGTGAAGCGATGCCGAACGTTCCCGTAATCGACAGCGAATGGCTGACTGGTTACGACGATTATTATCACCAGACGACAACGTCATTCGAACTGGGCCGCCACAAACCCGCTTATGTGCTGCCCGCGCTGCGCGTGCGGTACAACGATGCGGATCAGACCTGGCTGTACTTCACGCCCTCACTCGGCCAGATGGTGAAGTTCGACAAGCGCGATCGCGCGAACCGGTGGCTCTATTACGGTCTGCATGTAATGGACTGGCCGGGCCTGTTCAATCGGCGGCCTTTGTGGGATATCGTGACGGTCGCATTGCTGGCGGGTCTCGCGGCGATGGGTATTACGACCCTGCTGCCGGCCTTCCGCAGGCTTAAGCGCCACGCGGTCCGTGGCTGCAGATCGGCATTCTCACCGAAAAAGGCGCGGACTACGCAAAGCCCGAGTCATGTCGCCGTACCCGATTGATCACACGTTCATGATCTC
The DNA here is from genome assembly GCA_019261985.1 of Bryobacterales bacterium. Lineage (GTDB taxonomy): Bacteria > Acidobacteriota > Terriglobia > Bryobacterales > Bryobacteraceae > Palsa-187. Next base: position 123,414 of record JAFAQY010000121.1, on the reverse strand, counting down.
GAAGCACCGTTCCAGACTCTTCACCGGATCGTTTCCCATGGCAGGCCGCCACTCATGGGCCACGAATCCGCTGTACCCGGTGTCGGCAATTGCCTTGGCGATGAACCGAAAATTGAGTTCTTGCGTGTCGTCGATTTCCATGCGGGTGGGCACGCCCGCGACGTGAATGTGACAAATACGGTCGATATTTTCGCGCAGCGTTCGGGTTACATCCCCATCCATAATCTGAGCATGGTAAATGTCATAAAGAATTTTCACGCGCGGTGAATTGACGCGCTTGCAGACGTCCAGGCCCCAACTCACATGATCGAAGACCTGATCGGTGCGCTGGTCCGCGGCGACCTTCGAGTTCGTAATTTCCATGCAGACATTCACGCCCTTTTGTTCGGCGTAGCCCTTCACACGGTTCAGTATGGCGACAGCGTTATCAGCGCCTTCTTCCCTTGACATGCCCCGGCGTTCTCCGGGGATCGCAATCAAAACCGAGCAGCCGGCCCTGACGCACATATCGATTCCGGCATGAGTGGCGTCTTCAATCTGGTTGTGGAGTTCCTTACGGATCAATCCATTTTGGAAACTGGTTCCCGTGCCCGTCATCATGCCCGGCGACAAGCCATATTGGGTGAGAATGGGCACCTGCTGTTCGGTAGGAAGGTCCACACCCTTGAAACCGATGCGCGAGAGTGTCTTGCACCTCTCTTCGAACGAGATGTTGGAGCCTGTCCAGACAGTAGCCATGACGCTTTGTTTGATGCGCCCACGCGGCGTTGCCGGCGTTTGGGCTTGCCCTCCAATCTCGGTGGAAAGCGTCACCAGAGGCACGGCCATGCCTTTTAAGAATGCTCTGCGTTGCATGCGGGCCAATATATCATGATGCAGTACCGTCCGCGATCTATCCGACACGTTAGCCCTTTCGCCTCACGGATAGGCGCCGACCCGGACACCGAATCCTCAAAGCCGAAGAACGAACAACTTGCGCGAGCACCCAAACCGGTCCCCTTCGTGCAGTTCCTTGGTGGTGAAATCCCAGAAGGAGGGTTCAATCCATGCCTGATCGTCCAGTACCATTAACTGAACTCGCGGCAGCGGTACAAAACGCGGTTCAACAGGTGCTTGCTAAGGAGGGCGCAGTCCCGGTAGACAAACTGTGGGTCGGATTTGTCGCGCCGGAAAACATCGCAACCGAGGCTAACGCGAGCAAGGTCGCTGAACAGCTTGGCAAAGAAGCCGGCGTCAAGGTGCAAGGTTCCGTCGCATCCCTTGCGCAAGCAGGGCAACAACAAGCCGGGCAACAACAAGCTGGGCAACAGCAAGCCGGAGCGGCGCCGGGAAGGCCGGGCCACATCATTGGCTTGGTCTACTCGGCGAGATAATAGAGCGCTTTCCACAGCAATGCAAAACGAATCTGTACGGCCTTTGCTGTGCCCTAGCGCTCAGCCGTCAATGGCCGGCAGCATGGCTTTTGGAGTTGTCGTTGGGACGCGGGAAAATCCTCGCATCGGCTGGATCGAAAAACCGGTTCCGGTGACGGAGGAACTATTGGCCCTGACGGGGCCAGTTCCTCCCACGCAGGTTTTCCGGTTCTCGGCTCCTTGCCAGGAGAACGGATGCTGCCACTTCGATGGAAAGGACTGCAGGCTGGCGACGCGCCTGGTCCAGCTTCTTCCTGCCGCGGGCACATCGCTGCCCGCCTGCCGGGTCAGGCCGGATTGCCGGTGGTTCCGGCAAGAGGGCTCGGCCGCGTGCCATCGCTGCCCGGAAATCGTGACGTACAGTGTCGATCCAACCGAACAACTGAGCCGGGCAGCAACGCCGGACGGAAGAGCCGCCGGCAAACCCTAGATGCCGGCGTACCACGCGTAACCGCCTTCGGGCGAAGCAGAGCCTAGGCCCTTGCCAAACCGCTTCAGGCTGTCGGTTACCGTGAGGCTGGTGATGTACTTGACACTCTTATAGCCGAGCTGCCGTGGAACGCGCAGACGGAGAGGCCCGCCGAATTCGACCGGAAGGTCGCCGCCGTTCATTGCATAGGTGACGAGAGTTTGAGGGTGCAGGGCGTCGGCCATATCGATGCTGTCCCACCAATCCGGTTGAATGGAGCGGTAGACAACGTAACGGGCTTGCGGGAGCGTGCCGGCCATTTCGAGAAGGTGCGATAGCGGCGTGCCGATCCACTCGGCGATATAGGACCAGCCCTCCTCGCATGCCAGATGCGTGATCTGGCTGCGGGATGGAAAGCTTTTGATTTCGGCAAGCGAAAACGATGCGGGCTGCGCGACCATGCCATCGATGGCTAAGCGCCAGTCGACAAACGCGCCATCCTGCAGTTGCTTGAACGCGCGGCTTAACGGCGCCACCTCATTGGCGAACGGCGGATTCGAGATCGCGGCGCGCGGGAACTCACGCGCCATCGAATGGCGCGTCAATAGCCGGTGCGCCGCATAGGTCAGTGTTTCGCCGGGACCGTAGATACCCCCGCCATCGGGCGGAATGAGTCCGTAACGCTGCACGAGATTCCGGCCGAGAAACAGCCCCGAAGCACCCGCGGCTGCTCCAATGCCAACGCCGATCAGTCTGCGCCGCGAGAGCACGCTCATAATCCCTCCATTTGAGCCGGCGGCCGGCCGGTTGTCATTGCCCGCATGCGGCTACGGAATCCCGTACGGCAAACCATGGCGAAGTGAATCACGACGAAGAGCAAAAGAAAAACCGAGACGAAAAAGTGAATCGTGCGGGCCGACTGCTGTCCGCCTAAAACGCTCACCGCGGACGGAAATGCCGACGCTACGGCGGGCGACATCGCCAAGCCTGTCCAGATTACCAGCGGGAAAAAAACAAAAATGACCAATAGATACGCCAGGCGCTGAACAACGTTATATGACCGGGCGGCTGTGTTATTCGCGGGCCGAAGCCGCAAATGTTCCGCGATCACGCCGGAGAACGCTCTCCGCGAGAAATCGGCGCTGGCGGGGAGTAAGTTTCGCCGGAAATGTCCCGTGAAAAATCCAAAGGCTAGATATAGCAAGCCAGTCAGCACTGCAACCCATGCGGCTTCGAAATGTAAGTGGCGGCTCCAGCCATTCTGGTCGGGCAATATATAGGCGTAGCCGGTGGGAACCGTTGCTCTCGACGAAGGCAGAGGCAATTGAAATAACGGCGGAGCTAGTACGTTTCCCGTTTCACCCCAGTAGAAGCGCGGGTGAGAAAGAAGGATTTCGCCTCCAGTGATAAGCAGCGCCAGGAAACTCAGAGTCGTGAGCCAGTGCGTGGCGCGGACTACGGCCGCGTGGCGCGGACCCGGCGCCCTAACGGAAACAGCTGCCGGAATGGAGGCTACACCCGCCACGCGCGCTATTGTAGCAGTTGAACGCGCGCGGTAGATGTTCTGGGTGACGCGGCTTAGGACGTAATCCGCCGATGAGGAATGAGCCTTCGCATCGTCAGCAATTTAAGCGTGCAATCTGGGCTTCAGCCGTGCTTCAGCCAATAAACGCAATGCAGGCATCGCAAAAGTGCTGCCAGCCGGATCGCGCCCCGGTATGCGAGGCGTATTCTCCATTCCCGCTTACGGACGCAAAGCGGACAGTTAGGTACAGCGACTGTTGACGCGCGTCTTCTGAGGCGTCGCCTCGGCCATTCTCGGAGTCGCCGACGATCCGCTCGGAAATCCGTCGGTAAACTTTGTCAGAGTACGCGTCAAGCGGCCCAGTGGCTCGCACTAGCCACGCCGAGCCTCAGCCTTGAATGCGAGGGGCACAAACTGAAAGGTCTGAAATATCCTTCCGCCCACGACGGTCTGAATGGTCGGATTTGACAAGGCGTATTGGACTACACACAATTCATATTTGTTATCGGACGCAGCCCGCTGGTACTCCCCGTAGGTCAGGATGAAACCAAATCCGCCACCGCTGATGCCTTTGACTTCGATGTGGCATTCCTGGCGTCCCTTCCTGCACAGAAGATCAAAGCCGCATTTGTCTGCCTCGACCGACTGAACCTGCCAGCCCTCGCGCTTGTAGTGCTTGGTCGCGGCACTTAAGGCTGCGCGCTCGATCTGCCGGTTATCCTCGGCCGTCCCAAAGCCAGCGCCGATGCGACGACGTATCTCTGACTGTTCCGCCTTCTTTAATGGTATAGACAGAAAGCCTGGAGGCCCTTGACCAAAGGGAGCGAGAAGTTGCAGCATCCGCGCTCCCTGTCCGGCGGTCAGCGGAAATACGGTTCCGGACGGCCCAGATTTGAGGAAGGAGGCGGTACGCAGCAGCGGGTCCCGCCGAAGATCGTTGATCGTTGGACCTTCGATCAGATTCGAATCGTATTCGATTCCAAAGTAGTAAGCGTTGTCCTCAAAGCCAGCCTCGGGTTTTACAAGATGGGCCCAGCCAATCACCCTGAGCTTTGGTGAACCAGCCCATATGAACAACGTGTCGCCGGCCAGCCAAGTCTTCGGTGGTCGGGCCGTGTACCAACGGCCAAGTTTCCCCCTCAGCGGGAACCTGGTGAAGTCATTCCTTTCGGGTCTAGCCTTTATGATCCAGTAGTTGGAGAAATGGCCGGTCGCGACTGATTCTGTATCGTTATTCCCCAGGAGTCCATCCCGTTGGCAGTGTTCGCAAAGCTTCACTGTGACTCCGCGCTTCTTAGCCCACGCGACCAGCTCGGGTTGCGGAGCGCAGACCTTCTTCTTGGAGGTCAGCGAGCCGAGACCGTCTTTCGCCGAGAAGTATGGCGGGCCGCTGCCCAAGTGCATGCATCGCGCTCCATGGAGATAGGCTCGCGTCTGCGTGTTCAGTGTAAGGAACAATCCGCGCTGATGTTTCGCTCGCCATGACTGGAACTCGTCATGCGCTGAACCGTGTTCGATGTCGAAGAACTCCTTGATCATGCAGCCAAACTTTTTTCAGTCCCGATTCTTACTTATATTTACGCTTAGCCGTAGGGTTGTCCCGTGCCGCTGGCGGCCGTCAAATACAGAGTTCCCGCTTATCTTGGTGCCTATGACAACGGCTTCAGTCCCCGCCCGGCGGGTGCTGAAGCACCCGTTGCAGGCTAAAGCCTGCTCCACCGGATGCTATTTTCCGAAGTAGCTCTCGTCGTAGACGATGGTGGTTTTCTTTTTCAATTCGTCCAGGCCCTTTTGGGCTTGATCCGGACCTAGCCGTTGTTCGATCTCCGCCTTCGCTGCATCGAACGGCTTCGTTTCGCGCTTCTCCACCAGAATCAGGTGGTAGCCGAACTGCGACCGGACCGGCTCGCCCACTTGGCCTATGGGCTGCGAAAACGCGGCCTTTTCGAACTCGGGGACCATGCGGCCTTTCGTAAAGGCGCCGAGGTCGCCGCCGTTCGCACCGGATCCCGTGTCGTCGCTCTCGGCCTTCGCGACTTCCGCAAAGTTAGCTCCGCCGGCAATTTTCGCCCGCAAATCTTTCGCTTTCTGAAGCGCTTCGGCGTCGGTGAGCTCTTTTTGACCGAGGCGTAAAGGCGCCTGCGAACCCTGGAAGCGAACCAAAATATGCTTGGCGGTAACTTCCTGGAAGTCTTCTTTGTGGCTGTCGTAGAATGCGCGGGCGGCCGTGTCGTCGGCTGGACGGCTGCCCATGGCTTGATAATCCGCGTTCGCAAGCACCTGATCGGCTTGCAGCGCAAGCTTCGTCTTCACATCGGGATTCTGATCCAGCTTGCGCGCTCGCGCATCCTGCGCAAGCATCTTCAGCTCCGCGAGTTGCTCGGCGACTTTGCGCTTTTGCTCCGGTGTGGTGATTTGCGCCCGCTGCTGGGGCGGAAGGGTAGCCACCATTGCCTCGAATTGGGATTGGGTGATCTTTTCGCTGCCGATCGTCAGAACAACCGGATCGTTTGTGGAGGTGGGCTGGGCGGCCGGCTGCTGGCCCCACGCTAAGGCCAGCGGCAGCGCGACGCCAAATAGGAGGGTGGACATCTTCATATAAAGCAAGCATAACAGTGTCGCCCGCGGCTTTCGAACCGTTTGACCCGGCCGTTAATGCCCAAGCGTGTTCGGGCCTTTGCGGTTCAATAGCCGGAGTTCAGTGGCGAGCCGGCGATCCGCCGCGGCCGAGATGCTTCAGCAGCTCATCGGGATAATCGGTGATGATTCCATCCACGCCCGCTGCGATCAACCTGTCCCAATCCGCGGGCGTGTTCGGCGTCCACGGCAGCACTTCCAGCCCCGCCGCGTGCGCCGCGCGAACCTGCTCCGCGGCTACCAGATGAAAGTCCGGAGATATGATCTGAGCGCCGGATTCCTTTGCAATGGCCGTGAAATCTTTCGGCGATCCCTCATATAGCGCCGATAGCTTTATCTCGGGAGCTGCCTTCTTCATTGCAATCAGCGTGCGGAAATCGAAGGATTGCAGAACCACCCGCGATTCCAGGTGGTGCTTTCGTATTTCGTTCAGCACAAGCTTCACGAAGTCTTCCGGCGAGGGCGTGAATTCAGGGTGCTCGGCGAAGATCTTGGTTTCGATATTGAATAAGAATTCGCCTTTGGGGGCAAGCGCGAATACCTCATCCAGCGTAGGCATCCTGGCGCCCGGGACGGCTTGCTGGCGCGGGAAATTCGGGTTCTGCATTTTGCCGCAATCCCATTCGCGCAGTTCCCGCAGCGTAAGTTGATGGATGGCGATCTCCGGCTTCGGTCCGCTACAAACCGGCGGATGCAATAACGGGTCGTGCGAAATTACGATGACGTTGTCTTTCGTAACGGCCATGTCGAGTTCCAGCGCATCCACGCCCGCCGCGATGGCATATTCGAACGCGGGCAGAGTGTTTTCCGGCCGCAGGCCCCGAGCGCCGCGGTGGCCGTGGACTTGAATCGTTTGGGCGGGTTGCGCAAAAGGCGGCATAATCAGGCAGAGCAGCAACGCAGTTCTCATAAGCGTGTCTCTTCTCTTAACGTACTTTTGAGAATAGTCGCCGCGCTTTACAATCGTATGACTGCGGAGTTTATTTCGCCGCCGCCAGCTTAGGCCATTCGTCGATCTTCACGCGCGCGACCAGCTTCGCGCCGCCTTTGCCGTCGGGTCCGAAAATCAGGGCCTCGCCATCGGCGACACCGGCGGCGTCTTTCGGGAACGCCTGCATCAGGTTGGGGGCGTGCGTGACGATGATGGTGTTGGCGAGGTGCGGGAAGTTTTTGAGCCTGTTCCGCAGCCACATGGCTTGCGCCTCCGTGCCGCCTTTCATGCTTTGCCCGTTATCGCCGAGTTCGGCCATCGGATGCGGAGGACCGAACTGCGCGTATTTCACCGTTTCGAGGGCCCTATATGTTGGACTGGTCAGCACTTCGTCGATTGGAATTTTCAGCTCGCGAAGAGCCTTCCCCATCGCCGCGGCGGTCGCGCGGCCATCTTCATCCAGTTGCCGCTCGAGTCTTACGTTATCGGCATTCGCCGTTTCCTTGCCCGGAGCCTCGCGCGGCGAGCTCGCGTGCCGCATTACGATGATGTAACCGCCCTGCTGCAAAGCAGTCACGAGCGCTTGGCCTTGCAAAGTCTGCGCGCCGGCGGGAATCGCGATCGAAGCGGAGAACAATAACAGGATTTTCGGTGTCATAGGCGTGGGTAAACTCCTATGATCACTTTAGATCCTGCGGGCAGGCCGTTCAAATGCGTCTTTGGAGCGTGCGTGGTCAGGCTGCGAGTCCGGCCTCCCTCAAACCTTTATGCAGGCGTTCCGTGTCGGACACCCAGCCGAAAACACCGCCTTGCATCTTCACCGAATTGATCGCGGCTTCATGGTTACTGATATCCGTAGCGCCGACGCTGTCCTTCAAGAGCATGCACCAATACCCGATGTCATTGGCTTCGCGCATGATGGTGTGAACGCAGACATCGGTGGTGATTCCGCATAAGATCAGGTGCGAGATGCCGAGTTGCTGCAAAACCAGGAAGAAGTCGCTGCAATAGCCCACTCCCTTCCCAGCCTTGTCGACAAGTATCTCTCCCTCGATTGGCTCGACCTCTTTCACGATGCCCCAACTCAGAGACCCGCGGAGGAGTAATCGTCCCATTCCTCCTTCTGGCCTCTCGCCGATACCCACGGAGTCCTTACCGATGATTTTGCTGCGCAGAATCTTGTTGTAGGGGCAGTCGCTCAGGTCGGGCATATGACCCTCACGGCAATGGACGACAGCGATTCCGGCCTTGCGCGCGTCGGCCAAGGCTTTTCTGGCGAAGGTCAAAGGGTTGGCGGTATTCGCCAGCGGGTAGCCCATCACGTCGACGTAACCGTGCTCGCCGCAGAAATCGATTTGAAAGTCGATGGAGACGAGAGCGGTTCGCGCGCTGTCGAATTCCAGATATGAAGTCTCGCCGAAGTTCGGCACGTCCTCGCATTCAACCCTAAACAGCTTTCCTTTTGGCGGCCCATACAGCCATTGCGGCACTTTGTAGGTTCTGCTCTTCTTCCATTCCTGGTAACCCTCATCTACGCGTGCGAGCATTTCGTCCCGCCGCTTGGACAACAGGCGTTCATATTCGCGCTCCGCGCCGTGATCGGAAGGCGTTCCTTTTTCAATCAGACGTTCCTCAATAACCATTGCGATACTCCTTTTTCGACTATGAATGTTGTTCTTGAATTATTTGCCCGTTATCGGCGGGAACCGGGAAGATAAGTTTTTCGAAAATGAGAACAAAGATGATGACCGAGATGACTGGATTGCTGAAAACTGTCTCGACGATTCGCGGTGTTTGCTCCCAGGTTGCCTGGGGCAGCAGGTGAAGTCCCAGACTTAGAAAGATCGAGAAGCCGACCAGCGTCTGCTCACGGCCCCCGAATGCGGGCGCGGTGTTCAAGATGTTTGCGCCGATTCCGATTACGGTGGAGGCAATACCCAATAGCACCGCGCCGGCCACTTCCTTCGGCATCACCGCCATCAGCGCGCCAAAAGGACCGATAAACGCAAGGACGACAAACAGCGCGGCGGCAACGATCACGAATGCGCGGGCCGCAACGCGTGTCAACTGAACGATACCGAGGTTCTCACCGTAGGCGACCGTTGCGGGAGTGCCGAGGATGCCCGGCAGTATCGTCTCAACGATCCCAAAAAGCAGAAAACTGCGGCGCTCTTCAGACGCGTCGACTCGTTCATTGATTACGCCGGCATAACCGTGGAGATTGCCATAGAAATTCATTGCCGCCATCATATTCACGATCAGCATGGTAAGTATGAGGTCCCACGGGGGCATGGCTCGCCCATACGGAAAGAATCTTGGCGCCGATAATACAGGCGCTTGCCGCACTAAGTCCAAATCCACTCGGCCTAACGCGAAAAATACGATGTATCCCAAAACGATGATGAATACCGGTGGCAAAGTCGCCCACACTCCACGGCCTCGTATCGCCAAGATGCTTCCACCGAGCGCCAGGGCCAAGGAAAGGAAGAACCCGAGGCCGAAACCGGCTTGAGTCATGTCGCCAAGACCGACCTGAGCGACGGTCAGCCCGATCATGATGATCATCGATCCCAGGACCAGCGGAGTCCAGACTTTACGGATATAACGAACGGCTCCAAAAAGGACGAGAGCTGCGATAATTACGCCCGATAAAGCTTGTGCCGTGAAGGATTGCAGAGCATAACCTTCGCCACCCGCCGCATAGGCTGCGACAATCGCCAGCGACGGGATGACATTCGGCCCATGTACCATCGCCATTCGATGGCCCAGCCATGCCTGCAGAAGTGTACTCATCCCAATTGTGAGAACCACGGCAGAGATATAGGTTGTGAGTCTGGCGCCCTGGAAATTCAGGCCGACTCCAACAATCGCGTAGCCCCACACCACGGCGTACACCATGGTCACGAGCCACTGAAAGCTGTAGAGTATCCAATCGTGTGTCGATCGTGGCTGCTGATCTCGTCCGTATACAAGCCCGCTTTGGGGTGGAGGCGGAGGAGAAAGAATTTCTTGCCGCACGGGAGACCCCCAGGGTGAAACTCAGAAGTGGCTTAGCGGCGCCAGATACTACCGAGTACAAGATGCCACCCGGCGGGAGGAGTTTCCCACGAAAATACTGTCAAGAATTGCACGGAGAACCAATTGCGAAGCGTGTAGATGCTCTAGGTACGATGACCTGGCACTCGCGGTCGCGAGACGCCTCAGCATCTGACGGCCACGTCGAGGCTAAGATCAACTGGATGCGCGGAACTGTATATGTGCTCGAAACAGCGCGGAGCCTTTGAAAACATCTTCAATTGGTCGGGCCGCCGGGATTTGAACCCGGGACCTCTTGCACCCCAAGCAAGCGCGCTAGCCAGGCTGCGCCACGGCCCGATACGGCAGGACGGAGCAGGCGGATTCAAAGGGGACGCATGCTCTCCATCCAGTCTATACCACACGGCCTGCACGAGCTTATACCTGTACGAGCTTATAAAGGAGCACACACGCTGGTGTGGGTCTGCTTTGCCTGTAATCGGTCCGTACGGAATGGGCAATCGCATCGCGGGAGCTTGGTTTACGCAGCCTTGCTGAAGCCCCGGCGCTCGGCGGGTGCTGAAGCACCCGTTGCAGGCAAAGCCTGCTCCACCTGCTTCCGCCGTGCAACCTATAATGAGACAATGCCAGACACGCCAGCCGATGCCGCTCCCTTTACTTTTGAGGCGGGGCTAGAGCAGCTCGAAGCTATCGTCAAAGAAATGGAATCGGGCGACCTCCCGCTCGAGCGGGCGCTTGAGCTATTCGAGCGTGGAACCAAACTCAGCGACGCGTGCCGCAAGCAGCTCGAAGACGCGGAGACGCGCATTGAGATCCTGACCCGGCGCGCCGGCGAAATGCAGCCCCAGCCGTTCCGCCCTGAGAAATAAAGACTACATCACGTGATCGAAGCTCCGTTTACGCTCGACCAGTACATCGCCGAACAGCAGAAGTGCATTGAGACCGCGCTCGACCGCTGTATCCCGCCGGAATCCCAGGATCCTTCCACCATCCACCGGGCGATGCGATACAGCTTATTTGCCGGAGGAAAACGCATCCGCCCGCTGCTGGCGATTGCGTCTGCGCAGGCCATCCACGATGCGCCGGCCGGGATCGAATCCGCCGCATGCGCCCTTGAACTGATACACACGTACTCGCTCATTCACGACGACTTGCCGGCGCTCGATAACGACGATTTGCGCCGCGGACGCCCCACCTGTCATAAGGTGTTCGGCGACGCGATCGCGATTTTGGCCGGCGACGCGCTGTTGACGCTCGCATTTGAAGTTCTTTCCAAGCTCGAAGGCGTGGATGCGGAACGCCGCATTCGTCTGGTAACGGAGCTCGCGACGGCCGCAGGCACAGCCGGCGGTATGATCGGGGGCCAGGTAAACGATCTTGAAGGTGAGGGCAAGCCGCCTACCTCGGAACTGCTCGAATCCATTCACCGCGCGAAGACCGGAGCCCTCCTCCGCGCCAGCGTACGAATGGGCGCAATCTACGCAGGAGCAAATGCCGGCCAGCTCGCGGCTCTTACGAGTTTTGGCGAACACGCCGGCCTGGCCTTCCAGATCGTGGACGATCTGCTCGATGTGGAGCAGTCCTCCGAGGCGCTCGGAAAAACTGCCGGTAAAGATGCGCGGCAGAAGAAGATCACATTTCCCGCTGTGTACGGCCTGGATCTCTCGCATAAGATGGCGGAGAAAGAGCGGCTGGCCGCGCATGCGGCGCTGGCGAGCCTCGGCGAGCGCGGCGAGCGTTTGAAGCAGCTCGCGGATCTGATCGTACATCGCCATGCATGAAGACCCGGCTGGATCAGCTTCTGGTCGAACGCGGACTGGCTGAGTCTCGCGAAAAGGCTCGGGCCCTGATTCTCGCGGGCGCAGTGATCGTGGATGGACAGAAGAGCGACAAGCCGGGACACAGTTTTCCCGGCGACTGCCGCATCGAACTCACCGCGAAACTGCCCTATGTCAGCCGCGGCGGACTCAAGCTGGCCGCTGCTCTGGACCGGTTCAACATCGCCGTCGCAGATCGTATTTGTCTCGATGTGGGCGCTTCAACTGGAGGATTTACCGACTGCCTTCTCCAGCGTGGAGCCGCGCGAGTGTGGGCCATCGATGTCGGTCACGGCCAGCTCGATTGGAAGCTGCGGAACGATACTCGCGTGGTGGTTCGGGAGGGCGTAAACGCTCGCTATCTCCGCCCCGAAGACTTCGCGGAGCGGTTCGGTCTGGCGGTTTGCGATGTCAGTTTTATTTCCATCACTTTGATACTTCCCGTCATCTCTCTTTTGTTGGAAGAAGATGGTGAAATGGTGGTCCTGGTGAAACCGCAGTTTGAAGTGGGCAAGGATCAAGTCGGAAAAGGAGGAATTGTGCGCGATCCTGAACTTCATCGCGCCGCCTGCGAGCGCGCGCGCCGGGAGGCGGAAGCACTTCGATTTCGAAGCGAATTTATGGAGAGTCCGATTTTGGGGGCCGAAGGGAACCGCGAATTTCTGATGTATGCGCACCGTTAGCACGGCCGCCATCCTGTCCAAGCCCCGCAGCGGGGAAGCAGAGCGCGTAGTGCCGGACCTGGTCACCTGGTTATCACAACAGGGCGTTGCCGCACGCCTGGATACCAACACAGCCGCCTATGCGGCGTCGGACGAAGCTTTCGCTCGCGAACACGTTGTGGACGGCGCACAGTTGGTTATTGTGCTTGGCGGCGATGGCACGCTCCTATCCGCCGCGCGCGCCATTGCCGGCCGCGACATTCCGATCTTTGCCGTGAATCTGGGAGGCTTGGGCTTCCTCACCGCCATCAAAACGGACGAGCTTTATCCGCAGCTTGAGCGGGCGCTGTGCGGCGCGCTCCACCTGGAAAAACGGCGATTACTGACCACTGAACTGTGGCGCGGCCAGCACAAGATTGCCTGTTATGAGGGCTTAAACGATATGGTGCTCGCGAAGGCCGAGATCGCCCGCATGATCGATCTGGAAGTTCACGTCGACGGCGCGTTTGTATGCGTATATAAAGCCGACGGACTGATCGTCGCCACGCCCACCGGCTCGACTGCGTACTCGCTTTCGGCAGGCGGACCCATCGTTCTTCCCTCCGTTGCGGCTTGGGCGATTACTCCGATTTGCCCGCATACGCTGACCAATCGTCCGGTAATTGTGCCCGATGAGAGTGTGATCGAAGTTGGCGTGCTGGCGGCCGATCACGCGACTTATTTAACGATTGACGGCCAGGTCGGTGAACTGTTGAAACAGGGCGACCGGATTGTATGCCGCCGCTCCGAGCATTCGATAAGCCTCGTCCGCCCGGGCAATCTTCTGTTTTTCGACGTCCTTCGGGAAAAATTAAAATGGGGGGGCAGATGAGAAAGATTTCGCTGGCCGCATGGATCCTGATTAGCCTTGTTGCCGGGATTGCTTTCGGCGCGCTGTTCCCCAAAGCGGCTGTGAGTCTTGGGGTGCTCGGAAGCATTTTTCTGCGGCTGATTAAATCCATCATCGCCCCGCTACTTTTTGGAACACTGGTAAGCGGAATCGCGGGCGCCGGAAACATCAAAACGATGGGCCGCATCGGCGCCAAAGCGATTGTTTATTTCGAGATCGTCACTACGATTGCGTTGTTCGTCGGACTGGGCGCGGCGAATTTGGTCCAGCCGGGTGCGGGCGTTGAGCTCCGTGCGGGCCAGCCTGCCGACATTCAGCAGACCTCGACCAGCCTTTCGCAAATCCTGGAGCATACATTTCCAGCCAGCATTATCGATGCCATGGCCCGCGGCGAGGTCCTGCAGATCGTCGTGTTCTCGTTCATGTTCGGGGCGGCTTGCTCGGCTATTGGGGATAAGGCCGCGCCGGTGGTTCAATTTTGCGAATCGCTATCGGAAGTGATGTTCCGGTACACCAACTACGTCATGTTTATCGCTCCGCTTGGTGTCTTTGGAGCGATGGCAGCCACCATCGGCGAGCACGGTTTGAACGTTCTTTTGAGCCTGGGTAAGCTCGTGGGGACGCTTTACGCGGCACAAGCTTTTTTTCTGGTGATTGTGCTTGGAACTGTGGCGACCATTGTGCGGGTTCCCATCCGCCGGTTCGTTGCCCATGTCAGGCAGCCGTTTCTGATCGCGTTTTCCACGGCTTCGAGCGAGGCGGCCCTTCCACTAGCTCTCGAAAACATGGAGCGTTTCGGCGTGCCGAAACATATCGTCGCTTTCGTGTTGCCGACCGGATACAGCTTCAACCTGGATGGGTCGACGCTGTATTTATCGTTGGCGGCCCTATTTGTGGCCCAAGCCGCGGGCGTACACCTTGCGTTCGGCACACAAATCGTGATGATGCTAACGCTCATGCTGACCAGCAAGGGAGTGGCGGGCGTCCCGAGGGCTTCGTTAGTAATTCTTGCCGGGACTCTCGCGACCTTCAATCTTCCAGTAGAAGGAATCGCGGTTATCCTTGGGGTCGATACCTTGATGGACATGTGCCGCACATCGGTGAACTTATTGGGCAATTGCCTGGCAACCGCGGTGGTGGCGCGTTGGGAAGGCGTCGACCTCAAAGCGGCGGAACGAGAATCTATCGCGGAACCTGCTGCAGTGTAAGTGGGGCAGGATGCCATCCTGCGGCGGCTTGCTATGCTAAGCCGCCCATTGCCTCCCGGAGATGGCTGGTCCCTCAGCGCTCGCTACTAAGAGTGACAGCCCAACCTAGTTTTCCGTCGGCGTCTTTTCCACGTGATCGACCACTATAGTCTCTACGGGCGCTTTCCGCGGCTCAAGCCTTAACCCCATCTGTTGAACGGCCTGGAAAATCGAAGTTCCCGTGGGATCGGAAGCAACCGGCGCGCCCGCGGGTCCGCCGGGCCCTCCACCGGCGCCCGGTAATCCAGCACCCGGAAGGCCGGCGATGTCGGGCATTCTCGCTCGCGCGAGCTTCATCAGGTCCTCCATGGGCATTTCCAACGCCGCTTGATAATTGCCCTTCAGGTCTGTCATATCGACGACTGGCCGGTCCACAAATGGCGCAAGCATATCGGCGAGGGCGGTCATGGTAATTTTCGACATTTCCATCCGCATCACTCCGTTATCGCCCATGGACATTCGCATGGTTCCATTTGGGCCGCCGGTGATCACCGCGCCTCTTCCATTTGGTGTAATGCTCATTTGTCCATTGGGCGTGCTGATGGACATTGGACCCCGCCCTGGACCCGGCGGCGCTGCCGTTGGCGCGTTGTTGCCCGCCGGCGCATCGGCTTTCGCATCGTCGGGATCGGAGGGTTTCATCTTCGGCCCATTCTTGCCTACCAACAGCGCATACACAGGCTCTTCCTTCGTGTCATGATGCACCGTGAGCTTGAATCGCTCGATGAGCAGGGCCTGTAGCATCTCCGGCACCTGGTCTTTCGAAACACCTTCGGGAATGGTCGCCAGAATATCGAACCGTTCCTGCCGCATCCAGTCCGCCCCGGAAACCTGGTACGGCTTGACCTTGAACGCCATCGAAATCAGGTCCGCCAGGGACATAAAGCCGATATCCACTCTGGCCCCGTCTACGGACATACCGACGTGCATCTTGCCGGATTGGATCTGGGCTGCAAGAGTGGTGATGGGCGGTGACACCCTGATAGTTGCAACTTCAAATGCCGGAGAGGCCGGGGTTTGCCCAAGAGGCTAGCGGCAATAAGCGCAAGTCCGGCGCAGAGTTTGGAAGGACGCATATTCATCAGGATAGAGGTTTCACGCCCCGGGGCGGTATAAACTATTGAATTGCGCACCGGAACAACATTGGCTTTAGCCGGTCTGGGCGCCATCCTTGCGTTCGCCGGTACGGACACGGCCGTAAAGAGCAAGGCGTCCAACAACAAAGCTCCGGCGAAAAGTGCAAAGCGTACGCCCAAGGCGGCGGCGAAGAGCGGTCCAAACACCGCCGCTGCCCGGCTCACGTCTAAAACGCCCGCCTCTACCTCGAAACAATCTAATACGAAGTCTTCACCCAGGCAGACCGCCGTGCGTTACCAGCGGTCCTTACAACAACAGCCCACCCCGGAGCGCTACAGGGAAATCCAGCAAGCGCTGACTGAAAAAGGCTACTTCGCGGGACCGGTGGACGGAGCATGGGGGGCGGACTCGGTTGAGGCGTTGAAGCGTTTCCAGCGCGATCAGAACCTGACGGATGACGGTAAAATCGGGTCGCTTTCCCTTATTGCATTGGGACTTGGGCCGAAACGCGAGGGTAGTTTACCCGCTCCCGCAGCCGATAAAACTGCGCCCTGATGATTGTCGGCGTTCCCAAAGAAGTGAAAGACCACGAAACCCGTGTAGGCTTGCTCCCTAGCGGCGCAAAGGCGCTGACGGAAGCGGGTCACAAGGTTTTGGTGCAAGCGGGCGCCGGAATCGCCAGTTCCCTGCCGGATGAAGATTACGCCAGCGCCGGCGCGGAAATTGTTTCCGTGGCGGCGGACGTGTGGTCGCGGGCGGACTTGGTTGTAAAAGTAAAGGAGCCGCAGGCATCCGAATACTCGCTGCTTCGTCCGGGGCTGATTCTGTTTACGTATCTGCACCTGGCTCCGCTGCCGGAGCTCACGGGTAAATTGCTGGATACGAACGTCAGCGCGGTGGCTTACGAAACAATTCGCGAAACGGACAACTCTCTTCCGCTGCTAACGCCCATGAGCGAAGTCGCGGGCCGAATGGCGGTCCAGGTTGGCGCGTATTATCTGGAAGCGCCCCTCGGCGGTCGTGGAATTCTGCTCGGCGGAGTCCCCGGCGTAGCGCCCGCGAACGTGGTGATCGTGGGCGGAGGCGTGGTGGGGCACCAAGCCGCTAAGGTTGCCGTCGGCATCGGCGCTCATGTCACGATCATCGACCGCAGCCTGGAGCGCTTGCGCCAGCTCGACGATATTTATTCCAGCCAGGTGGTCACGCTAGCGTCGAACGCGTACACGATCGGAGAATCGGTGCGCACAGCCGATCTGGTTGTCGGCGCCGTCCTTATTCCGGGCGCGTCCGCGCCGAAGCTGGTCCGGCGGGAGATGATTTCTCGGATGCGCAAGGGGTCGGTGGTGGTCGACGTAGCGATCGATCAGGGCGGATGCTTTGAAACTTCGCACGCCACGACGCACACCGAACCGGTTTACCAGGTCGACGGAGTGATCCACTATTGCGTCTCCAACATGCCCGCCGCTGTTCCGCACACGTCGACGTTCGCGCTCAATAACGCGACATTTCCGTATTTGATGGAACTGGCGAACAATGGCCTGGAAAACGCTTGCAGGCAGAGCCGGGCGATATACGAGGGGGTCAACACATATCAAGGCCACGTCGTTTATCCCGCGGTCGCAGAGTCGCAGGGCAGGCCGGCGCGCGAGCTTAAGTCGCTGCTGTGAACGGGTTAGAACATCAGCTTCAGCGCAAACTGCATCTGGCGGGAATCCTGGGCGCTGGATATCGCCCCGAAATTGGCCGTGAACGCCGTGCGGTTCGGAATATTGAAATTTGGGTGGTTGAGAAGATTGTAGGCTTCGGCGCGAAATTGCAATCGGACGGCTTCTCGGATCGGCATTTCCTTTTGAAGCGAGACGTCGAGTTCTTCTAATCCCGGACCGATTACAGCGTTCCGCGGCGCGTTCCCAAACGCGTAAAGGGCAGGTAAAGAAAATACCGCCGTGTTGAACCATTCGTTCGGCGTCTTCGGGCCGTTGCTGGGATCGCCAGAGGCGTTCGGCCGCTGCGCCGGGCCGGGACCGATATTCGCCTGATCGCTCGATATATTCACGGTGAATGGAGCGCCGGATTGTGCCGTGAAATAACCTCCCGCCTGCCAGTTCCCAGCCAAAGTCCGCACCCACGCGCTCATGCGTTGCGGCTGCGGAATTTGGTAAATGAAGCTGACCACCACGCGGTGGCGATGATCGAAACTGGAGCTCGCCTTCTCGGATGCCGTGTTGTACACGTTCTGCGGCAGATTTGTCTCGTTCAATGTCGTGCCCGGATCGGAGGCGTCGTCGATCGAATGGGACCAGGTCCAGTTCGCATCGAAGGTCAAATCTTTCGCAAGCCGCCGTTTTGCGGTTACAGTCATCGCGTGATAGCCGGCCCATCCGTCCCAGCGAATCGTATTGAACTGGCTCATCTGCGGAATCGGACGGCGCGGCGCAATTGCCCCGGGACCCGGCAGCGGCACGTTAAGCACTGTCGAACTGTCGGCGTGCACGGTGCGCGAGCCAATGTAGGCAATCGATAGGGTTGTGCTCCGCGACAGCTCGCGCTCAATATTCAAGTTCCAGACTTGGTTGTATTCGATCTTGAAATTGTGGTTCACGTTGCTCGCGCCGGCGGCGCCTATAGTATTCGCCGTGAGAGCGTTTTCCGTTGTAAAAGGCGGCGTTGCGGCGGTCGCGCTTGAAGTTACGATCTTCGTCACAAAAAACGGAAGGTTCTGGCCGAGATTTGTAATGATGCTGTAGGCGGCCTGATTGGGATAAATTCCAAATCCGCCCCGCAGCACGGTCTTCCAATTCTTGGGCAGATTCCACGCGAACCCGGCGCGCGGCGCCAGCCGCAGCGGACGCGTCGTCAGCAAACTATTGTTCCACCCCGCCGCGGCCGACGTGACATACGGCAAGGGCATGAACGGCAATAATGCAGTTGCGGCTGGATTGATCTGCCCAGCGCTATTGCTTGCGATTACGAACCGTCCTCCCTGTACGGACGGGTCCACAGCCGAGAACATATTGTTTGCATCCGACATGTTCTGGTTGTACTCATAGCGGAGACCCACGTCGATTTTCAGATTGGGCGTGATCTGCCAGTTATCCTGCGCGTAAAAATGCGCCCAATTTGCGTTCGCATTCAGAGCCGCTCGCCCTAAGCCAACTTGCGCCGTAGTGGGGTCGCGGAGCAGAAAATCGGCGAATGCGTTCCCGTCAGCGAGGCCGGGCGCTGAGGAGGTCCACCGCGGAGTAAATGAGAAAACACCGCGGGCTCCATTCGGGTTTACTGGCTGCAGGTTGAAATTCATCAGGTAGGCGCCTAGCTTTACGGTGTGCCTTCCCCGATGCACGATCACGTTGTCGGAAAATTCAAAGTCGCGATTGTTACGGAAGGTGAATAAAGCCGGATCGCCGATGGTGGTGAATTGTCCACCAAACGAAAATTGTGGATAACCCATATCCTGCGGATTCGTCGTGACGCCTTGAATTCCCGTTTGCGCGGCGAAAGGATTGCCGGCATTCGGACTCTGCTGGCCGCCTGCAACCGTAAGGAACCCGAATCGAGCCTCATTCAGCACGTTCGGGCTGAATGTATGGGTCCATCCGGCTGCGCCGTTGATGGAATGCGTGCTCAGGAAACGGCCAAATCCCGGCAACAAAGTTTCCTGCAAAACACCGGAGCCGAAGGGATCGAACTGCCGGGCATCAAAGATCGAGGCGCGCAGAAATGTGTTGTCCCGGTCCGTAATCCGATCATCCAGGCGAGCGTTGTATGCGTTCGTATCGGTGCGCTGCTTTTGGATCTCCAAAAGATTCAGTCCGATTCCAGGAAGATTCGGGAGCGGTATAAGCGAGAGGATCTCGGTCGCGGCCGGGTCGAGGAGCTGCAGCGGAATTCGATTGCCGGGGAAGGGCATGCGTTGTCCGCCGGCGCCGCTCAAGGGATCGTAAAGCGTGGGCAGTCCGGCGAAATTGCCGATGCGCATTGCTTCCGTCGGCACGGAAAACGACTGAGTCAACGATTTCCGTGCTCTCTGCCCCTCATAGCCGAGAAAGAAAAATGTGTGATCTTTGCGTATAGGGCCGCCGAAGCTTCCGCCGAATTGGTTCTGCTGAAACGGCGGAATGGGGGCGAAAGGAGAATCGAAGAAATTCTTCGCGTCGAATACATCGTTGCGGACAAACTCGAAAAGGCTGCCGTGAAATCGATCGCTGCCCGATCTTGTAATAACGTTGATCACGGCGCCGGACTTGCCGCCGAATTCCGGGGCGTACGAGGTTTTCTGAATAGCGAATTCGTCAATGGAATCCACTGAGGGCGCGATGACCATGTTGTTGTAATATTCATCCGTAGCCGTGACGCCATCCACCAAGTACAAGTTATGCCCGCTGCGCTGCCCTAAAACATTCACCAGATTTCCCGCCTGCTGCAAGGCATCGCCGCGGGTTCCGCCCGGCGGGCGCACGACTCCTTCGCTCAACATCGCAAGGTCCAGAAACTGCCGGCCGCGCAATGGCAACCCGGTCACTTGGCGGTTGTCGAGGACATCTCTAATCTCGGCGGATTCAAGTTGCACGCCGCCATCGGCAACGATAGTCACGGTTTGATTTTCCGCGCCGAGCTGGAGCGTGAAATCGTAACGAAGCTTTTCGCCGGCATGAATTTCGAGATTCGACAGCGCCGATTGCATGAAACTCGGCGCAGACGCCTTCAGCGAATACCGGCCCACAGGCAATTGCGCAAATAAATACTCACCGGCGGTGTTCGTGGACGCGGTAAACTTTTGGCCGGTCCCGATCTGTTCGGCAATAATCGTCGCGCCAGGGATGAGGCCTTCGAGTTGATCTTTTATTCGGCCGGAGATTTCTCCGGTGTTCATCTGAGCGACGACGACGGCTGAGCAGAGCCCGAACAGGGCGATTCTTCTGCTAAAGGCGGACACTGTCACTAGACTACCCCGGTCAGCGGGTGTTTTCAGCGGGCTTTCTCAACTACTTTATGTGTCGCACTAATTCAGGTGCAACATAACCGCAATATCACACTGAGCTTACCGGCAGCGCTATTAAGGCGTATCAAACGCCTCGCCGCCGGCCGGAATTCGTCTGTTTTCTGCCCTTTTGGCCGAGGCACTCACCCGCTTGGCGGACGAAGTTAGCCGTTATTCCACGGCGCGAAAACGTTCCATTGCCGCAATGCGTGCGGCAGGATCGCTCGGCACGTACGGCAAGCGGACATGGTCTCGCGACGAACTTCATGAGCGGTGAACCGGCCGAGTTCGTCGACGCAGCCCGTTATCTTTTGAGGAGGCCGCCGCGCGCTTCGGAATCCCGGTCCGTAACACCTTTAGGCGTGCGTGCGCCTACCTCACTAAGAAAGGCGAGCGCCAAGTCAAGTGGAAGTTGTATTCCACGACCGCCACCGTCACGAACGATGCCACCACCACGGCCACAATCGCCACCCAGAAGAAAAACGCTTGCCATGGGAACCTCCGGTGTTCTCGGCGCAAAACCAACAGATAGCTCGCGAAGATCCCCAGGAAAAACAGCAGGCACATCGGCACCGCGAACAGCGTCAGCGTAAACGCGTCTTGACTGGGCGTAACGGCTGCCGCGATGATTACGATCGCAATGATCGCGTATCGCGTGTGGTTCAACAAAAACGCGGGTGAGACTACGCGTAAAAGCGAGAGCATGAAAATCAAAATCGGAAGCTCGAAGACTATTCCGATCCCGAGCAGTACGTCGACGAATTTATCGAAGTAGCTGTCGATGCTGAGCGCCGGCGTTACATCCAAGTCCCCGCCTACACCCAAAAGGAAGCTCAGTGTGGCCGGCCAGGCGATGAAGTATCCGAATAGCCCTCCGGTGATGAAAAGGCCCACGGTTGAGAGCAGGAACGGAATCGCCCATTTCCTCTCTCGCTGATACAAGCCAGGGGAAATGAAGGCCCACAACTGCCAGAGGATCCAGGGAGACCCCAAGAAAAGGGCAGCCACCACCGGCGTCCAGACGTAGACGATCGAAAACTGTTCCATGACGTCGATGGCTACAAAATGCGCGCTCGGGTTGCCGGTGTTTTTGAGCGCGATCAGGCCGGGTCGCTCGACGATCCTAAAAAGTTGAGTGCTGAAGATTACACAAAGTGCGAAAATCGCGCCAAAGCCGTAAAGCGCTTTGATTATGCGGGCGCGAAGTTCTTCCAGGTGCTCCAGGAAGGACATGCGCAGCATGCCATCTTCTTCGTCGTATTCAACCATGCGCTGAGTCACTCCGGAAAGCTGTTAGCGGTCAGGTATCAGCTAGGCGATTGCAAAGCTGATAGCTGACAGCTGATAGCTGACAGCTTCAGGTGATTCAGCGCCCGTTGCGGCCGAAGCGCTTACGGTGGATTACTTCACTAAGAAAGGCCAGCGCCAAGTCAAGTGGAAGTGGTACTCGACAACGGCCACGACCACGAACAACGCTACGACAATCGCTACAATCCCCAGCCACAGGAAGAACGGCCGCCACGGGAATTGCCTGTGCTCGCGGCGCAGGACCAACAGATAGCTCGCGAAAATGCCTAGGAAAAACAGCAGGCACATCGGCACTGCGAACAGCATCAGGTTGAAAACGTCCGGCGTGGGAGTAACGATCGCGGCGATGATCACGATCGCCAGAATCGCGTAGCGCGAATGGTTCAGCAGGAATGAAGGCGACACCACTCGCAACAGCGTCAGCATGAAGATCAGGATCGGCAGCTCGAATACGAGGCCGATTCCGAGCAGCACATCGACGAACTTATCGAAATAGTTGTCGATGGTGATCATCGGGGTCACGTCCGCGAACCCGCCGAGCCCGAACAGAAAGCTCATGCCGTAGGGAAAGGCGACGAAATACCCGAACATGCCGCCCAGGATGAAGAGCCCGGCCGTGGATAAAACAAACGGAACGGCCCATTTCTTTTCGCGCGAATAAAGCCCGGGCGAAATGAAAGACCACACTTGCCAAAGAATCCAGGGCGAACCCAAAAACAGCGCCGCTACTACGGGGGTCCAGACCCAGATAATGGAAAACTGCTCCATCGGATCTATGGCAATGAAGCGAGCGTCCTTGATACCGGTATTCTTGAGCGCGATCAGGCCCGGCCGCTCGACGATCTTGAACAGGTAATTACTGAAAATGACGCAGAGCAAAAATACCGCGCCGAAACCGTATAGCGCCTTAATAATGCGCGCACGCAGCTCCTCCAGGTGCTCCATGAAGGACATGCGCAGCATGCCCGATTCTTCATCGTCCTCGTCGTCTCCGGGAGGCGGCGGGGGAGGCGTGCGCGCCCCACCGCCGCCATTCGCCTTTTCAAGCGCGGCCGGTGGCGACACTTCCGGCGGCGATGCCCCGAAGGGATCGTCGGGGAAGCCGCTAGGCTGCTGCGGAGGCGCGCCTCCGGCGGTTTTCTCGTCCATCCTCGATCGAACTATCTACAACTAGCTGTGCTGGGACGCTTCGTTCACTTCCGATCGCGCAACCGTGCCTTCCACCGCCTTACGCGGAGCCGGCAATTCCCGAGTTTGTTCGGGAGGCCTTTCGGCCGCGGCTTCCGGCGCAGGCGCCGGTACTTCCGCAACCGCGGTTGACGTGGTCCCATTTGATTCGGCGCCCGGTACTGCTGAAGCGCTTACTGTGGAAGGGTTAGTGGTTTCGGGTGTGCCGCTCGGCAATGCCGCATGCTCATTTTGACTGAGGCTCTCGGACCCGTAGCTGTCCGCGGGCTGATACACATAGTTCTCAACGTGATTGTAGATCTCGTTGGCAGTCTGCTGAGTCATGGTCTTGAGCGAGTCGTTTTCCCGTTCCAGGGTTTGCATTTCGCGCTCGAACGTAGCCTTTAGGTCGCTCGAGGCGCGCCGGAATTCGGTTAGTGCCTTCCCGATCGTCCGCCCTAGTTCTGGAAGCTTCTTAGGCCCAAACAGAACGAGGGCGACGAGGAAGATGACAACCATCTCTTGTACGCCAAGCGTACCCATCGTGTGCCCTCCTTGATCGCATGATATCACGCAATGCTGGGCGCACAGCGCCAGGTCGCGGAAACCAAGGCGCTCACAACTAATATTAACCCGCGACGCCCGGCTGCATTGAGCGCGATAGCAAAGTCACTTTTCCGTTGGAATTCGGATTGCCGGTAGCCTGGCGAATTCCCTATCGAACGTCGATATGCGCGATCGCCGCGTCCGCAAAACTGATGATAAAGGTCGAATCCAGAATGATCATCGCCGCGCGCCGTAAACGATCGCGTCGATCTCGATACTGAGCCGCTCATTGCCCTTACGATATGGCTCCGGGCTGAGCGCCCGCAGGCTTGTCGTCCTGCGTTTTTGCGTGCTGCGGCCGGGATAAACGCGAATAGCTTCGCTGATCAACTCACCGACGGTGCGGCCCTCTAACGCCGCGCGAGCGCAGCGCGCGATGAGCCTGCTCAGGTTTCTCACCGTTGTATCCATGCTTGTAGTACTTGTAACACATGACTTCAGTCCGCCATATGTCCGCTGGTGAACACAATGAATCTTCGGCGCGTGCCGCGATCTGCGCGTTCTGGACGTGGCAAATACACTGATGATGTAGGTGGTTTTCCCATATAACCACCCCGATTTTTTCCGATATGACGCAAGGATGGATAATGCTCGAAAAGGAGTCGAACTAGATTTGGGCGCCGAGGCGTCGACGGACACATGGGATGCGCACTGGAGGCGAATTGGGGCGTGGTCGATCGGGTTGGCCGCGGCTCGCGGGCTCACCCTCCAAATGGCAGACGATCCACTGCTTGCCGTACTCGATGCTCCCAAGTGCGGCGAGTTCCTTCAGGATCTCGGGGTGTTAAGCATTCCCGTCGAACCGGCAAACTCGAATCGAGAACGTGAAATATTCGAGCTCGCGCGGGCATTGGAGCACCACTTCGCGTTTGAGCCTTTCCGAAACAGCGGCGATGAATCCGATCCCTTTGCGCAAGCCGCGCTTCAGAGTTTGCAATGCGCGACTCGAGCGGAATTGGATCGAGCGATTGCAAGCCTGCCGGTGTTTCCGGCGGCCGGTCAACGCGCGCTTCAGTTGCTGATTTCAGAGAATTGGAGCATTCCCGACCTGGAATTTATCGCGGCCTCGGACCCGGTCCTTGCCTCGGATCTGATTCGTGTCTGCAACTCGTGTCTGTTTTGCCGGCGGGAGCCCGTCACCACTCTCGGCCACGCCATCGCATATCTGGGCAGCGAGCGTGCGTCGGCCGTGCTGATTGCGGCCTCGGTAAAGCGCTTGTTTACGACCCCGCAATTGCGCGAAATCTGGAACCACTCCATCGAAGCTTCGGAAATCGCCCGAAATTTGGCAGCCATCTCCGGAAGAGCAAACGCAGAGGAAGCTTTCCTCGGCGGATTGGTGCATGATATCGGGCGCTTGGCGACGGCGCTCCTACCCGCTAAATACCAATCCACATCCGCGCGCTTGCTTCGGGAAGGTTGCGAGTTGTCCCTAGTCGAGCGGGCACTCTGCGGATCGACGCATGCCGAATTGGGCGCGACAGCCCTGCAACGCTGGAACTTTCCGCGGAACCTAATTGAGGCGGTAAGATTTCATCACCGGCCGGAAGCATGCGAGTCATCGCTCGCGGCCGTGTTGTATCTTACGGAACGCTGCACGAACCCGGCCGAGGACATCCCGTCCGCCGCGCGATCGAAAGCCGCGATTGAACGCCTGGGATT
This sequence comes from Bryobacterales bacterium, assembly GCA_019261985.1. Classification (GTDB taxonomy): domain Bacteria; phylum Acidobacteriota; class Terriglobia; order Bryobacterales; family Bryobacteraceae; genus Palsa-187. The sequence continues at coordinate 98,048 of JAFAQY010000121.1, read as the reverse complement.
TGATCGGACAATCACCCTAGAGATAAAGTCCGAGGCGGGAATACTGGATTCGCTGCGGCTGTAAACCTGCGCAAAATGCATGAAACACTCTGGAGCGCTTCCTCCTCAACAGGCACAGGAGGGAACCGCTGTCGACCGTGTACGGGATCTGGGACATCCTGTGGCGCGTTGAAGCGCGGCTGCGCGGCCTGGATTTTCGTTATGTCCCTTCCGGACATTCCGACGCCATCGCGCCATACAGAATCAAGGATTACGCGGATTCAGGGCTCACGTTGCGCCGCTTCTTCGATACCATCGCGCCGCGGTGGAAACCGGACCCTTCAGATGAGGCAATCGATCTGGAGTGCGGTAAAGGCGGAGCGGTTTCCGTTCTGGCGCGGTATTTCGCGCGGGCCGATGGCATTGACATTTCTCCGGAGCTTATTAAAATCGGCCGCAACAACCTGCGCAAGCTCCGCGTGCAGAATGCGCGCCTCCGGGTCCGAGACGCATCGCAGTTTGAGGATTTGGACCGCTATGGCTTCGTGTATATGTTTAATCCTTTCCCGAGCGAAGTTATGTTGAGCGTGGTCGCGAATATCAATCGTTCGCTGCTGCGGAAACCACGGCGCATGACGGTGCTCTATCTCAAACCGCTGCATATAGACCTGTTTGAACCCGCCCGTTTCCAGCGCCTCGCGGAAGTTTATCCTTGTCGCTCAGAGTACCCGTTCGTCCTGCTTGTTTCGCCGCTGCAGGAGTGCGGCGATGTTTCACGCGCCGCGGCGCCCGCGCGCACGTGATATCCCGTTAGGCACACGACGGCCCCTGGTTTTTGAGCTTTTGCGGGCGTATGATTATCAGCGCAAAGCGGCACAAGGCCGGCGCGGCCTGCCTCGGACAAATGCCTGGCCCGGTCGCGCGAGTTCATGGTGCCCCGAAATTTCTGAGAAGGAGCATCGTATGCTCTATATCGTAGTGCTAGCGATCACGCTGATGATGGCCGGTGGCAGCATCGTCTACGTCTGGACCGGCCACCACTCGGGGAGATCTAAGTAGCGTGCCGCCGGTATCCTAGGTTTAGACGAGGTGACGCCATGATCAAGTGGTTTACGGAATTATGGCGCAGGATTGACGGCTGGTTGCATCGCCGGAGTCCTGTCCCGAGCAGTTATCACAGGTCAAACCTGCATGGCCGTGTTCGTTAGGATGTGCTGACCGGGTTCACGGAAGCGTAAGCCAGGTCCGCCAGATCGTATCCACAAAGGCGTGCGTGGTGGCGGAAGCCATCAGGTTGCGGTGCTTGCGGTATGCCCAGCCGTAGAACCATCCAGCGATCGTCGCAAGAATTACATATCGCCAGTTGGGCGCGGGTGCGTGGCGGATATGAGTGAGGCCGAACAAAGCCGAAGCAAGAGCTTGCGCCCAGTAGCGCGAGCCCAAAGATGGCTCGAGCAAATTTTGCAGCAGGCCGCGGAAGAACAGCTCCTCGGCAACGGCGATGAACAGGAAAATGGTGACGTAGTCGGCTGCGAAGGCGGTGATCCCCCTCCATCGCGGATGCCAACCCAGAAAGCGCAGCGCAAATCCTACGGGGAGTCCGATTGCCGTAAAGCAGACCAGAGAAATCAGCGCATCGTAAAGAAGCACCCAGGACAATCGAAACTCATAACCTGCCCCTTTGATGCCGCGAATCACCACGAATGACCAAGCGCCGGTTGCGACGAGATACACGCGAGTCATGAAATCCAAATTGACGGGAACGTTCCAAATTCCGCCGATGCGGCCGAACACAACCGGCACAAATAGGGACAGGAGAACCAAGGCATCTTGCCAGTTCAGGCGGTCGGGTCTACGCACTGGGAAGAATGTGAATGTGCCGAACGAAACAGCAGCCAGCGCAGTTAGCCGGATGAAGGCCCCGGAGTGGAAATCGCCCGTTGCCGCGCTGTAGATCGCGTATGGGAGAACGAACGCAGCAAATAGCATCGACAAGCCGCGCAGGCCCCGAATGCGGCGGCTAAAGAACTCGCGCGGAGCCGGGAATCCCGGCGCTAAATAGAGCGCGAGTAGCAACAGCATCGCGACGTAGATGCCGGCCGCGGTTGTGGGCGGAAGGGGGTAACGCCGGAGTTCGACAACTGCGTAGCCGCCGAAGAACATCGCGAGCGCCGCGAGTATGAGCAGGAAATGGAGCCACTGGCGCACGGCGGGCAACTTGCACCTGTAGTATAAACCGGCAGTTTTTGTAGCCGCCTTGATGATCGAAATGTCGGCTTGAACGGTATCTAATCGCCCCACACGGCGCGAGCCGTATCAACCACAAGCTGCAGCTTCCGCCATTGCTCGTCCTCGGTAAGGAGGTTGCCCTCCATCGTCGATGCGAATCCGCACTGCGGACTCAACGCAAGATTCTCGAGCGGCACATAACGGCTCGCTTCTTCGATCCGCCGCACTAGCTGCTGCTGCGATTCGAGCTCCGGAACCTTGCTGCTTACCAATCCGAGCACCACGGTCTTATCGCGAGGAACGAATCGCAGCGGTTCGAAGGTGCCTGCGCGCTCGGATTCGTATTCCAGCAGGAACGCATCGACGTTTAATTGCGTGAAAAGCTTCTCCGCGATGGGATCGTAGCCGCCCTCCGCGTACCACTGACTGCGATTATTCCCGCGGCAGAGATGGATTGCAGTGACGGCTCCGGGCCGGCGCGCGCCTTCCAGGCATGCATTATCCACTCGAATGGCCTCGTCCAGCGCCTGCTCCGGATCTATCTCAAGTTCCTGCTGCACGTACTCGCGCCACTTCGGATCGATGTAATAGCTGTAGCGCGGCGCATCGATCTGGATATACTTCACGCCCTCGCGCACTAAGGCCTGAATCTCATTCCGGATAATCGGCGCCACATCCCAGAGGAACTCCGAATACGTCGGGTACGCGCGAGCGCTCAATCCTTTCTTGTACATGATCGCCGGGAATTGATTGGCAGTCGGCAGGGTCATTTTAAAATCGCCGGGGCTGCGCTCTCGAAGGAAAGCTGTTTCGTGCGCAGTCAGCCGTTTCGTCTGCCGGATCTTTTCAACCACGATCCCGATCAGCCGGTTGTCCTTAGCTCCGCTCTGGCCCTGCCAAATCCGGCCAATCGAGCCGTCCTTGTCGAGACCCTCGACGGAATCGTAGAAGTCGCTCATGAAGCCGCCGCGGCGCAGCTCGCCATCGGAGAAGATCCTGAAACCGAGCTCCTTCTGCCGGTTCAGTACCCGCAGGATCTGTGCGTCTTCGAGCTCGCGGATGCGGCTGTGGCCGGCGTTCGGGTCCTTGCGCAGCTCGACAAGTTGTTTGGGCCGCAGGAGACTGCCGACCTGATCGGCACGATAGGGAAAAGGCATGTTGTTTTATTATCGTCGTCGCATGCAGGCTCATTTCCTCAGGAAGCGCCAGCGGTCGATGTAGTGCCAAGCGCCGTCTTCGCCGAGTTCCTCATTGACGAATCCGAACGCGTCCTCGTTCTCTTTCGTCCAGGTCATCCGCCATTCGCAGGTGATGCCGATCATGGTCATCGTGCCTGAGAACGCGATTCGATTTTCGATCCATCCTTCGGCCGAGCGCAGGAGTCCGTAAGATCCCCGCGCCAGCATATAAATCCACTGGCGGCTAAACGGGTCGAATGTGATCTGGCGGCCCTCCGCGCCATCCGGCGCGACGCCACAAACCCAGGTGTCTTTCTCACACAACGCGAACCGGGACGATCCGATATCCACATACGCGGGATTGTGCCGGCTTGCAGGCACCTCGTTCTCGTAACTCCACTCGCCCGCGATCCAGCGGAACTTCCCCATCTCCGCGGCTCGCATAGCGGGAAGCTGCGCCACCGCCTCCGGCCGAAACACTCCCACCTGCCGCGCCGGATCGGCTCTCGACGGCCCCATGGTCATGATGCCGCGCCCAAACAATTCTTCGATAAGCATTTCAAAAGCTTATCTGATCCAGGCATCATGCCGTTATGCGCGCTTCAATAAAAAGGGCAGGTCCATAAGAACCTGCCCCAAGCGAAAGAAAAATGGCGAAGCTTAATAGCGATAGTGATCCGGCTTGTACGGACCTTCCACCGCGACGCCGAGATAATCCGCCTGCTTTTTCGAAAGCGTCGTCAGCCGCACGCCAATCTTTTCCAAGTGCAGCCGCGCGACCTCTTCGTCCAGCTTCTTGGGCAACGTGTATACGCCGACTTTATACGTATCTTTGTTCTTCCACAGATCGAGTTGCGCCAGCGTCTGGTTGGAAAAGCTGTTGCTCATGACGAAGCTCGGGTGGCCCGTCGCGCAGCCCAGGTTCACCAGCCGTCCCTCCGCCAACATAAAGATGCTGTGGCCGTCCGGGAAGGTGTACATATCCACCTGCGGCTTAATATTCAGCTTCTTCACGCCTTCGGCCGCGTTCAGCGCGTCAACCTGAATCTCATTATCGAAGTGGCCGATATTGCACACGATCGCCTGGTCCTTCATGTGCGCCATGTGGTCCAGCGTGATGATGTCCAGGTTGCCCGTGCAGGTGACGTAGATATCGCCGCGGCCGAGCGTGTCTTCGACGGTCGCAACTTCAAAGCCTTCCATGGCGGCCTGCAACGCGTTAATCGGGTCGATCTCGGTCACGACTACGCGCGCGCCCATTCCGCGCAGAGAATGCGCCGAGCCCTTGCCCACGTCGCCGTAACCGCAAATCACGCATACCTTGCCGGCGACCATGACGTCCGTCGCGCGCTTAATGCCGTCGGCCAGCGACTCGCGGCAGCCGTACAAGTTATCGAATTTGGATTTGGTCACCGAATCGTTCACGTTGATCGCCGGCACCAGCAGCTTGCCCTGCTCCTGCATTTTGTAAAGCCGGTGCACGCCAGTGGTGGTTTCTTCCGACACCCCGCGCCAATCCTTCACGATCCGATGCCAGTGCTGCGGATTTTCGGCATGGACGTTCTTCAGCAGGTCCTTAATGACCTTCTCTTCGTGGCTGCCTGAAGGCGTGTTGACCCAATCATCGCCGTCTTCAAGCTGATAACCCTTGTGGATCAGCAGCGTCACGTCGCCGCCATCGTCCACTACCAACTGTGGACCCTTTCCGCCCGGATGGCTGATCGCGCTCAGGGTGCACTGCCAGTATTCCTCGAGCGTCTCGCCCTTCCAGGCAAACACCGGAACTCCGGCGGCCGCAATCGCGGCGGCCGCATGGTCCTGCGTCGAGAAGATATTGCAGCTTGCCCAGCGCACGGTCGCGCCGAGGTCGACCAACGTTTCGATAAGCACCGCCGTCTGGATCGTCATGTGCAGCGACCCGGTCACGCGCACGCCCTTCAGCGGTTTGCCCGGCGCATACTTCTTGCGGATGGACATCAGGCCCGGCATTTCGTGCTCGGCGATGGAGATTTCCTTGCGGCCCCAATCGGCCAAGCTTAAATCGGCAACACGATGCTCGGTGGCCAGCGTGTTGAGGGTGGCAGTGCTCATTCCATTCTCCTTATTGTCAAGTGTCGTATCTACGAATCCAGATATGTTGATATATTATTATATCCGTTCCAATGGCGTCAATCCTTAAGAATCTTAGGCTGGCGGCGGATCCCAGGCGTCTCAGGATACTGCTTCTGGTGGAGCGCGAAGAGCTCAGCGTAGCCGAGCTGCAGGAGATCCTGGGCATGGGCCAGAGCCGCATTTCTACGCATCTGGCGCAGCTCAAGCAAGCCGGCCTCGTCGAGGACCGGCGGCACGGCAAAAGCATTCTGTACCGGCTAAAACCACCGCGGGGGGAAGGTTCAAAGGTTTTCTCGCAATTCATGAAGCTCCTGCGCGATGCGGCGGCGGAGATTCCCGAAGCCGCGGACGACTCCGAGGCGCTGCGCCTTGCATTGCGGCGGCGCCAGGACAAAATGCGCGCCTACTTCGATGAGCTTGCCGGGAAGTTCGGCCGGCGCTACGTACCCGGCAGGTCGTGGAAAGGTCTGGCCGAAACGCTGCTCGCGCTGATGCCGCCCATGATCGTCGCCGATCTTGGCGCGGGCGAAGGCACATTTTCGCAATTGCTCGCCCGGCGCGCCAAGAAAGTCATCGCGATCGATAATTCCGAGAAGATGATCGAATACGGAACCGATCTCGCGCGTAAACACGGGATAAAGAACCTCGAATACCGCAAGGGAGACATCGAAGCTGCTCCTATTAAAGACGCGGTGGTCGATCTTGCCTTCTTCAGCCAGGCTTTGCACCACGCGCAGCATCCGGGTCGCGCTGTCCAAGAAGCCTCGCGAATTTTAAAACCCGGCGGGCGCATCGTGATCCTGGATCTGGTCCGCCACAACTACGAGGAAGCCCGCGAGCTTTACGCCGACCTCTGGCTCGGGTTCACGGAGGTCGAAGTCAGCCGCTTCCTTCACGACGCAGGTTTCAAGAAGATCGAAACATCTGTCGTCCACGTCGAGGAAGAAGCGCCGCACTTTGAGACGCTGCTGGCCGTTGCGGAAAAGTAGCCTGTCGTGCATTATTCGCTTCAATTCCTGATCGAGAGGACAGAAGAAGTCTTTCACGGCTTCTGGATCGAAGTCGCGGCCGCGGCGCTGCTCAGCGCCGTGCTGTATGCGATATATCGAAAATTGCCGAAAGTCGGATTGCATTTTCTGGAATCGGCAAAGCGATCGTGGCGTTCCATAGCCGCGGCCATGTGCCTGCCTGTGGCGATCCGCCTGGCGTGCCTGCCCTGGATGCCGCCGCCGGTCCCGAAGGTGCACGATGAATTCGTCCACCTATTGGCCGCCGATACTTTGGTTGCGGGAAGGCTGGCGAATCCTCCGCACCCGCTGGCGCGGCACTTCGAAACCGTCTACGTTTTGCAGCGGCCGGCCTATGCGTCGATATACCCGCTGGGGCAGGGCATGGTTTTGGCGGCAGGCAAGCTGATCGGCCACCCTTGGGCCGGTGTCCTGCTAGCCGTGGCGTTGATGTCCGGGGCGATCATGTGGATGTTGTTCGGCTGTCTGCCCCCGCCGTGGGCCGTGCTCGGCGCGATTCTCGCCGCGCTCGCATACGGGCTTGCGGATGAGTGGATCGACAGCTACTACGGCGGCGCGCTTTGCGCCTTCGGCGGAGCGCTGGTTTTCGGCGCGCTTCTACGATTACGCGCATTGCTTTCGAAGCGCCTGGCTCTGATCGCCGGCGTTGGATGGTCCATCGTTTCGCTCGTCCGTCCTTTTGAGTCGGTATTCACGTTCGTTGTCGTGTGGACGATCGTGACGGCGTTCGCCTGGCGATCGGTGAAGCAGTGGCTCGCCCCGGCGGCCGTATTGGCGCTTGCGCAGATGGCCGGCGTGGCAATAACCGCCGTCCACAATCGCGCCGTCACCGGTTCATTTACCACGTTGCCGTACCAGCTTAGCCAGCGCGATTATGGGGTTCCGCAAACTTTCTTGGGACAGAAACCGGTCCCGGAGCCGCCGTTGCGATTCCCTGAATTGCGGCAAGTGTACGATTGGCAGCGCGGCCAGAAGGATTCTCTGGAGCAGCGTCCTTTCGCCAGGTTCGGAGCTGTCGTGTACAACACATGGCTCTTTTTCGTCACCCCGTGGTTTTCCGTGCCGCTTGTCCTCGCTCTCCTCACACTGCGCAATGACCCAAAACTTGCGATCGCAGCCGGGATTCTCGCCTGCGCCACCGCGCTGGGCACGCTCTATCCCTTCTTCAACGCCCGTTATCTCGCGGCGTACGCCTGCGTTTTCATGTTTCTGATCGTCAGGGGTTTAATGCTGCTCTCGCATCGTTCCGTCGCCGGGAAGGTCGCAGCCTGTTTCCTTGTTATCGGCGGAATGACGATGGGCCTAATCGGCCTCAAGCCTCCTTATGAGATCCCCGTGCCGCGACAGCCGGTGGTGAAACAGCTAGCCGCGATTCCAGGCAGGCACGTAGTCTTCGTACGCTACGGTCCCACCCATAGTTTTTTATCCGAGTGGGTGTACAACACCGCGGACATCGATGCGTCTCGAATCGTGTGGGCGCGGTCGATGGGACCGGCCGATGACGCCGAAGTCGCCCGTTACTACAAGGATCGACAAACGTGGATTGCCGATGTGGAGGCGAATTCCGTCCGGTTAGCACCTTACAGGCTCCATTGAAAGTAGGACAAGCTTCAGCTTGTCCTCGGTTCGCAGACAAGCTGAAGCTTGTCCTACTGCACTCACCTCAAAAGTGCTTCCGCAAATCCACAAACCTCTCCACCTCGATAAACCTCGCGCCGTCCGGCGTCCGCAGATCCTGGTGCTCCAGAACCCACGTGTGAGGATGCGGGACCAGCACCGCGCCCAGCCCTGCCTCTAACGCCGGATTTATATCGGATTTCGGCGAATTCCCGATCATCCATGTCTGCTCCGGGGCGAAGCCGCGCTGCTCGACGATACTCCGGTAAGCCGGAGTATCTTTCTCCCTCACAATCGCCGTGTGCGCGAAATAACACGCCAGGCCGGAACGGTCCACTTTCAGCCGCTGCTCCTCCGGATGACCCTTGGTAAACAGCGTCAAATGATGCCTCTCAGCCAGGCAGGCTAGCGTTTGTTCCACGCCCTCGATTAACTCCACCGGTTGTTCCATGATGCGCTCCGCGAGAGACATGACGTGATTGAGATCGTCGGGGCGGATCTCGCGTTCGGCCAGGTGATGGTACGCCTGCTGAAGATTGCGTCCGAAGTTCCGCGCGCCGTAGCCGTGGATCTTTGCGTTCACCAGCTCGATTTCGTTGAGGACATCGCGAACCTGCGCAGCAGTCAGAGAAGAATGCGCCAGGAAATCGACGAAGTCGTCGAAGGCCCGCTCGAAATAGATGTTATTTTCCCAGAGCGTGTCGTCGGCATCGATCAACAAAAAGCTCATTCCGCTTCAAACACGCGCGCGTGTCCGTTGCGGGGAGCAACCTCTTTCACGTGCAGAATGTGCCTCTGCCGCAAAACATAGTTCGGAAAGAATTCCGCAAGCTGGCGCATTCGGTCCGCCTCGCTGCGTGTCGCAAGCAGCGATTGCCGGAAGCCCAGATCGGGCACGGGCTGCGCCAGCCGGAAACTGAGTTGTGGATCGCGCGCTTGATCCGTATCGAGCGGCTGACTCGACGATAATGCCTGCAACTCGTTGAAGCCCTCGATCGCGCGGTTGCGAACATCGGGCGGAGGCTGCGTGGCTTGCTCATCGTCAAAAAAATCGACTGAGCCACGCAGGAAGGAGCGCTCGTCGTTCAGTAACAGTATCTCGAACCTCCTCCGGCCGCGCACCATTATGTCCATGCGTCCGTCCGGATACCGTCGCAAGACTTTGTCCACCGTGGCCGTGCATCCGGTGTTGACGATCCCCTTTTCGCTTGCCAAAACCACGCCGAACTCCTGCCGTTCCCGCAGAACCTCCCCGATCATTTCTTTGTAGCGATCTTCGAAAATGTGCAGAGGAAGCTCCCCGCCGGGCAGAAGCACGACCTGAAGCGGAAACAGCGGCAACAAGCCTTGCTGCATGCTACTATTATCACTTTCATTGCTTGTGGGGGCAGGCTGGCAACCTGCAAGCTGGTTGGCAACCCGCTTGCCGGCCGTTCAACCAACCCCGCGTAGCGCGGTTGGCAACCGCGCGCCGGATGGCATCCGGCCCCACAAACAGGACGCATAAATGCTCCTTAAACTTAAGCGAACTCCTGGTATCTTTCTGGTCGGGTTTATGGGGTCCGGCAAATCCACCGTAGGCCATGCCTTGGCCGATGAACTCGGCTGGCACTTCACCGATTTGGACGCCGAAATCGAGCGTGCCGAAGGAACTGTCATCGCCGATATCTTCGACTCGCGCGGCGAGGAGGAGTTTCGCCGCATCGAAACGGACGCGTTAGCGCGCTGCGTGAAATCCATTCAGAGCGGCCGTCCGCAAGTAGTGTCGCTTGGCGGAGGAGCGCTGCTGAGCGAGCACAATTTCAATCTCGTCTCGCACAATGGCGTGACGATCTGGCTCGATTGCCCTTTTGAAACGCTCGCGAAACGGGTGGCGGCGGCTTCTCACAGGCCTCTCGCTAGGGATCCCGAGCGGCTGCGAAAACTTTTCAATGACCGGCGCGAAGGCTACGCCCGCGCCGAATATCGCATCGATTCGGCGAGCGATGACGCACACGCCGCGGTCGCGCAGATTTTGGCGCTATCCCTGCTTTGAATACCAATCGTCGCGACGCGCTGTGGATATTCCGGGCCGCGCTCAAGGCGGCGGACCCTTATCGCGCTGTACTGGCGCACTTCCGATGCGACGGCCGCGTTATTACGTTCGGCCGTTCGCGCTATCCGCTTCCCGGGTTCGACCGCATTCAGGTGATCGGCGCCGGAAAAGCCGGAGCGGCAATGGCGCGGGCCGTCGAAAGAGTTTTGGGCGCGCGTATAACCGGCGGGCTGGTCAATGTTCCCGAAACCGGAGGCTCGAAACCGCGCCGCGTGGAACTGAATCCGTCCGGCCATCCGATTCCCGATGCGCGGGGCGCCGGCGGCGCGGCACGAATGCTCGAGATCGCGCAAGCCGCGGGGCCCCGCGATCTTTTGATCTGTGTGATTTCCGGCGGAGCCTCCGCGATGCTGCCCGCGCCGGTCCCGCGGCTGACTCTTGAAGCCAAACAGGAGATAACCCGCCGGCTTCTGCGCAGCGGCGCGACGATTCACGAAATGAACATCGTCCGCAAGCATATGAGTTCGATCAAGGGCGGACGCCTTGCATCCTCGGCATGGCCCGCGACCACCCTGACGCTCATTCTTTCCGACGTTGTCGGCGACGATCCGCGCGTCATTGGATCGGGGCCTACCGTAGCGGATCCATCCACGTGCGAGGATGCTCGCCGAATATTGGAGCACTACGGCATCGAACCACCGCCTACGCTCGAGGAAACGCCCAAGCCGGGCGATCCGGCGCTGGGCCGAGCGCATTACGAGATCGTCGGGAGCAACCGTCAGGCCATCCAGGCCGCCGCGGCCGAGGCTCGCGCCCTGGGATACCGAACCTTCGTGCTGTCGACATCGATTGAGGGAGAAACTCGCGACATTGCCGCCATGCACGCGGCGATCGCCCGGGAGGTCCTGGCCAGCGGCCAACCCGCAAGGCCGCCCGTCTGCCTGCTGTCGGGTGGCGAAACCACCGTGACAGTGCGTGGCAACGGCCTGGGCGGGCGCAATCAAGAATTCGTTCTCGCCGCCATGCTTGCGCTGAGTGGAGCCGGACCGGTGACGGTGCTAAGCGCGGGAACCGATGGCATCGACGGTCCCACGGATGCTGCCGGCGCGATCGCCCATTCGACGATCTTGAAAAAAGCCGTCGCCTTGGGCCTGGACGCGCGCGAGTACTTGAAGAACAACGATTCCTACCGATTCTTTGAGCAATTAGGAGCTTTGATCAAAACCGGCCCGACGGGAACCAACGTCATGGATGTCAGAGTGTTGTTGGTCGGTGAACGCAGCGCGGCAGCGCCTTCGTTATCGAGACGGCGTCGACGGAATGTTCGCGTCTTTCCAGTGCTGGACTAGTTGGAACGCGTCCGGTGAGCCCAAGCCTGTGGCCTGATCGTATCCTGGCCCCGCCTGGAAGCCTCCTACGCCTGGAACCGAGTTGTTTCCCGCGACGACGTCATGAAATACGGCGGCGCCGCCAGAAGCTTGCAAGCGGGCCAGGCCATAGAGCGCCGGGTTGGCATTGCCCTGACCGCCTCCGTTATGCTGGTTGACCAGCGCCATAATCCCTGCCCATGCGGGTGTGGCGGTGGAGGTCCCCGCTACCGAATAAAAGCTGCCGTTCATGTATATCAGGTAGCCGTCATGCGGGGAGCTGCTTGCGGCGACGTCCGGAACGTGGCGCCGGGAATCCGCAGGCACTCCGTTACCGAATTGCCAGGACGGTTTCGCGAATACTGAGCTGACGCCGCCGCCGCTGGCCCACAAAGCCGAGCCTCCCGTAACGGTTCCGCTGGTGTTCCAGACGGCTTCGGGAATGTAGCTGAGCGCCGACGCAAGTCCCGCTCCGTTTGATGCGGACCAGTACAGCGCGGGCGTCGCGCTGTCGTTGAATTGTGTCCCGCCGACACACACGCTGTACGGTGTCGAACAAATCACGTTTACGCCCGGACCATTGGTTGCGTTCGAAGCCGACGGCGGATCGCACCCCGCGGCGCCGCTATCGCCGGAAGCTACCAGCGAAGTGATCCCTTGGGCAGCCGCCTGCTGCCACAGATTATTCCAAAACGTTGCGTATGCCGCGCCTGAAAGCGCTTCGCACATCGAAAAGCTGGTGGTGATCACTGGCGCCACTTTATGATTCACGGCATAGACGGCCGAGAGCATGACCCCATCCGAGGACACCGTGGATGCCGACAAGACGAACTTCACGGCGGCCCTGCGCGCGATCGCCCCGGCCCATTCCACGTCGAGAGTTGCTTCCGCCTGTTCGCCGCTCGATAGAATCCCCGGATTCGGGCCGTTAAGAATTACGGTGGGCGAGTTTGCCGTCAGGCCCATTTGTGCGCGGAACGCCTGAGCGTCGGTGAGCCTGAAATTACTCCGCCCCACAACGGCAATGCTGGTTCCAGCCCCGTCGATGCCGCCGAGATACAGAGGAGCCGCATCATAGATAGTGGCAAAGTCCGCGGGCGCGAGGTAATGACTGCTTCCGCTGGTGAAGTCGGGCGAGGCCGCCGCGGCGAAGGATGCCAGAGCGGGCTGGCTGTGAAAATCGTTCAGCGAGGCGATCCCCGCGACTACTCCCGCAAGAGCTTCCGGAATCTCGGGATCGTCCGTGTTCGCCATGTGCATCTCGCCGTTCACCGAGAAGCGGTGAATGCCCGTTCGAAACGCCGACACCACCTGACCCGCCGTGCCGCTGAACACGATGCTTCCGCGGCCAGGAGTCACTTCGTCGATTTGAAACCCTTGTGCGCTTAACCAATCGGTGATCCGGCGTATATCCGCGTCCGAAGCGCCGAAGCGGCGGCCGAATTCTTCCGGAGTAAGCCACCGCTGATATTGCGGAGATCCAGGATCGTGCTGCGCGGCGACAAACGCATCAAGCTCGGCTTGCTGTTGGGCGCTTCGCGCGAGAACAAGAATGATCCGGTCCACCGGCTGCTCCGGAGAGACAGGTCCCCGGTCAAACTCGGGGCGGGCAAGCGGATGGCGATTGCCCCCGAGCTTCACCGTAGCGCTGGTTTGAGCATAGGCGGCAAAAGTGGCGACGAGGACAATAAGCGAAATACGGGCGAGTGTCATCAACCGGGCTTATCGGTTGCACACCGCGCCCGCGGTAAGGGAATTTGTACTTAGAAATGATGGTGGGACAAGCTTAAGCTTGTCCTACTTGCCCCGGCCCTTCGGGCCTTGCGCGATCGTCTGAATCGCAATGATCCAATCTTTGTTCTGGGCGTTATCGCGCGACACGGCATACAGCGTCTTGCGATCGGGCCCGCTGAAAGCCACGCTGATGACGCCGCGCGGCGTCGGGATCAGGCCGAGGTATTTGCCTTCCGGGCTGAGCACCTGAATACCCGGGTTCGTAGTTACGTAGAGGCGTCCCGCGGTGTCGAAGGTACTGCCATCTCCCCCGCCGCCGCCCTCGAGCTTGCCAAATTCGCGCTGGTTTGTTAGCGAGCCGTCTTTCTGCACATCGAATACCGCAACCGTTGTACCGTTGGTGACAAACAGGCGCTTTTCATCGGCGCTGAGGACGATGCCGTTGGTGTTGAGATTCTCGCCGTACTTATGTACTTCGCCCTTCGGGTCGGCATAGTAGAGACCACCCATCGTGAAGTACACTCCGCCTTTGCTGTCGGCCGTGAGGTCGTTGAGCACGCCGCCGATGCAATCGAGTGGATCGCCACTGATTTTGTTGACAAACATCTTGCGCATGGGCACGAGCTGGTCGATGGATTGATTCAGTCCGCGGTTGTTCACGAACAACGCGCCCTTGGAACTCATTGCGACCGAGCCGCCCGTGTTCGTGCCGCTATAGGCCACTGAAGTTTTGCCGTTCTTATCGAGCTTAATCACCGCGCTATTGTCGTTTTGCGCAATCAGGATTCCGCCGTCCTTCGTCGCGATGATGCCGTCGGCGTTGTTGCCGTCAACCTGCCATACTTCTTTCCACATCTGCCCGGCCGAGATCACGCCGGGGATTTCCGTGATCTTGTAATCCCGAGGACCCGGCGCGGCAGCGGCGGCAGGACCTTTGCCTTTAGCTCCCCCTCCGCCTCCTCTGCCCGCGGGCGGCGGAACTTTGCAGGTCTTGATCAAGTCCGCATACTTGGCGTCCTGCGGCGACTGCACTCCCGGGCCGGTCCGCTGGCCGGCGGGGGCCTGGCAGAACGCAGCCGTCGTTGCGCCGAGGCCGATGATAATTGCGAGAATTCGTGTTTTCCTCATAAAAAGCTCCTGTCCACCGCGTTCCAGAATACCAAGGCCTAAGCGCCGCGCCGAGGTGCGCCAAGGTTATGGAATCAGTGCCGGCCGAATTCGCCCATACAGCCGGTACACTTCAAAATCCTTGCGGTCCACGGTGAAAAAACGGATCAGCCGTTATCTTTCCGCGACACGGATCAAAGCGGCGTCGGCCAAATCCATTCCGCGATCGGAGTACTTGCCCATGAGTTCGCGAATCCGCGGTACGTCGACGAAGTCTAGCGGAAGGAGTGCGACCGCGCCTCGCGCGATCATCTCCCACAGAGCGTTCTGGCCGTCCGGAAGATCGGTCAGAAGGTACATCGCTTCGGCGAGCACCGGCCATACTGTGCCTAACGGTTCCCGCAAGCTTGCCAGGGCAGTTTTACAACTGGAGTGATGCTGATCGTCCGCGTCCGCTATCGCGACAAGCGGCCCGCCATCCACGAGGATCATGCGCGGTTTCTGCGGGCTTTTAGCATTTCCGCAACCCTGCGCCCCCGCCCTCCGAACGCTTCGGATCGCCGCCTCGAACCACGCCAACTAGATCCTCGATCAGTTCGTATGGAGAAGCGGAACTTTCTTCGGAACGCACCCAGTTGGCAATGGCTCCCGCAGAACATGCGATGTAGTGGTGTGCTTCCGGCGCGCGATTCGGGCCACCCGGCGGCGAGTCTCGTCGTCAAGGCGTAGTGTGATCGGTGATGCCACACTCAATTGTACGGTATTACGACCTCGTATTACATGCACTACTGAGGCGGCGGCAACACCGAAGCCCGGTCCACCACCCCTGACTTCGCCTCCCCGATCGTCACGTGGTTCACTTCCAGCGTCCGCCCGAGTGTTTCATCCAGGGCGATTTTTGCCGCTTGATAAGTGGCCAGCGCGGAGACCTCCGCGGCCTGCGCGGCGATCATATCGCGCTGCTGTTGGACCACGTTGTACGGCGTCGATGCGCCGAGCACGAATTTCCGCTGCTCGGCTTCATAGAGCTGCTGGTCGAGAATGCGGTTTTGCACGGCCGACTCGTAGCGGGCGCGCGCCTGACGCAGCGCCACAACATAATTGGAAACGTCCACCTGGACTTGGTTGAGCGTCTTTTGCGTCGTCAGTTCGGTTTGACGAAGTTGAAGCTGGTCAATTCCCTGATCCGCCAAGGCCTGGCGATTGAAAATGCGAACTTGCGCAAATGCGCCGATTCGCTCCGTGGGATAGTTGCGCCGAAAGATTTGCCCCAACGCAGTGCCGATTCCTCCGACGACGAAGGGATCGGGCTCTCCAAATGGCGTTTTCTGAGCCGTGCCGGCCAACCCCGCATTGCTTAGGCCTCCGATTGCCTGCATGCTCGGCCGCACGCCGTTAATCGTGCCGATCGCCGATACTTGCGACGACTCTATATTGGCTCTGTCCGAGGCAATATCGGGACGGTTCATCAGCGCCTCGCGGACCATATCTTCGAGTGGGGGAAGGTCGTCCGTGCCGGGGATGACGATGCGATCGAGAAGCACTAGTCTTGCGGACGCGAGCGACGGTTCCAGCACGCCGCGGCGGCTCAGCAGGTTCTTAAGTTGAACCTCATCCTGCCCTAA
This sequence comes from Bryobacterales bacterium, assembly GCA_019261985.1. Lineage (GTDB taxonomy): Bacteria > Acidobacteriota > Terriglobia > Bryobacterales > Bryobacteraceae > Palsa-187. The sequence continues at coordinate 82,037 of JAFAQY010000121.1, read as the reverse complement.
ATCGGATTGCGAGAGCACCAGGTCGCGCTGCGTGGCCGCCAGTTGCGATTCCGCGGTGGTCACGTCCAAACCCGATACCGCGCCCAGTTCCTCCCTGCGCTTGGTTTCGGCGGAGAACTGTTGCGCGGCCTCCACGGCCGTCTGCTTCGCCTTCAAATCTTCTTCCTCCGAAACAACGGCGTAGTAGGAGTTGAGCACGTTCACGACTGCCGAAATAACTTGCGTTTGGAAGTTGAGGTCGGAAGTGTTCAAGGCGATTTTGTTTACATTGATCGTGCGGGCGTTCACCGCGATTCCAAGACCTTGCAGGAGGTTGTGCTGGAAAGAAACCGACAGGCTCGGCGCGGACGAAGGATTCAGCAGATCCCCGATGGCGCTCTCATTTAAATAATGATCGGTATAGCTGAGCGTGTAGCCTCCCCCGGTCAAAAATCCCTGTTGCCAGGAGACGTTGTAGACGCGCGTCTTTGAAATCAGCACCGGGCTGAGGGTTTGTGTCGGATTTGCCTGCGGCGAGGTGACATGACTGAAGGTGCTCGCTTGCTGCAAGGATGGATCCAGGTTCTGCGTCACCGGGCCGACTTGCGAAATCGTGGCATTCGAAGTATTGGTTCCGTTGCCCACGCCGCCACCGCCGGTAAGGCCGGCCGCGGCCTGACTCCCCGCGATGCCTTGGCCACTTGCAACGGTGCCGGCCTGCGAGGCTCCGCTAGGAACGCCGGGCAGCGCTCCTCCGGCTTCCGACCGCTTCAGGTTCCATGCCGAGATGATCGGATTGTAGCGGGCCACTTCAATATCGATGTTGTTTTCAAGCGCCAGAGCGATGGCATCCTGGACCGTGAGATAAAGCGCGCCGCCGCGCATCAGTGCGGCAAGACGGGGCGAGTCCGCCAAGCGAACCGGCGGAACGTCCGTCGCGAGATATGGCCGAATAATGAACGGCGCCATGGGTTTGATTGGCTCGATGGGCGCTTGCTGCGCGCGGAGCGCGAGCGCCGAACAAAGGCAGCAACAAAGCTTGTAAACGTGCGTGCGCATTATTATTTCGGCTCCTCGGTCGGTAAATTTGCCGGCAGCCTGGATTCGCGCGATATACGCCCGGTGCGCGCCTCGGCGATCGAAATATCGTTTACGTCCAGCGTCCTTCCAAGGGCCTGATCGAGAGCGATGCGCGCATGCGTGTAATTCGCCAGCGCCTCGACCTCTGTTGTTACCGCGTTGGCAAGATCCCGTTGGTCCTGCATGACCTGGTAGGCGGTGGTCGCGCCCAATTCGTATTTGCGCTGATCCGCGCCGGCGGTCTCCTGCTGAAGTTCGCGGGCGTGCAGCGACGCTTCGTAGCGCGCCCTGGCCTGCTGCAAACCGATCAGCGCGTTTTGCACATCCACGGCGATCTGGCTTTCCGTCTTTTGCAGGTTGAGTTCGTTCTGGCGCAGCTCCAACTGGCTGGTAGCGAAGTCGGATTGGGCGGCGCGGTTGCGTATGGGTATGTTGAGTGAAAACCCGGCGGAATAGTTGGGGTAGTTGCGGCGGAAGATTTGCCCCAGGTAATTGCCGAAGCCGCCGACCAGGTTGTCGATGGCGGCCGCCTCCAGCGCCCCGAAGGGCGTGATCGAGCCGCTCAAGCCGTTGTTGGTGAGCTCGGCAAAAGCCTGCAATTGAGGCTTAAGCGAGCTTTTAATGCCCACCAAATTCTTTTTGTTGCTATCGATGTTGATCTTGTCCTGCGCCACCTCCAAGCGCCGGTCCAGCGCGTCGCGCACCAGTTGTTCCAGCGGCGTCGTCTCTTCCTGAGCGGGAAGAGCGATGCGGTCGAGCGGGATCACATGCACGGAGGATAGCCCGGCTTGTGCCACGCCGCCGCGGACCAGCGCGTTCTTCAAAACGGTTTCCTGCTGCAGGAGGTTGGTTTGCGACACCAGCAGATCTTGCTGGGCGCTATAGACCTGCGCCTGCGCGCGCGTGATTTCAATTTCGGCGAGCGCGCCGAGCTCTACTTGCCGCCGGTTGTCCTCGAGCAGTTGCCTGGCGGTGGCCAGTTCGCGCTGCCGCGATTCCAAATCCTGCCGGAACGCGACCAAATCCCAATACAGATTCAGGACCGCGGAAACGGTTGTAATCACCTGCTGCTGGAATTGAAGGTCGCTGACTTTTTGATTATTCTTCTGCACCTGGATATTGCGGCCGTTCACGGCGCGGCCGAATCCGTTCAGCAGATTCTGCGTAACCTGCAAGTCCAGATTGCCGGCGAAGTAGGGATTTATCGCGAAGTACGCGCTGTTGATGTGAATGTGGTTTGAGGAAAACGTTAACTGCGCGTTCAGTCCAAAGTCCCAGTTTTGCGAATACACGGCTTGGACGGACCGCGTGTTTTGGACCAGCGTGGTGGTCCCGGTTAACTGCGTATTGCTTTGGGGCGTTGTGGCGTGCTGAAAGTTTGCAAAGGTGACGAGGGTTGGATCCAGCGAAGGAATGGATGGGCCCAATTGCGTGACAATTCCGCCGCCGGAAGAAACCCCCGCGCCGGCGCTCAAGGGCGCGCCCGTCGCATTGACGGTGACGCCTTGGAGACTTACGCTTTGGGGACCCGCCGCCACGCCGAGCCCGACGCTGCGCAATGCTCCGCCGCCCTGGGCGCGCAGCAAGACTTCCTTCGCCAGCAGGGGCGCGTAGCGCTGGACTTCGATGTCCAGATTGTTTTCGATCGCCAGCGCGATTACATCGCGCGCGGAAACGTACAGATTGCCGCCACGAATCAGCGAATCCAGGCGTGAAGAATTCGACAGATTGACCGCCGGCACGGTACGCGGCCGGTAAGGACGCGTCAGCCATTGCACGAATGCCGGACCGCCGCCTTGCGGCGGTTCGATTCGGATCTCACTTTGCGCGGATGCGGTTGCGGCAAGTAAAGCGCTGAAGACGGCTGCGGTGAAGCGCCGGGAATAGGACGGTGATGTGGCAAGCATGATATCGAGATCTCGGATGGAAGCCCGTGTCAAAATGCAGACGAGGCGCAGGCTCGCGTTGTTCCCACCGCGTGGGTGGAAGCGAAACCAAAGCCGGGAGTCAACCATCCAGGTTATCCCATTGCGGCTAAAGGGTTTCGCGCAAGATTCGCCGTTCAAGCCGCCTAGGCAGCCGTCTAATGCGGTAATACACCTTTGGATTTATTCATCTAGGCACTACGGCGAACGGCCTTTATACTGTATGTGTTGATACTGCGCTATTTATCCCAACCGGAGAGTTACTTTGACAAAGCCGATCAAGCACGTTGAAAAAGCCATTGCTGTTACCGCTAACGCGGCATGGCACGTTTTTGACAAGCTGAATTCGATTAATCGCAATCCTTCCTTTACCCCCGCGTGGTCCGATAAGCCGCTGCTGAAGAGCTGGGAGAAACAAAAGCCCAAGCTCGGCTGGCCTCGCGAAACAGATTCGCTCTGCCCCAAGTGCGTGCCCGACGTCCGCAAGAAGATCCTCGCCGGGGAAGTGCCGGTGCAGATCCTAAAGGATCAAAAAGTCGGGGAAATCAAAGCTCGGATTATCGAGCGCGACGGCAAGATCGTGATGGTGAAAGAGTGCGCCATTCACGGACAGTTCGAAGATGTCATGTCGATAGATCCGCGGTTCTCTCAGCACCTGGAAGATGTCTTCCCGGGCCGCGATATCCGCGCGCACAACGATGAGGCGCTTCACAATCACGGCTCCTCAACGATTACGCACGGGCGCGGGTCGGTGCTGACCATCGACCTTACGAACCGCTGCAACATGATGTGCGATCCCTGCTTCATGGACGCCAATCAAGTCGGGTTCGTGCATGAGCTGAGCTGGGAAGAGATCAAGACGCTGCTGGACAATGCGATTTCCATTAAACCGCGCCGCCAGCTTTCGGTTCAGTTCTCGGGCGGCGAGCCGACGCTTTCCCCGCATTTCATCCGCGCGATCCGCTATTGCCGGGAGGTCGGGTATCAGAGCGTTCAGGCCGCTACGAACGGGATCGAGTTTGCCAAGCGTCCGGAGTTCGCCAAGGAAGCCGCGGAAGCCGGCTTACGGTATGCCTATTTGCAATTCGACGGCATCGGCAACGAGGCCAATTCCCACCGCGCGGTGGGAAATCTGTTCGACGTGAAGCTGCGCGCGATCGAGAACCTGTACAACGCGGGTGTGGATATCGTTCCCGTGATCACTTTGGTGAACGGCATCAATAACGAGCAGGTGGGCGCGGTGGTGCGCTTCGCTCTCGATAATCCGAAGAAGATCCCGTTCCTGAGTTTCCAGCCTGTGTCCTTCACCGGCCGCGACGAGGAGGTTACCGACGAGCGGCGGAAGGCACAACGCTACACGCTCTCGCACTTGGCGCATGACGTCAAGGCGCAGACGGGGCTTGGGGAGCCAACCCGCGACTGGTTCCCCATCTCCTTTATGAGCACCTTCTCCGATTTCGCGGACCTGGTGCACGGCCCGGACGCGCAGTGGGGCCAGCTTTCCTGCGGTTGCCATCCCAACTGTGGCGTCGGCATGGCGGTGATGTGCGACAAGGAAACCAAAGAGTACGTGCCGGTAACCGCGTTCCTGAACGCCGATCAGTTGGCCAAGGATGTCGCGCGGATTAACGATTCCGCCCGCGGGCGGTTCCTTTCGATTATGGGAGTTTCGCTGGCGCTGCTTCGCAACTACAATCCCTATAATGCTCCGACACATTTCGCGCTGAAGGATCTGATCGCAAAGTTCGATAAATGTTTCGGCATGAGCAAGAAGTCGCAATCGGGCGGCTACGGTAAAGTCACCGGCGACCGCACGATGGCCGACATTCAGCAGCGGCGCGCGGACCGCTGGAACTTTTTGTTCGTCGCGGGAATGTGGTTTCAGGATCTGTTCAACTATGATTTCCGCCGCACTGAGCAGTGCATCATCCCGTACGCGACCCAGGAAGGCGAGATTTCCTTCTGCGCTTATAACACCGGCGTGGGCTGGCGTAACATCGTCGAGAAAATGCACATGACGGCGACGCTGACCAAGTGGTACGAAGAGCATGGCCGCCACGAAATCATCGCCGGCGGGAAGAAGGTGAATCTGCCCACGATGGAGCACTCACTGGTGCTGCGCGCCGGCGACGTGAACCGCGAACGCCAGCACGATTTGGACGCCCTTGGCATCGCCAAGACCGCTCGCGAAGAAAAGAAGCGCGCCCGCGACGCCAAACTCAGCGAAGCCGAGAACGCGCGCATGGCAAAGCTCTATCGGCAGCACATCCTCAAAGAGGAGCCTGGTCAGGACCTCGTGCAGCTTTCCGGAATCGCTCCCGCGACGAAGCAGCAATTGGAGGAGCGGGAAGAGGTCGGGAGCTTCGGGGATTAAAGCAGGGCATTCTCCACCTTAACTGCAAACGATATCGCGCAGTAGCAGAGGACGGCCTCGTAGACTGGCGCACGCTTCCGCGCTGCTGTGACAATCGCGGTATTTATGGCTAAGGAATACATCGAAGAGCGCGGTGGCGGGTTTTAAGTGCCGGGACTCGCGTGTCCCTCGACTCAATTGTTCATTGTTTCAACGAGGGCATGTCTCCTGAGAGTATCCTGGCGGAATTAGATACCTTCTCACTCGTCCAGGTCTACGGAGAAATGAGTGTTCTGCTTCGCCGGAATCCCCAACTAGCGTTGGCTTACCGTCATGTGCGGAAAACGTTGCAGGCCCCGGATCGGCGGCCACATGCGTCAGACACGCGTTCGGTAAATCAGGCATAGGCGAAAATTGATGGAGTGCCCTCGCTTCCATCCGTCGTCATTGTTGGCCGCCCGAACGTCGGCAAATCGACGTTGTTCAACGCTATTCTTGGCCAACGCCGCTCCATTGTAGGCGACGAGCCGGGAATTACGCGCGACCGCATCCGCGGCGAAGCCGAATATCGCGGACGCAAATTCGAGCTGACCGATACCGGCGGCATCATTACCAACGACGCAGAACTCATCCCCAGCGAAATCCTGAAACAAGCGCGCGTGGCGCTGGAGGACGCTTCGCAGGTGATCCTCCTGATCGACGGACGCGCGGAGGTCACAACCGCCGACCGCGATCTTGCGGCCATGCTGCGGCGCCTCGGGAAGCCGGTCGCGCTCGCCGTAAACAAAATCGATAGCCCGAAGGGCGAGCACCTCGCGCATCAGTTTCACGAGCTCGGCTTCGAGCATCTTTTTCCCATCTCCGCCGAACACCATCTCGGCATCGAGGACCTGCTCGATCACGTTACACGCGGGTTCGGGGCGGGAGAAGCCGAAGCGCCGCCTGCTCGAACCACTCGCATCAAAGTCGCCATTCTGGGCCGTCCGAACGTCGGGAAATCTACGCTGCTGAATGCGCTGACCGGCTCCGAGCGCGCCATCGTATCGCCGGTGGCGGGCACTACACGCGATGCCGTCGATGAGACTGTCACCCGCGATGGCATCGATTACGTCTTCGTCGATACCGCCGGCATCCGCCGCAAAGGAAAAACGAAGCTGATGGCGGAAAAGCTGAGCGTCGTGATGGCTCGTAAGCACCTCCGCATGGCCAACGTTGCGCTTTTAGTGCTCGACGCAACCGAAGGCCTGGTCGGATTGGATGCAACCATCGCCGGCTACGCGCATGAAGAAGGACGCGCGGTGATCCTGTGCGTAAACAAATGGGACGCCACGAAGGAGCCTAGCAAGCGCAAGTTTCTCGAAGATATTCGCGATCAGCTCAAATTCCTGGACTATGCGCCTGTGATGTTCATGTCGGCGCAGAAAAATCAAGGCACACGCGCGCTTTTCCCGCTGATCCGGAAAGTCTACGAATCCGCGTCGAAGCGCATCGGCACTGGGGAGCTGAATCGCTTCATGGAAACACTGCGCTGGGAATACCAACCGCGCATTCGCTATCTGACCCAAGCCTCTATGCGCCCGCCGACGTTCGTTGCGTTTACGGATCGCGCCGACAAACTGCATTTTTCCGGCGAGCGGTACCTCGTAAATCGGCTGCGTGAGAAGTTTGGGTTTGAGGGGACGCCGGTGGTGGTGAAGACGAAACGCAGGTAGAAGTTGGCAACCGCGCTGGGCGGGTTGGTTGAAAGGTCAACAGGCGGGTTGGCAACCCGCCGCAGGTTGGCAACCTGCCCCACTTTTCAAACGAGTCACTTTCTCGTGATAGGGCTGGTCGTGCATGGACGAAAATTCAATCCCTGGATCTTCTCTTTTGCTGTTTTCACCGTCAGTAGAAACGGTGCTTTCGTGAACGCCGCGCCCGTGCCTTCCCAACGGATTTCCCCGTTCAGATCCGGCCTTCCCGCCAGAGGCTTTTCGAGCTTCAGGTCGATCTCTGGAAGGAAAGGCGGCTTTGTATCCAGTGAGGGAACGGCCACACGGAGCTCGGTTGGGCGGCAGGCGGGCTTCGCTTCAATCAGGATGCCTTTCAATTGCGGCATATCGACGCCATCCAGATCGGACGCGAAATACTGATCGCCATCAGCCGCGGTGAGTGCCGCCTTGATTCTCAGCCACAGCGCCAGCTCAGGATTCTTCGCTTCAAAATCCGCCTGCTTGCGTTGTGCGATTTGAGCGGCGGAATCGATGCTGAATCCTTCCGGCGGAAGGGGCGACTTCACCGCCAGCTCTTTCAATTGCCGTAAACCCTCAGGGTCCGCCCCGTGATACGACGTGTAGAGCCGCTCCAGAGCCGGCTCGACTGTCTGTTGCTGCCATTTCGGATCCGCCATGCCCTTAGCCGGATCGAGGCTCGCAGCCCTGGCGAATTCGTAGATGGCAAACGGAGCCCGCTGCCGATCGGTTTTGTACAAGCACATCCACGTCTCTCCGAGATAACCCGCCGCCTGAGCACTTTCTGGAAACTCGTCCAGAGCTTTGCGTAACGCGCTCTCGGCGCCCGCACAATCGTTTTTTCTCAGCGCTTGCGCTCCCGGCAGCAATGCGACGTACAGTAAAGCTCCGTGCGCCGTAGTCTGCAACTGTATGAGTGTCGAGGCCCACGCATCAGGCGCGATTCCATCAGGCGTCTTATCAAATGCCGCGAGATCCCTCGCCGCTTTGGATGCGGTAGCAAGCTGCTGCTCCGTCGGGTTCGGGATCTGCTGAATCGCAGTCGCCGCGCTGTAGAGTACCCGAACTTGTTTCGCGGCATCGAGCGACCCATTCGCCAGAAGATCCGTGGAGAGGTCGATGACTTTGTCCGGCTGATTGGTCCCTGCGTAGGCGAGCACGTAGAAGAACTCCCGCTCCTGCTTAAAATCCGACTCCCCATACCGCGTTTTCCAAGCATCCAGGTCAGCGACCGCTTTCGCGAAACCGCCTGCATCAATGTCCTTCACGACCGATTCATACAGGTTATATTCGGCGGCATCTTTGTAGTTTTTCGCCTGTTGCGCCGGAGCCGTGGCGGCACACACGAGTAAACACACTACGAGCTTATGCATATGACCTCCTGTTTTCAGTTGCTTTACTGAGAACTGATAACTGAGAAGTGATGACTGCCTACTGATGACTGACGACCACTTCGAACGACACGCTGTCCACCCACGCCCGGCCGCGGCCGTAGGTCATTACGCCGAATTCAATGAACGTTGCATCGTGATCGATATCGGCTGTGATTTCGCGTTGCGTCCAGTCGGCAGTCTGAACGGGCCGGTCGTTCATGTTCTCGAAAAGGGCTTCTTTGCCTTTACCCCGGTCGACGCTCAGCCACATCTGAGCGCGATCGCCGGCATCGGCGGCTTCCATGCGCAGCCACGCGGTCAAACGTATGGTTTTGCCGCGGTAAGCGCCGGCGCTAATACTTTGGTACAAGTTGCCCACGCGCACCGGCGAATTTCCCAACACCACCGCGCAACCTGTTCGGCTTCGGCACCCGCTCCGCCGCAACTCCGCCCACTGGGACGCATCCTTCGGCAGCGCGGGAACGGACCACCCCGGCGGCGCTTTACCCTCCACGCCTTGTTCGAACGTTAAATTTCGTGGCGCGGGAAACGATTCCTCCCATCCGGAAAGCCGCGCTTGCGCTTGCGCCACAACGTCGGTTTGGTCCGAGTAATATTTCGCGATGCGCGTATATGGCTGCCGCGCCTGATCGCGCAGGCCCGATTTTTCCAGACAATCGCCAAGCTGCAATAAAGCTCGCGCGGCAACCGGGCGCGGCGTTTGCGGCGAGCCCGCCAGCCTTCGATAATCCTCCATTGCACCTTTAACGTCGCCAAGCACGGCCTCTTTATAAATCGCAGCTTCCAGGCTTGCTTCCGCAGTCGCCGCCATCATCGTCTGCCCTGCCACGAACAGCAGCATAACCAATGCAAGCCGGATTTCGACGGCGAATCTGTCAGGTTTGCGTAACGTTTTAGCCATCGAATCTGTAGCCGAGGCCGCGCACATTTTTGAGATACCGCGGATGCGCCGGATCCGGCTCGATCTTCCGCCGCAAATTGGCGATATGGTTATCCACGATCCGGTCGGAAGCGAAGGTATCCGGAGTCCACGCACCCGCCAGCAACTGATCGCGGCTCAAAATTCGCCCGCGTGAACGGACGAACAAAGCCAGGAGCTTGAATTCCAAAGGTGTCAAATCCACGGTATTGCCGTTAGTGCGCACTTCCCCGCGCGTGAAGTCCACGGTCGTTTTGCCGAAGTGGAACGTTTCCGTGTTCGGCTCGGGCCGCGCGCGCCGCAGCAGTGCTTTGATGCGAGCGCGAACTTCATGCGTCCCAAACGGCTTGGTAACGTAATCGTCGGCGCCCAGTTCCAACCCCATCACCTTCTCACTCTCCTGCGCCTTGGCGGTAAGCATCAGTACCGGCGTGCTCACGCCATGGCGCCGCAAATCCCGGCAAACCTCGAATCCGTCCTTCCCGGGCAGCATAATATCGAGCACGATCAGGTCGAAATTTCCCTCGCGCCCGCGGCGCGAAGCATCGATGCCGTTTTCTATTACCTCTACGTCGTAGCCTTCCAGCTTGAGATCGTCCTCCAGGCCGAGCGCGATCGCCGGCTCGTCTTCAACAATCAGGATGCGCGCCACTCTAATTCCTCCCCGGCGGCGCCAACAGAGCCTGGCGCCGCTGAACTGGGCAAGTCTCTGTGGCGCGAATTTCTCCCCGGCGGCAGCAGGATGGTGAATTCGCTCCCATGACCCGGTTCGCTCTCGACGGTAACTTCTCCGCCATGCGCAGCCACAATGTGCCGCACCATGGTCAACCCAACCCCGGAGCCTTTCGCATTGGTCGCTTTTGCCGCGCTGCCGCGAACAAATCTTCGGAAGATCGCTTTGCGCTCGGATTCCGTGATCCCCGGTCCTTTATCCCGGACGCTGATAGCGACGCAACCGTTTTTCACGCCCACGCCGACCCACACCACGGGCTGACCCGGTGAATACTTCAAAGCATTGTCAAGCAGATTTCGCACCGCCACGCAAATGGCTTCCGGATCGCCCTCGATGTGTAAGGGCCCGGTCGAGGCGCGGGATTCGATGCGCCTTCCCTGGCCGGCGACCTGTGCGTCGAATTCAGCCACCACGCGCTGCACCAGCGCTGCCGCGTCCACTTCTTCGAAGCGATACTCGCGCACGCCCGCATCCATCCGCCCGAAATTGAGAAGGCCCTCGACGAGCCGCTGCAACCGGGTTGTTTCCTTCACCAGCGTTTCATAGTAGATCTGCCGGCGCTCTGCGGACTGAATCCGGCCGTCGGCCAGCATCTCCGACAGTTGTCGCAGGGACGTGAGGGGCGAACGGAACTCGTGCGAAACGGCCGAAACAAAATCCGACTGCATGCGCACCGTTTCGGCTTCCCTCCGGATGACCCGGGCAATGAAATAACCGCCCAACACGAGAAACAAAACCATCGCGGACGTGCCGAGCATGAGAAATCGTTTGCTGGCGGCGAGGTCGGCGTCTTCAATGGGCTGCGGCAAACCCGTGTAAAGCGTCCAGGGAAGCTGTGTTTCCGCGGGAGCCCGGATTACCATCCGCCCCGAAGCCGCTCGTTCCCCCGCGATGATACGTCCGTCCGTATCGGCGAGCGCGGCTACGAGCTTCCAATCGCGTTGGGGCTTTAGGAACGATTCGGGTTTGCTGAGCAGGATGGCGCGCCGCTCGGGCGAGCCCCTCCACATAACCAAAAATGGCTTTCCTTCGGCCCATATAGTCTGTTGGCCGCGTAGAGAAGACGTAATCGATTCGCGCTGCTCCCATACGCTCGAAACCGCTTCTGCCAGCGCAATGGCATCGGCGGGCGCCGGTTGACCATGCGCCGTTGCATCCCAATAAAATTGAAACTGCCCTCGTGTAAGATGCCAGTGTCCACGGAGCAAATCTTGGGTGACTGCTGGATCGCCTAGCGCGATGCGGGCGACCAGATCCGCGGGCGAGCCCGCGACTGTTACGCCGCGCATCCCCGCCAGTCGCGTATACGCGATCTGGCTCTCGCCGGCGCGGCCGGTATTCCGAAGCACGCGCGCCTCGCGCAAGAGCGCTCCCGCGCGAATCGCGGCCTTGTTCGAATCCGCAAGCCGCCGGTAGGCTTCCAGCGCATCGGCAGGTCGTTTCTGCGCGATTTCCATCAACTCGGCATCGGCAAAGATGGCGGGATCTGCTTCCGGCTCGCGTGACCGATGCGGATAGTAGAGCAGGGGCGTTCCCGCTGCCATGGCGGTGTTGTCTTTTATTGTGACCAGCAGTTCGCCGGGCCCGAGCTGCGCAGGCGCGAGTTCCCACGCGCCCAAACGCTCGCCGTTTTCCGCCAGAGCGCTGCGGATGTTTGCGGCGATCCGGCCCGCGGCTTGCTCCAGGCGCTCCTCGGAACGCTGTGCTTGCACGAGGCTCTCCTGCTGATAGAGCTTCCAGCCGAACCAGACTACAGCGGTTACGGAGACAGCCGTCAGCAGAAAAACGATCAGCAGCAGCGTGCCCGCCGGCCTATGCAGCCACTCCCGTAGTGGCGTCATGATAACCCGATTGTACACGCCGATTGCCAAAATTGTGCCGCGTTTCTGTCACGAATGTGTCACGTAGGACAAGCTTCAGCTTGTCCATTCCAATTGAGGACGAGCTGAAGCTTGTCCTACCTCTCCGGGTTCATCACCGCGATATACCGGAGGTTCCGGTAGAGCTGCTTAAAATCCAGCCCGCAGCCCACCACGAAACGGTCCGGGATCTCAAAGCAGCGGAACTCCACCGGAACTTGCACGATCCGCCGGATGCTGCGGTCTAGCAGCGTGCAAATCGCGAGAGACTGCGGTCCGCGCCCCGCGAGCGTGCGCAATAGATAATGCGCTGTCAAACCGGTATCGACGATGTCCTCTATCAGCAGCACATCCTGACCTTCGATCGGCTCGTCCAGATCCTTCTCGATGCGCACCAGCCCCGGACCGTGCCCCGCGAAACTGGAAATCGCCAAGAAATCGATCTGCACCGGAATGTCGATCGCCCGCGCAAGCTCCGTCAAGAAAAAAACGGCGCCTTTAAGCACTCCGATAAGCTTCAAATCGCGGCCGCGATACTTCTCCGCGATCGCCGCTCCCACTTCGCGAATCCGCGCCGCGACCTGCTCTTCGGAAAAGAGAACGCGCTCCATGCCCGGCGGAGCGTTCACTACGCGCTCACCCGAAGGCCGTATTTGAATATCAAATCCTGAAAATCTTTTTGATAGAACACTTGAATATTCACGTGCGGATAAACAGCGCGGAGCAGCTTGATCTTGCGGTTCTTTCGTGTAACCAGCGTCTGCTTCATGGTGGTGAGTTCCACGTAAATGTCAAATTCAGGCAAATAGAAATCCGGCGTGAAAGCTTCCGCCACGTTACCGTCTTTGTCCCACTGGAGCGGAAAGCTGCGCGGCTCATACTCCCAGTGGATGCTGTAAAAATCGAGGAGATTGGCGAAGACCTCCTCACTGGGATGGCCAAAGGCGACGGGCTTCAGGCGCGCTTGCCCAACCGGAACTATGCCATGGCGAGCCAGTTCTAGACGTGTCTGAAATTGCAGTTTTGCTTCGACGGCCGCGGGAAGAAAGCCCTGTTCGCGCAGGCATCGAGCGCCCGCGGCGGCTCGCAAAATCTCGGCCATTTGGCCGTGTTCGAACTGTTCGGCGTTTAGAGCGATGTCGAAATGCTCCGGCAGGGGCGCGGCCCGTCCAAAGCGTGCCTTGCGCTCCGTTCGTGCCGCGTCATCCATCTGCGCGAGCGCCGCGATTGCGTCCGGCCTCTCCAGCCGGCGTTCGAGCATCACAGCCCCAATCCGCCGCGTTTCCGTGGACAGGATGCCGGCTCGAAGCATTCCCGGAACTAGCGGCAAGATCGCCTCGGCTCCCCGAACTGCGAGCACCAAATGATGCCCCTTCGCCAGATTCGCAATCGCCGACGCAACAGCGGGGCGCCAAGCGTAATCGGGTATATTTTTGCCGCCAAACTGCTCGCGAAGGAGCTGCGAAATGCGATCCTCGTCGACGAGATCAAAACCCAACAGGCGCGCAGTCGCGTGGGCGACGCCTTCAAAGCATGAAGCAGGCTCGCCGGAGATGGTCAGCAGTCCCATCGAATTCAGTAGAGCACGCCGCGCCCTCGCCCCCGGCAGACCGAAGTAACCGCGGGCACCCGCGCGCGCGTTCAAGCTTGCTTGACATCTCGAGGCACATCAAGTTGCAACCCGATTCGATCTCGCCGACCTCAACCGGCCACCTCAATCAATACAACTTTGGTTACGCGTGAAGAACTTGTTACCGCTCCACACGCTTCCCGTGCAACCCGGAACGGCATCATTCAGGTCGACAGTTCCGTTCGCCAATGACGTATTGCCGGTAACCTCAAGGGCAATCGTGACCCCGAGCTGCGAGGCTAGAACGTCAATCCCAACTACGCCATTCCCGCTTACGACGTTTTTCTGGGCCGTGACAAAGCCGGTGTCGATGATCACGCCGGTATTAGTGTTCCCGTTAACAATGTTTCGACTGAACGTTATCGGCGGCCCGGTCACGCCTTCGTTGCTTATCTGGATACCGATAAAGTTGCCGCTTGCGTCATTTTCCGAAATCGTGCTGGATGTAAGGTTTGTCACCAATATTCCCCAGTTGCCTCCCGCGAGAGTGTTCTTCGTAAATGTCAATCCGGTGGTGCCGGGAGCTTGCCCATCGGCGTTTATACCTGCGACGCGGGACCCCCGCACCGTAAGCCCGCTCACTTCTGAGTCGGTCACACTCCCTACGAGGGAAACTCCGAAAGAGAAAGAATTTACTGCGCCGCCCATGATCAGACCGGGACCCAAGATGTGAACGTCCACCACGGGCGTCCCGGTTATTCCGCTAGAGAAGTTACTGATAGCGCTGCCACTGCTGCTGCCCACGGCGGGAATTATCGTGTGTCCTTCGAGCTTCAGAGTCACGTGACTCGAAGTAATCGTGATTCCAGTTCCTCCGCCGGGACACAACAAATCTGCTGAAAGCAGGTAATCCCCCGGAGTACTGATTATAAATGGACAAGTGTTGATAAAGGTCGCGGCCTGAACGGCTCCCGCGATAACCAGCAGTCCAATGAAAACGAGCGCCTTTCGATTCGGGATCATCGGTTTCCTCCTCGGCGCGTATCACCCCGAACGCCTCATGCTTTCGAGGCTGCGCGTTACGTTGTAACTAATAAGCAGCCACACACGCAGACCACCTAAATGATCTGCGGCGGCTGTTTGTTTTGGTAATTGTTATAAAACAGGCGGGTGGAAGCCAGAACAGTTTCTGGCTCTCAGATCCCGTCACATACACCTTCCGAATGACGGCAGTATAGCTCCTTATGGCTACCGATGCAAGACGAATTGTGGACACTTTTTGTCTGAAAGCAGTTTTCGAACGTCGACTTTTTCGGGCCAGAAGTTATCTCAACGCTGTAGAGCGAGCAAGGCCCTTTTGTCTTTTGCGTCAGAACCCGAGGTCGGTGCCGTCGGTGCTACGAACAACTGCCCTGTAACAGTGTCGAAGAGGCTTTACCCTCCGCGGATCCGCGCGCGCTTGACCGCTCCGTCAGACCGCAACAACCCTTGTCCGCAAGATGGCGAATGCAAATACTCACATGCGCAGCCGTTGACGAACTGCCAAAGCTACGCTTTGGGGGATGTCTATTTGTCGATTAGCGAAGCTCGATAACGCGATCGCCCGCTTTCAAGCCAGACTCAATCTTGGGCCAGAGACGTTCCACTGCAGCAAGCAGCGCCTTGGTGCGACAGTTGCCGATTCGCACCCAGACGAGCCGCGCCTTGGCCGAGGGAAGATTCGCCATGTACAGGAAATCTGCATCCTTGCTGATGACCACGCAATCATTCCGACTGGCGTAGTCCCAGATAGCGGCATCGGTTGCACCGCCCACGTCGATATCAGAACATGCTGACAATCTACGCCCCGAGAAGCCAAAAAACGCGCGAGAGCCGCGGGAAGCTGGTTATCGACCAGAAACTTCACGAGGCTTGCAGGACGGTGTGATCGGCTTGATGGGCCGCGTATTCAATCGCTGCGTAGATGTCTTCGCGCTCGAGGAACGAGTAGTCGGCTAGAATCTCATCGAAACTCGCACCGTTCGCTAGCAGCTCAAGCACATCTGTGACGCGAATACGCTGGCCGCGGATGCACGGACGGCCCCCGCATTTGCCTTCTTCAATAGTGATTCTCTTGAGTCTATCGGCGCTCATTCCCTAGGACCTGACTATTCTTTAAGATACTCTCTTTCTGAAGGTGTGACAAGTCTTGCGTGGGAAGAATGTTTCTCTGTATGCCTCCGCGTTCTAGCATCACGACTTCTCGATCGTGCGCAAACAGCTTGGAATGCTTAACAAACCCACAACGGAACTGCGCGAATTTCGATCCAGCGCAATTAAGTCCTCAAAATATGGTGCGAACGGGGAGGGTCGAACTCCCATGCCCTTGCGGGCGCTGGAACCTAAATCCAGTGCGTCTGCCAATTCCGCCACGTTCGCGTTAGGCGAGTGGAACTCGCTTGTATTATAACGCTCAGTTATCAGTTATCAGTTCTCAGTTTTCAGTCTTCAGTCCTCAGTGATGACCGACAACTGATAACTGAGAACCGATCACTGGCCTTCATCGCGCGTAGGCGGCGATGGCTTGCACCCGCATGCCCGTGGGCTTGAGGCGCGGCGTGGTGCGGCCGCAGCCGCAGGGCTTCACTTCTATGCAGCACGGATCGAAGGCGAGCGACGGCGCTTCTATATGGAAGCCGTCGTGAGCCTCGCATTCCGCCGCGAGCAGCGCGCCGTTTTCGGTGACGATCTGCTCGAAAACGGGTACGCGGAAGGCTCGCCACAGGCGGTCCCGCTGGGTCTCGGAAAGCAGTTCCTCCGGCGAGAGCGCCAGTGCGATGACGGCATGTGTCAATGAAGGAATTCCTCCCTCGATGAGATCGTCGAGTTGAGGCCAGCGTGCGGCGATGGCGGCGGGGGAGAGCGCGGCGGCATCGGCGCTCCAGCCGTTGGGAAACACTCGAATCTGACGGGTCGATCGGAACCAGGGAACCAATACGACGGTTGGGGGTGCGGGCGGAACGGGATACACTAACGAGGCTTTATTGTGGGGCCAACGAAGAAACATCTCATATTAAGAGACAGCCGAGCACCGAAGAATTCTCAGCAAATGTTCACCGAAGGTTGCGCCGGCGCGGCGGGATCTATATGACTGCCGGGCCATGCGGAAATATTGCGTTCCGAAGTGGGGCAATATCACCCGGCACGCCGCGGCAGCTCCAGCCCGCCGCAAGCCTGAAACCCCTTGTTAACGACGGCGATAAAAGCCGCGATAATACCCGCCGATCACGACGCTCGGGCCGTAGTAGCCATAGTATGGGTACGGATAAGCGTAGGAATAAGGATATCCGTAATACGGCGCGTAGGGCCCGGGCGCGGCATAGCCGGACCCCGGATACCCGGACCCGGGATAACCAGGCCCAGACCGCTGGGTTAACCTCGGCTGGGAGTTATTTTGGGTGTAGTCGTTCTGGTCCGCCGGTCGGAAGGACTGCGGCGAGCGATTCGTGTCCACGGGGATATCGTTTGTCACGCGGAACGTCAGGACGGATTCCGGGGACAGAATCGTCGGACGACCGTGAGTCATCAGCAGTCCTGCAAGAGCCGCGAAACCGCCCGCCCCGGCGCCGATTGCCGCACCCACTCCGCCGCCCGCAATTGCGCCGATGGTCGCGCCAACAGCGCTGGTTCCAGCCACGGTTGCGGTATCCGGAACGCTCCAGCCGGGACCGTTTGAGGTCACCAACGTCGAATTCACGCTTACTTGATTCCCGTCCGCGAGTGTAATGCTGGTCAGCTTAACGCCGAGCCGCGAAACGTTCTCGCCCCTTCGGCCAGGCTCGGCATCCGTGACCTCGCCGGCTACCAAATCGCCGGGCCGGCCAACAACGAATCCGTCAACGATAATGGGCCGCACCAGAGTGGCTGTGAAAGCGTCGCCCGGATGATTGTGGTCGGAATGCAAAAGTTGATTTAGGCGGGCGATCACGAACGTACCTTGACGAAGCGTCAGCGTCGCCGGTGGAAGAGAGACCGGGGGCGGGGGAGTAGGAACCGCCTGACTTTGATTCTGCCCAGGAGGATTCTGCCCAGGCGCATTCTGCCCAGGGAAATTCTGCGCAGGAGCCGTTTGTACCGCAGGCGCTTGATTACCGCCGCCAATGCGATGCCAGCCGCCCGAATCCTGCTGCGGGGCGTCCTGGCCAAATGCAAAAGCTGCTGCTGCTACCAAACCTAAAACTGTAAGTCCGCGTTTCATAGGTCCCTCTAAACCATATAGACGTATGCACGCCTCCAGCCAGTTTCAAGCGACAGAAAGCAGTAGAGATATGGCCGTTTAACCGTGCTGAAATGCACCGGGGTTGGTGCTTTTCAGCCACTTCTTACAGAAGGTGAAAATTAACCTCGACCACTGCAGCCACGGATACCGGCTGGCCGTCTTTGGCGCCGGGCTGGAACGTCCATTTACCGACCGCTTCAGCAGCCTTCTCGTCCAACCCCAATCCGAGTCCTCGTACGACGTTAATATCGTGAGTCAAACCGTCGGCTCCGACTACGATCGACAGGACCACCGTTCCCTCCAAATGCGCCAAGCGAGCATCTTCGCTGTAAGTGGGCTCAATCTGTTGCAGCGGTTTCGGCGTCGAAATTCCGGGGCCGATCCGGAAAGTGTCCGCCGGGAGCTTCGGTGTAACTGCATTCGCCTTCTGAATTGCCAACGCCCGGGCTTCGAGGTCATTCGCCTCGTCGTTACGGCTCTGGTTTCGCAAAAATTTCGCGTAGACCAACATCGTGGCCGCAGCGGCGGTCGTGTTTGGTTCCTGGCGCAGCAGCGAGTTCCTATAAGCGGTTTCCGCCTCCTGCGTATCGTTCTGGCTTTGTTGTACGATTCCCGTCCACATGAGCGCAACACCAGCATTGGCCGGATCGGCGGTTTGCGCACGCTGGAAATACTCCAGGGCTTTTGAGTAATCTTTTTGCTTCATGGCAGCCCTCCCGAGATACATCAAAGCGGGCGCTGCTTGCGGTGTATCGCGCAAGATTTGCATGGCGCGTGCGTAGAAGTCTTGGGCGGACTTATCGTTGCCGCGCAGATTTTCGAGATCGCCGAGTTTGAGCAGTCCGACGGCGTACTCCGTGCTCTCTTGGCCCGCTTTGTCCGCCCGAATTGCAACGGCGGGTTGAAGCAGTTGTTCGGCGGTGTCGAACTTGCCCTGCTTCTCAGCCGCTTTCGCGGCGTTTTCAAGCACTTCGTAATTCTGCTCGGATTTCGCCACTCGGATCGCGGCGTCTACATCCGCGGGTATGGCGGCATTATCCTGCGCGTGTAAAGCGGCGAGCGGCGCGACCACGGCTGCGGTTAACACCGCCGCGGCAGTCATGAATGCGGGTCCCGGCATCCTCCTATTTACTTCGGAATCGAGGATCGCGATCAGCCGGCCTTCGAGTTGCGACGGGCGCGCCATCGAAACCGTCGCCCATGCGAGAACCGGCGCCGCGCGCATCGAAGTAGCCACGGCCAGAAGATGACCCGCATAATCGGAGGCGCCTTCGCCGGAGTTTAATACTAAATCGTCGGTGGCTCGCTCGCGTTCCTTCAAGAGTTCGCGCCATGCTTTCCACGCCAGCGGATTCCACCAATAGAGCATCAGGGCGGTGCGGGCAACCCAGTGTGTCCAAGTGTCGCCACGGCGGACGTGCGCGAGTTCATGCAGCAGTACCACGCGAAGGCGTGCTTCGCTCCATTGCACTGCCTCCGAAGGCAAGAAGATCGCCGGCCTGAACACGCCGGCGGTGGTTGGCATGCTGCCGGACCTGGATTCGAGAAGCTCGACCTTGCGCCGCATCCCGAGTGAACGGCACAAATCGGTACATAGACCGGAATCCGCGAAAGGCCCGGCGGCTCGCCGGGCGCGGCGCACGGCCGCCCGCCCGGCAATCATTTGCGCCAGAGAATTCGTGGATCCGACAGCCCAGAGCAGCATCAGCCAGAGCTTCCAATCGGGGTGCCAGTGCGAAACCTGCGCTACCGCGGCCGGGACAGAATGGGTTGCGCTCAAGTCCGCGGCGTTGCCCGGCGTAGCAATCGCGGTTGTCTGGAAAACTATGTCGGGGAGCACTCGCACTGGAAAGCTCACTTCCGGAATCGCGATCGATAGAAATGGGAGCCCGACTGCTGCCGCCGCCGCCGCGGTCCAGACCAGATGGCGTGCGGCCGCGGAGCAGCGGCGAAGCGAAAGCGTAAGAATCCAGGCGAGGCCGAATAGCAAAGTGCTCTTCAGCGCGGCATTTAGCAACTCGGAAAACAATCTTGTCTCAGTCCATGTGAACATTTATTTACCCTCTTCCTTTGCGCGCTCGATCATTTCGGCCATCCGCTCCAACTCCTCGCGGGTGAGGCGCGTGGAGGAGACGTCCAGGAGCGCCGCCATCACCTGCTCCGGCGAATCCTTAAAGAATGTTTCCATCAGGTGTTTCACAGCGGAACGCTTTGCTTTTTCGCGCGCCACGGTGGGCAAGTATACGTACTTCAGGCCTTCCGCTTGATGCTTCACGTGCCCTTTTTCCTCGAGAATCCGCAGCATGGCGCGAACCGCGGAGTAGCTGGGCGGGTCGGGCATGGCTTCGCGGACTTCCATGGCGGAAGATTTTCCGCGTTGGTACAGGATGTCCATGATTTGGCGCTCGCGGCGGCTGAGATCGGTCATGCCGGCAGTTCCTGCTGGTAATTTAGCATTATGCTATTTATTTAGCATAAAGGCGGGAAGCAAGTCAATAGATTTTTTTCAAGAGTGGCATGCGATCTATCCCGAATTTTCACCCTTAGAGAAGACAAAGGCGAATCAGGACCAATTCCTGGAAAGCTAAGTCGTTCCGCAGGGTTACTTAACACTGCCGGTTTACTGGAATCGGGATTGCAGCTACGCTGTTGAACAATAAACCAAGCAGCCTATATTAAAAAAAATTGTTCGGAGGGTAGCAATGTTGTGCAGGGCCGTACCTGTAGCTGGAATCCTATTGGCGGGTCTGCTCGGCTCGCACACGCGGGCCGAGATTCGTAATGAAACCGGTGGCGATATTCCCGGCGTAACCGTCAACTCTGCGGCGACACCCGAACCTGCGGTTTTGGTTTTCGCCGGCGCAGTGTTGCTCGGCATCGTTCCCGTGCTCAGGCGCAAGTTTCGCGGTACTCCGAAACAGTAACCAAGAGGGACAGCACGGCACGACTTCTTTTCTAGTGCAAAGCAACATCAAGCTAGCCGGCCCGCTTGCTGCTCGCGCGCCCGCGCTTCGGCGTGCTCTTGCGGTCATTGTTCAGCTCTACCGCGGCACGAATTAGGTCCTTCAAGGCCCTCTCGTTGAGCTTGTCGCCTTCGTGGATGTCAATGGCGCGCCTGACATTCCCCTCGAGACTGGAATTGAATAGACCGGAAGGGTCTGGCAAGGCAGATCCCTTCGCGAATGTCAGTTTTACGACGTTCTTGTAGGTCTCTCCCGTACAGACGATGCCGCCATGAGACCAGACCGGGGTCCCGGGGTTCGTCGGTTTCACCCACTTCCACTCTTCGACGATCTCAGGGTCGGCCTCATGTATGATTTGGCGCACTTTCGCGAGCATCTTCCCGCGCCAGTCCCCAAGTTGCTTGACCTTCTCGTCGATTAATGCGGAGGCAGATTCTACCGGCGCGGGTGTTTTCATGTATAGTTCCGGGCTTAAACCGCCCAAAACAGTATAGCCAGTTTAGCTTTCAACAGGGGCCAATTCAGGACTCTTTCGCATTCTTGGTGCAAGTCGGGGGCCCGACGCGGTGAAAGCAGTGGACGCACTATACGGCAGTAGTGGGCACGAGGCTCGAGACAAACTCTCGGCTTCGGTGAGCCTCACCGCAAAAACGCCCGAGTGGCACTGCGACAATCTTAGACCCCTACGGTTATCGCAACGGTCCAGCAGACGCAGCCGCGGCAAATGCAGACCGGGCAGGCGAATGCGAACGTTGTGGCGCAGGCAGCGCTGCGTGCCGCTAATCATGACCGGCAAGGCGCGGGGGCACGCTTTGGGAGCAATATCGCAGGGACGACGCAGAACGTCTCGTTCTTACTGCGTCGACGCGGGCAACCAGCGGCAGTTCACCTTCAGGTACAGAAAATTTTTTGGGCGGCCAGCTCTACCGTTACGTTTTGAAATGGTTAGTGAAGTTCAGGTTTTTCAGAGACGCATCCGGCAGCGTTGGCGATCCTCGAAAGCACACCGTACCGGAGTCCCGAGAAAACTTTGCGGTCCATGGATAGTCCGATAACGATCATCGCGCCTGGCGAAAGCCTGAGCCTCGGGCGAAGCTCGACATAGGAGGCGGCGGAGGTGGCTCCGG
Organism: Bryobacterales bacterium; assembly: GCA_019261985.1. Classification (GTDB taxonomy): domain Bacteria; phylum Acidobacteriota; class Terriglobia; order Bryobacterales; family Bryobacteraceae; genus Palsa-187. The sequence goes on along the minus strand of JAFAQY010000121.1, from coordinate 60,147 downwards.
CACAGGTTCCGGTTTCTTAGGCCGCGCGTCGAGCCGTTTCAGTACCATCTCCTCTTTCGCCTTCAGGAACTTGGGCGAGCCGGGGGCGATTCCAGCCGCCGCTACCATTTCGTCCGTGACTTCTCCCGCCGCGGGCAGGTACTTCTGGAAGTAGTTCCGAATTCTGTCCTGCACGATGCGTTGTTCGGAATATACCGCCAGGTACATCACCTGCTCGCCGGGCGCTTTCGAAATCGCTTGATACAGCAGAGACGGCTTTTGAAGCTTGGGCGCTTTCAGGTCGCGCTCGAGTTTCTTCGCGGCAGTCTCCAGCTTCTGGACCGCCGCGACATCGGCTTTGGATAAAGATGTATTCGTGGCTAGCTCCGACCGTTCCTTCGGGTTCAGCTTCTCAAACAAAACCGTAAGGAACAACGGCAAAGCATGAATACGCAGGTCCCAGCCGAAAGGCGCTAGCTGCCGTGCCTTTTGCAGCCTTGAGAACACCGGCAAATTTAGCTTCGGGCCTACCAGAGTGGCGCAGAAAAGCTGCGTCAGCCGCTCTTCTTCCAGCGCGCGGAGCAAATCGTGCGGGCTGGGCTCGCTGGCAATCCGCCGGAACTCCGCGCCGAGGGCTTCCGGCGTAATGCGCGTTAGCATGTCCGCCTCGCGCGCGTTTTCAAACTGAAGCTTCGTTCGTTCGTCCACCGCGTACCCAAGGCGCACTTTGAAGCGGATCAAGCCCAGCATGCGCGCCGGGTCGTCATAGAACGAGTAATTTTGGATCGCACGCAGTTCTTTTCGTTCGATGTCGCCCGCGCCGTTCGTTGGATCGATCAGCAGGCCCAAGGAAGCCTTATTTAGCGAAAGCGCGATCGCGTTGATGGTGAAATCGCGGCAGCGCAGGTCCTCGTGAATCGTGGCGGGCGCCACCTGGGGGCGGCCGCCCGACTTCGCAAATTTCTCCGAATGCGCCTGCCCAATCTCGGCCGTGACGCCATTTGGAAAACGCAGCTCCGCGCATTTCCGCAGCTCGTCGGTAGATTCAACCTTCACGCCGTGCTTTTGCTCCACCGAGCGCGCGAATTTGAGGGCCGCGCCCTCCACTGTGAAATCCAGATCACGAACGGGAAAGCCGCCCAACATGTCCCGCATGGCGCCCCCTGTTAAGAAGACACTCAGCCCGGCGGCCGATGCCAGGTCGCGCACCTCGCCCACAACCCGGAACTGGTCCGCGCTCAGGTGGCTTTCCAGCATGAACATGTAGTCGCTCATTCCGATCTCACTCTCCCGCTGCCCGCGCCGGCAGCTTCAGGCGCGAGGATGATGCTGGTCGACGGTTTCGCGCAAGCGGCGCTTGACCACATGCGTGTAGACTTGCGTCGTAGAAATATCCGAGTGGCCCAACATGATTTGCACGCTCCGCAGGTCTGCGCCGCCTTCCACTAGATGGGTGGCAAAACTGTGACGGATGACATGCGGTGTGAGCCGGCGCGTAATGCCCACTTTGCGCCCATAGGCCTTCAGGAGCATCCAGAAGCATTGCCGGGTCATCGCCGAGGCGCGGGCGGTCACGAAGACATAGGGACTCGCGCGCCGCTTCAGCAATTGCGGGCGGCCTTCGGACATATACCGGTCGAGCGCGCGTCCGGCCGCCTCCCCGAAAGGAACCATGCGCTGCTTGTTACCCTTGCCGAGGACTCGAAGGACCCCGAGCTGCCGTTCGACGGCGTTGGTTTCCAAGCCGCACAATTCGCTAACGCGTAAGCCGGTCGCATACAACATTTCCAGCATGGCGCGATCGCGAAGACCCGTGGCCTTGGTTTCCGGTGGGGCCGCAATAAGCTTCTCAACCTCTTCCTCGTTCAGATACTTAGGCAGATTTGACCACTGCCGCGGTGAGCTCAGAAATTCCGATGGATCGGTGGCGATAGCGCCCTCGGATGTGAGGAAACCGTAGAAATTTCTAAGAGTTGCAATATGCCGGGCGATTGAGCGCGGCGACATACCGGCGGCATAAAGTGAGTCTACGTAGCGGTTCAGATCCTCGGCCGCGATCTCCGTGACGCGCGTCTGGATGAACGAGCTAAACCTATTCAAATCATTCTTGTATGAGGCAATCGAATTCTGCGCCAGCCCCTTTTCCACCCTGCAAAAATTAAGAAAGGCCTTAACAGATTCGGATACGCCAGTGTTTGCCGAAACCTTCCCAGTCATTCAGCCAATGATACAATACTTGCGAAATTGTTTGAAAGTAAAACCTTAACAACTTGGCGAACTCCTCCAATAAGAAGGTGCTGGTAGTCCGCTTTGACCGTGAAACCTTACCCGGTTTCGTGCAGGTGCCCGCCGCGCTGGAGGGGGATTGCGTGGAGCTGCTTCGCTTAGCCGGAAGCGTGGTAAAAATTCCGTTTTCGGAAACCAAAGTCGTTTGTTTTGTCAGAGATTTCGAGGCCGGGGAGACTTGGCGCGACCACCGCGCTTTCACCACTCGGCCGAAAACGGCGGGGCTTTGGCTTCGTTTTTTCTTCCGCGACGGCGATTGGCTGGAGGGGATAGCGCCCAATAACCTGCTGCTTGTGGAAAACAACGGTTTTCAAGCAGTGCCACCCGACCCGACATTTCAGAACCAGCGCGTATTCGTGCCTCGCGCCGCGCTTTCAAATGTGCAGGTGCTGGGGGTGATCGGGAGTCCTCTGCGGAGACCGGCGAAGAAGGCGGTGGAGGACCAGATGAAGATGTTCGACTAGCTTACCGGTAGGCCAGCTTCGATTTCCGCTGCTCCTCGGCTTTGATGCCGGGTCCGAACAGAGCTTCGAAGTAGCCTTCCTTCATCAGCCGGTCCACTGTGCTGTTGTCCACCAGCTTGCGATAATCGGCGGCCTTCATCGCGGCGGCGATCTGCGGGTCCGTTTGCTGATCGAGCACGGATTTGAGGGCGGCGGCGAGCACGAATGGCACGCGCTCCAGCAGGTTGCCCTTCGCGTAGCCGTCATAGACGCGCTCTATATCGCCTGTGGATTGGGGATCGTAAACCTGGTAAGCCTTTACGGCGAAGTTCTTGTCTTCATAAAACCGCTTGATTGCTTCGGCGTGAGCTTTGATCAACTGCTCGGGCAATTTCGGATTCGCCGCGACCGTGGTCTTGCGCATCAAATACGTCGTGGACGCGAAGATGTTGTCGTAATCGGCGACGTTCGCCAGACGGTTGAACCCGGATTCTTCGAGTCTGAAATAAGAGGGCGGTGTTAAAAGCGTTCCATCGACGCGTCCTCCAGCGAGCGCGGCCGCGCGCCCGTTTGCGTCCGCGCCGACCGGCACCCATTGAATATCGCGCGAGGTTAGGCCGAAGTTCCGGAGTAACGCGACGGTATAGTTGTACGGCGGGTCTCCCAGGAAGCTCACCGCGAGGCGCTTGCCTTTGAGCTGCTTCACACTGCCGATATCCTTCCTGGTCATCAGCGCGAAATAGGCCTTGTTGAGCGAGCTGCCGACCACGATGAAATTCGGATCGCGCGCGGCCGCCTGCATCACGGATTCGAGCGAGTAGCTGGCCATCTGCGCTTCGCCACTGACGACCATGGCAATGCCGCTGGGGTGCCCGGCGAAGACAAGCGTAGCGTCAAGCCCGTATTTCTGGTAATAGCCGCCTTCTTTAGCGATGAAAAGAGGCCAGGACGCTCCACTGCGCGTGGGATAGTTGAGGGTGATCTTCTGCGCCGGCGCGAGGGCGGCAAGAAAAAGAGCCAAGGCGCAAGCGCGGCGCATGAGGACAGTATAGTAGGACAAGCTTCAGCTTGTCCCAGGGCAAGCTGAAGCTTGCCCTACTTCTTTTTCGTGTTCCGCGCTCCTGTCGGGGTCATCCCCATCGCGCGAATATCCGAGCGCGCCGTGGGGACGCGATCGTCGCCCGGGCAGGTCTTGATGAATTCGTTCAGCGCCGCTACTGCATCCGTCAGATGCTTGGCCTTCCGGAGCTCATCGCCTTTGCGATACAGTGACTCGCAGGTGCGCGGGTTCTTGGGAAACTGTTCCGATACGCGATCGAAAGCCTTCGCGGCGTCCTCATATTGGCCGGACCGGTCAAAAAGCATCCCAATGTAGTATTGCGCCGTAGGGGCATTGGAATCGTCGGGGCAGTACTTCACCATATCGACAAAGCCTTGCATGGCCAGCTCGTCTCGGCCTCCCGAGAAATCGCGCCGGGCGTCCTCGAATCCCGTCGTGCAGGAAAATCCAGCCGGAGGAGCGTTAGCCGCCGTTCCGGCGGTCCCAGGCGCGGCGGCCGAAGGAGGCGGCGCGGGCGGCTGCGTCAGCAGATGAAGCTGCGTCAAAATATCGCCCAGCTTCGAGTCCAGCGCATTCACCCGGCGCTGCACATCGGCGACAGTCTCGCGCAGCGTGCCGACGTCTTCCGAGGTTTGGCTCGCCTTGGTGCGAACGTCCACCAGTTGCCCGCTGATCGGATCAAGAGCTTTCTTCTGATCGTTCACCGTATCGCTGAGGCTGCGCTGCAAGCCGGCAATCGCGGCCGCATTTTTGTTCGATGCATCTAGCGCCTCCTGCAACATCCGCTTCAGTACATCCAGCTTTTCATCCTGCGATTTCTTGAGCTGCGATACCTCGTCCTCCAGCTGAGCGACGTCGCGCTGCAAAGAAATGAAGTCCTCCTTTTTCTGCGCGAGCACAAGAGAGGGAAGCGCAGCAAGCGTGAATATTAGAAAGGCGCTGGTTCTTCGCACGTTAGTACCCCTTTCTTTATGATCGCCTATTGCGCCGGCGCCAGATGAGCGCGCCGGTTGCGCTGGTAGCAGCCTTCGTTCGCGTCCGTGCAGACGGGCCGCTCCTTGCCGTAGCTGATGGTGCGGATGCGATCGGTAGGCAATCCAAGCTGCACCAGAAAATCCTTGGCGGAACTGGCGCGCCGGTCGCCCAGGCCCAGGTTGTATTCGGCCGAGCCTCGCTCGTCGCAATGCCCTTCGATCACTACGCTAAACGTAGGATCGGTGGCGAAGATGCGCCGCAACAGATCCGCGTCTTTCGTCAGTGCTTGCCGCGCGTCCTCGCGAATGTCGCTTTTGTCGTAATCGAAATACACGTCCTGCGCTTCGCGGCTAAGAATCTCCGCGCCGGAGACCGACGGCCCTTTCGGCGCGCTAGGAGGCGGAGGCGGAGGACTGGTGACTGCAATCGTTACGGAGCGGTTGGCCATGCCGCCCGGACCGCGCGCCGCCAACGTAAATGTAGTTGTAGTGTTTGGAAAAACGTCGCGCGTGCCGTTCGCCGCTACGGTCCCGACATTTTGATCGATGGTGATATCGGTTGCATTGGCTACCGACCAGCTTAGGGTGGAAGACTCGCCCGGCTGAATCGAAGATGGATTTGCCATAAAGACATCGATGCGCGGCACCACGCCCTTGGCGGGGGGTGGCGGGCTCGGTGGAGGGGCATTGCTCGCCGCCGCCGACGGCGGGAGCACGGGAGCTATCGGCGCCTTCTTAGAACACGCCGCCGCCGCGAGCAGCAGCGCACCCATCGCCGCCACTCTGACAGTTTTCTGATCGATTCGCATTGCTACTTAAATTCTCCTTGAACACTAATTAATTGCCCTTGGCCCATACCGGTTCCAAGTTATTCCCCGCATTCGTGAGTTGCTGAACGTGAGTGCCATCCGCCAGCATCGTAAATAGTTGCGTCGACCGGCCCTGCTTGGATGAAAAAACCAAGTGGATGCCATCCGGCGCCCAGGATGGGTTTTCATTCCGTCCCATGCCATGGGTCAGTTGAATGGGCACTCGTTTGCCCATATCCATGATGAAGATATTGAAGTTTCCGGGCTCGTAGCCGCGCGTCCAGGCGAACGCGACGAACTGGCCGTCCGGCCGCCACGAGGGATTCGCCACGTCGCCCTCGCCCGTGGTCAGCATCTCCGGATCGCTGCCGTCGATGTTCATGCGCCAGAGCTGTTGATGGCCGGAGCGCCCGGAGATAAACAGGACCTCGCTTCCCGTACGCGGGTTTACTTTCGGTGAAACTTCGATCGCGCGTATCCGCGAGATCCGCTGGAAATTACCGCCGTTTATATCTGAGATGCAAACCTGTGGATCCTTGTCAACGGTCGTCGAAAAAAGCAAGCGCTTGCCGTCCGGCGTAAACTCGGGCGTCTCGACAACGGAAGAAACAAAATTACTGAACGTCAACCGGCGGCCGGTTTCCACTGAATGCATCATGATTTGAGGCTGCCCGTCGACTTCCACCCCGTTGCGCGTGCTTTGCGGATAGGTGACGAATGCCAGAAGCTTTCCATCCGGTGAAACAGCCGGCTCCGTAGTGGTCGTTTTGTAGAACGTCAATTGCTTCTGGTTGGAGCCATCGTAATCCATCGACCAGATTTCTTTCATAGGAAATTTGGAGCCGTTTGGAAGGGTTTTGACGCCGCTGCGGTCGGACACGAAGAAAATCTTACTTCCGAGAAGGGATTTCGCTCCGAATTGCTGGAGGATGTCCGCGGCGAACTGGCGCGCCACCAGCGTGGCGCCCGCGTTGTCCAGCGATCCGAAATACGTCTTGTTGATCAACTGAGCGGAAGCGACGGTCGACTGGCTCAAGTTGTAAAGGTAGCCATATAAAACCAGGCGCCCGTCCTGCGCTACGGTGTATCCGATGGCCAGATCGTTCGCGTTCACAGGCGGCCCCGACCAATCCGTCAGCCATGGACCGTTCTTGATTACTTGAGGCTGGGCGCCGCGAGTGACCGGAGTAGTGACCGTGGGCGGCCTGAAATCCGACGGCTGCTGCGGAATCGCCAGCGGGTACAGCGTCTTCGGCGCCATCTTCAGAGCGCCCGATCCTTCGAGTTCGCTCCAAAGAGTCTTGTTGAACTGGTCCATCGCCTTTTGGGCATCTCCCGCGCCGCGGAAGTCGGGCACGGCGATAACGGGCTTTTCGCCTTCTTTGATAACTCCGGGGATGTCTACGCCGGTCGGCTGCTGTCCGAGCATTAGAAGCGCGCCGGTCATCAGCAGCACGCCTGACATGACAAGAACAATTCTGAATTTCATCGCTTTAGCTCAAACCAAAATTCAACCGACGCATGATCGCGGTCGAAGCCTGGAGGAATCGGGGGCAGCGGAGCGGAATCCTGAATCGCCCGTTGAACGGACAAATCCAGCGAAGTATTTCCGCTGCGCTGCAAAAGCTGAAGGTTGCGGATGGAGCCATCCCGCATTAGATCGAAGGTCGCGATCACGATCGGGCCCGACTGGGCATTAACGTCACCCGTCCGCCACTTAGAGGCCACAATCTGCCGGATCTGGTCGGCATAACCCGCAAAACGGTTGCCAAGCGTAGTGTTCGCCCCCGTCCCGAGCCGGCCGGAACCCGGCACCGCGGAAAAAGCCGGATTCGAAACTTGCGGCGCGGACGAACTCGTGATCTGATTTGGCAGCAGTTCTTCCAGCGGACGGAAGTGCTGGCGCGCCGCGGCGACTTCCGCCGGTTTCTTTTTCGCCTTCTTTATTTTGAGCGGGATCGCGTCGGGCGGAGGCTTTTCCGCTTTCACCCGGTCCGGCGCTTTCACTGGAGTCTGGGGGACCTCGGACTCCGTATCGTTAGCGACCGGATTCGGAGAACCATGGTGGATCAGCGGAATCGTATTCACCGCTTGAACTCCGATCGCATTGCCTCCGGCTTGTAGCGCGCCGAACGATGTGCGGTGGCCTGCAAGCGATGTGGACAAAAAGAAGCCGCCGATTAAGGCGCCGTGCAGGGCAACTGCGCCGAAGAATGGCCCGCGCAAGCTATCGGTGCGGTCCAGAATGTCCGCCTGCGCGGTCACTTACCAACGTCCTCCGTCATGGTAACCAGCTTGATATCGAATTTCTCCTTACCGAGCGCCGCGATCACCGTAGCCACTTGCTCCCACTGCAGGCGGCGGTCCGCGCGAACGAATACAGCGTTAGTTTTGAAACGCGAGCGGATATCCGAACCCAAAAGGTTTATGTTTTTTGCCGGCGCTTCATTCACATAAAGCTTCGAATCGCGTGTAATGGTGACTACGGGCAGATCTTCGTTGGTCTCCGATGCCTCCTTTACCACCGGCGCTTGGACATCCAGCCCATACTCCATGACGTGCGCCGTGAGCATAAAGATGATCAGCAGCACTAAGACCACGTCCACCAGCGGCACCACGTTCATCTCGGCTAAGGCGGTGGTCGAAAGCCGGGCGCGTCCGCGCCCGCGCCAACCATTGGAGTTGCCGGTAGAAATGGCCATACTTCTCCTTAGATGGCTCCTATTCGTTATTGCGTTCCGTTAAGTTGAGGAACTCCAGGCAGAAGTCTTCCATGCGCGCGGCGATCTCCCTGATCGCGCTCCCGAAATAATTGTAAAAGATAGCGGCGGGAATCGCGGCGGCAAGGCCCATCGCCGTAGCGACCAATGCGCGCGCGATGCCGGGGCCGACAGCGCGCATGCTGGTGGAACCGCTGAGGCCAAGCTGCTGGAAGGCGTCGATGATGCCGAGCACCGTACCGAAGAGGCCGATAAAGGGGCATACGGCGGCGCAGGTGGCGAGCCAGTTCATGTTGCGCTCCAAGCGCGTGATTTCTTCGCTGACGCCGAGTTGGAGCGTGCGCTCCAGCGCCACTTGATTGGTAATTTTGCCCGCCGCCATCTGCCGCGCGGCTTCGCTGTAGCCGAAATCGAAGACTCCCACCAGGGGAGCGTCGCGGTACTGCTCGCTTGCGGCGGCCACCGCGTCGAGCCTCGGCGCTTTGCGGAACGCCCGCAGAAATTTGCGGTTAGACGAGCGCGCCCGGCTGAAAGAAAACAATTTTCCAAGGATGATCGTCCAGGAGAGCAGCGACGCTAAGCCGAGAATCCCCATTACAGCTAACGTCACCGGATCGGAGCTTTTCACCAGCTCCCAAAAATTCACGTCCAGAGAAAGCGCGTACGGCGCAAACATGCCTACGGACTATTGTACGCGACGCGCTAAGCGAAAAACAGAATGTGTTTTAAATGTTTGTGCCCGGGCAATCGCCGGTGGAGCACGCTTTAGCGCCGCTCTAGCGTGCAACCGGGGTTTCAGCCCCGGCGCCCGCGCGGGTGCTGAAGCACCCGTCGCGGGCTAAAGCCCGCTCCACCCGCCCGGCATCGTGGCAAGCCAGACCATACAAATACGGGCGGAATTTGATCCAAAACATACTTAATTGTTCTCTGGTTTGCCTAATGCGCCTCCGACAGAAGAAAGATCAAGAAAAAGATTGCCGCCGGCGCAAGCTCGCGCTATTCTTTTTCATTCATGGAGAAGAAAGCGCCAGCGGCGGCGCAGCGACGAATTGCCGGGCTGTATTATCTAGGCGCCGGATTGCTGATTTTCGTTCTGCTCGTCATGGCGTATCTTCCTGCGTTAGAAGGCGGTTTGCTGTGGGACGACGACGCCTATGTTACGCCGCCGGAGCTTCAATCCGCGCAGGGCTTGGGGCGAATCTGGTTCGATCTCGGAGCCACCGCGCAGTACTATCCGTTTGTTTACAGCGCTTTCTGGATCGAACACCGGATTTGGGGCGATGCCACGCTGGGCTATCACCTCGTTAATATAATTTTCCACACGATCTCCGCTTGCCTGATCCTTGCCATCATGCGCCGGCTATTCCTTCCGGGGGCTTGGTTGGGAGCGTTGATCTTCGCGCTTCATCCTGTCTTTGTTGAATCCGTGGCGTGGATCACCGAGCAAAAAAACACGTTATCGGGCGTCTTCTACTTGTCTGCCGCGCTGCTTTATTTGCGGTTCGATGAGAGCCGAAAAAGAAAACTATACTTTTGGGCGTTCACTCTGTTCCTGTTGGCCATATTAAGTAAATCCGTTACCGCCACGTTACCGGCTGCGCTGCTTGTGGTGCTCTGGTGGCGGCATGGAAAGTTGGATTCGAAAAACGATGTAGCCCCTCTTGCTCCTTGGCTGGCGGTCGGTATCGGGGGAGGAATTGTTACAGCCTGGATGGAAAGGAAGTTCGTCGGAGCGGAAGGCGTGCAATTCGATTTGAGCTTTGTTCAGCGCCTGTTGATCGCTGGGCGCGCGCTATGGTTTTACTGCGCGAAGCTGGTGTGGCCGGCGAATCTGATGTTCGTGTACCCGCGTTGGAATATCGACGCTCATGCCCCGTTGCAGTATCTGTTCCTGGCGGGTGTGTTGATCGTTGCGGCGGGGCTGATTTGGATGGCCAGGCGATGGCGCGGTCCGCTCGCCGGATTCCTGTTCTTCGCGGGCACATTGATGCCCGCGCTTGGTTTCCTCAACGTCTACCCATTTCTTTTTTCCTACGTCGCGGATCACTTCCAATATCTGGCAAGCCTCGGAGTTATTGTGCCCGCGGCCGGCGGATTGGCTATGGCGGGACGGCGAGTTCCGCCCGCCGCGGCGTGGGCCGGGTCGGTGATCGTAACCGCTTTGATGCTTCTGACGTGGTCGCAAAGCGGAGCTTATCGCAGTGCGGAGACGCTCTATCGCGAGACCCTTGCGCGCAATCCCGGGGCATGGATGGCCGAGGGCAATCTGGGAAGCGAGCTGATGAAAATTCCGGGCCGGACGGCAGAAGCAGTGCCGCACCTTCAAGCCGCCCTCCGTCTTAACCCGGGCCTGGCCGAGGCGCACAACAATCTGGGCTTGATTCTTTCCGACGATCCGCAGCGCCTGAACGATGCTATCTCGGAGTTCCAGGCTGCCTTGCGATCAAAGCCAAATTATGCGGAGGCACACAATAATTTAGGCAGCGCGCTGTCCGATGCCGGACGGCGCGAGGAAGCTATTGGCGAGTTTCGAAAAGCCCTCGCTATACGGCCGAACTACGCGGAAGCCCACAACAACCTGGGGAGCGCACTGTCGGAGCTTCCGGACCGACTTCCGGCGGCGATAGCTGAATTTCAAGCCGCGCTGGCGATAAATCCCAATCTCGCAGAGGCGCACGCGAATTTCGCCGCCGCGTTGGCGAGGGCGCCAGGGCGCTTACAGGAAGCCATTTACCAGATGGAGTTGGCTGTGCGGCTCCGTCCGGAGATGCAGCAATGGAGGGAAATGCTGGGCAAGATGCGCACGGCGGCGGCTGACGCAGCCGCCCCTGGCCGCTAGAAGCTGATTTTCAACAGTTCATGCGAGCGATCAATCTAAACGGACGTTTTCGCCCACGCGTAAACTCAACTGGGGCGACGGGCGTGGTTCAGCGGCGAACCGGGGCGATCGGTCTCGAACCACGCGGTGTATGTGCATCCGGTTTTTGTGCGAGCTAAGAAGTCCAAACACCCGTTATTTATCCGCCGAGTCGAGGCTTAATTCTAGGAGTTCACGTAATCGCGAGGGCGAGTTAAAGTCCGCCGCAGGCTGACGCCGGACGGACGCCTGCCCTACAGGGGGCAACCTCTGTAATTAAGTACTCACCGGCATGAAAAATTGGCCGCGTCGTCGATACTGCCCGATCCGTTGTACCGGGCTTGCGCGGGATATGGGCAGAGCGGCCGGGTGCGGCCGGGCCAGGGCGATGCGGGGCCTGCGGTCGCGAGAATTTTTTCCGGGGGCGAGCTCTTTTCCACCCAATTCACCAGCGCGGTGAAGGCGTCGAACTGATCTGTTGCCGGACCCCCCGCGCAATGGTTCATTCCGGGAACCGCGAACAGCCGCACGAAATCCTCGGCCGCGCCGTTATTCGCCCTATTTACCTCATTCCACCAGTTGATCGTGTCGTTAATCGAAAACACAGGATCGCTGACGCCATGGACGATCACGAGCTTTCCGCCGTGAGATTTATAGCGCGAGAGATCCGTGGAACTGGCCATCATGAAATCCCAGGCGGATTTGGTGTATACGCCGGATTCCGAGTAAATCTTATTGGCGTCTTTGTTGAGATCGATATCAAGTAAATACTTCACCGGCCCCGGTCCCGTGGCGGCCACGACCGTCGGCGGCGTGGTAAATACCGCCGAAACCGCTCCGCTTCCCAAGCCCACGATGATGGCCGAATTTGCGGGTGCATCGAAGGCTCCAATTTTCCAAATTCGCCAGCCTTGGTTGTACGTTTCGCCGGTCTTTCCGCCGATGCCTCGATCCCAGGCCCAATCGGCGTAAAGCAACTCACCTTTTGAATCCTTTGCGCCCGCCATTACTTTCTTAATCGCAGCAATTTGGGTGGTTGAAAGACAGGTGGTCCGCTTGGGACCTTTGCAGGCGATCGCTTCCAGTTTGGGACTCACGACCGCGGCCGTGCACGCCGGGAAATTCACAATCATACCGTCCTTCAGTCCGTCCAATTCATCGCAGGCGCCCAAAATGGATTGCGCCGCAAGATCCAGATCTTCATCGGTGAACGTTTTATTCAGGAGCGGCTGGCCGAAACGGTCGTAAATTCCGGAAGCTTTGGCGATCTCAGCGAAGGCCTGCGCGTCCCACGAATGCCCATAAAGCGCAGCCTTCGGCAGTTTGAAACCGGGCGAGCAAGCGAGGATTCCGTCAAAGTAATCGGGGAAGCGCTGCGACATCATCATGCCTTCCCGCCCGCCTTCCGAACACCCTACGAAATACGATCGCTCAGGCGCACGCCCGTAATAGATGCGAATCAGCGCCTTCGCCGCTTGCGTGACCTGATCGTAGGAGTTATAGCCGAAATCGAGCCGCGCCTGCGGATCGAAGCCGAAAGTTGTCGCGCCGTTTCGTTCAGGATCGTTGTTCTCGCGATTGTCGTGACCGGAGTCTTGCGACACCACGGCATAGCCGAGACCTAGCGCGTTGGCTCGCTGCTGCCCCTGTAAGGTGCCCATCGCATTGCCGAGATTTCCGTTCGAGCCGCCTCCGCCTTCAAAGAAGAAGCGCCCGTTCCAATTTGCCGGCAGGCGCAAATGAAACTTGATCGCGTAGTGTTGGTTGTTTACGCCGGTGCGCTCGTTGATTTTGCCTATTATTTCGCAGTGTTCCGGCGCGGCTGCCGCGGCATTCATAGTGGCGGACACGATGGCTGTGGTCGAGTTCGGAAGACCTTTTGCACTGGTTAGACCGGAGCACTTCTGTGCGGAATCCTGCGCGAAGGCAGCGGGCAACAGCACCAAAAGGAGAGTGTGGGGGAGACGTGTCATTGAAAGATTATCGGATAAAGATTATCGCGGGCGCGTTCAGCCCCGGCGGCCGCGGGTGCTGAAGCACCCGTCGCAGGCTAAAGCCTGCTCCACCTGCGGGCTTGACAACTCGATGCGCGAAGCATTATCTAAGACAGGAGACCAAAATCAGGAGGACCGCGATGCGCTTTCAGTTTCTCTGCGTTACCGTTTGCGCCATGTCAGTTGTCAACGCCCAGACCTCATCCATACAGGGCAAACAAGCGCCCGATCCACACAGTATCGTTCTCGCCGGCGACCGCTTTAAGCCGCTCAAGTACGACGAGATGACGCCCGAGCAGAAGATCATGGTCGAGCACCTGCTCGCGGGCGAGCGCGGCGGCGTGCGGGGGCCTTTCAACGTGCTTCTGCGGAGTCCGGAAGTCGGCGATTTTGCGCAACAGTTCGGCGGCGCGATGCGTTTCCGCACTGGTCTTCCGAAGGACGTTTCCGAAACGATCATCATCATGACCGGCCGTTATTGGATGGCACAGTACGAGTGGAACGCGCATAAGGCGGCAGCGCTCCAAGCGGGCGTCAAACCGGAGATTGTCGATGCAATCGCCGGGGGCAAGCGCCCGGCGGGTATGCCGGCCGATATGGAAATCGCATACAACTTTATCGATGAACTGCTCACCACTCACCAGGTGACCGACGCCACTTTCAAAGCCGCGAAGGATAGATACGGCGAAAAAGGCGTTGTCGACATGATGGGGCTGAGTGGGTGGTATTGCCTGGTATCGATGGCGCTCAATCTGGACCGATATCCGCTGGGACCGGGCGTGCAGCCCGAGTTAAAGCCTCTCGAAAATCCGCTGCCCGTCGTGGGACAGGGATTCGCGACCGCAATTCCCGGGCCGACGGCTCCTGTAACCGTGACGGGTACAGTGAACGGCAAAATGTACAGCTTGACAGGCGATCGGTTCAAGCCGCCGGCGTACGAACAGATGACGCCGGAGCAGAAGAAATTTTTGGAAGTGGCCCTCGCCGGAAGGGGCACCGCTGGAAGCTTCAACATCAACCTGCACAGCCCCGATGCAGGCCAATTGTTTTTCGCCATGGGCGAGCGTGTCCGGTTCCACATGTCGGTCCCGGACAAGCTTAAGGAATTGGCGATCCTGATCACCGGGCGCTACTGGGGTGCGCAGTTCGAGTGGCTCGCGCACCGGCGCGCGGGCATTCAAGCCGGCCTTACGGAAGACAAGGTGAAGGCGATCGCGGAGGGGAGGCGGCCCGCTGGTATGTCTCCGGATGAAGAGACTGTGTACACATTTATCGCCGAACTGTTCAAAACCAGACAAGTGAGCGATGCGACGTTCGATGCGGTAAAGAAGCTGGTTGGCGAGCGCGGCATGGTGGATCTGCTGGTCAGCGCCGGTTATTACCAGATGGTATCGATGTTCATGAACGTCGACCGCTTGCCGCCTGGTCCGGGACAGCAAGCCGAGTTGGAGTATATGGCCCGGCCGCTTCCTTGAGCGCGAGGGTAATTGCGCCTGGGCTATTTGAGTGTAGTGTAGCGCCGGCCAGTGGGGCAGGATGTCATCGTGCGCGCGATTGCTAATCGCGCTGGTCTGCTCGCGTGCCAGCGCCGGCCGGGCGGGTTGGCATGGCAACCCGCCGCAGCTTGGCAAGCTGGCACTCTTCCTGCGGGGCAGGATGCCATCCTGCGGGCGATTGTTAATCGCGCTGGTCTGCTTGCGTGCCAGCGCGGGCCGGCCGGGTAACCCGCCGCAGCTTGGCAAGCTGCCCCACTCTTGCCGTGGGGCAGGACGCCATCCGGGATGCCATCCTGCGCGCGATTGCTAATCGCGCTGGTCTGCTTGTATGCCAACGCCGACGCGGGTTGGCATCCCGCCGCAGCTTGGCAAGTTGCCCCACTCTTTGGAGTGCACGCCAAAAGTGAGACACGCAGTCAACAGACAAATTTCATTCAATGGAGTAAGGAGCGATGGAATTGTCTCGAAGAAGCTTTACGCGTGAGTTCAAACTTTCGGCCATCCGGCTGCTGGAATCCGGACAGCCGGTAGGAAGAGTTGCCCGCGACCTGGAGGTCAGCCCGAACGCGCTACACCGCTGGCGGCAGGAGTATCGGGCCAATCCGACAGCGGCTTTCCCGGGCATGGGCAAGGCGATCGTCGCCGACAGCCGGGAGGCGGAGTTGGAACGCAAAATCGGCCAACTCACCATGGAGAACGATTTTTTAAAAAAAGCCTTGCGGTGCTTCGAGGAACAACGCCGGCGGGAAGGCGCAAATGGCGCGATACGCTCTACGCCGCAAATCGAGGAAGCGATGAAAGCGCCCATGCTGCCCACCGATGGGTTATGCGAATGGGCGCGCGTGAGCCGGGCGGGGTTTTACCGCTTTCGGCGAAGGAGCGATCCCCGGGCCACGGACATGGAAACACGCGATCTGATCCACAAGATCGCTCTGGCGCATCCGGTTTACGGCTACCGGCGCATCGCCGCGGAGCTGCGGCGGCAAGGGCACGCGGTGAACCACAAGCGGGTGTTGCGGATGATGCGCCAGGACAATCTGTTGTGCGTGCGGCGGCGGAAATTCGTTCTGACCACCGATTCCAGACACAGCTTGGCCGTGTATCCGAACTTGGCGCGGGAGATGACGCTCAGCGGAATCGATCAGCTCTGGGTGGCGGATCTCACGTACGTGCGGCTGCGTTGGGAGTTCATGTATTTGGCGGTGATTTTGGACGCCCACTCGCGTCGCGTGATCGGGTGGGCTTTAGATCGCACCTGGCAAGCGGAACTGGCCGTGGCCGCTTTGCGCATGGCGTTAAGCTGTCGCCGCATACGGCGCGGACTAGTCCATCATTCCGATCAAGGGATGCAGTACGCCTCGCACGACTACACGAGTTTGCTGGAGGCGCGCGGCATCTCCATCAGCATGAGCCGGCGCGGCACGCCCTGGGACAATGCCCGAGCCGAAGCTTTCATGAAAACGCTGAAGTCCGAAGAGGTCTACCGTTCGGAATATCGCGATCTGGAGGACGTCCGTTCGCAAATCGGTCGCTTCCTGGAAACCGTCTACAATCGGCAGCGCCTTCATTCCGCGTTGGGTTACCAACCACCGGCCAGCTTCGAACGGCAACCCGAGGTGCATGCATGAGCCAGGTGGTCTTGCGGCGGCTTCGCGTCTCGTTACTTGGGGGCTCCGCCCCCAAGCCCCCGGGATTTTTCCGCTTTTTTCCGCCAGAATGGGGCATTTTGCTTTCGCGTGCGTGGGGCGGCAGTCTGGCTGCCGCCCCGGCCGCGGCACCGGTCGCTCGAGTTGCATCCCAGCAGAGCTCTATCGCTTCCGATGCCGGTAGGCTCATTATGGATTAACCCGTTCGCCCGCTCAACGGAAAAGCAGCGAACGGTCAACTGTCTCTTGACTGTTTGTCTCACCCAAGGGGTGCACCGCCCTTCATCGCGCTGGTCTGGTTGGGTGCCGGCGCCGGCTAGGCGGGATATCTTCATTCATCTAGCGGCGTAACACGGCGTTGATCGGCCCGGCGAGCCGGCGCCGCGGCTTAGGGCTGCTTAGGGCGGCGCGATTTGAATGCCGCGACTATTCCTTCGTAGGCGGGCTTTGGCTTATAGCCGGAATCGAATGGGAGCGCGTCTCCCTTTCCGGGATATGTTCGTGGAATCCAGGAATACTTGTCCGTGAAGCCCCAGGTCTGGACCGCCGTGCACTGTTTGAACTTAAGGCAGAGCTCCACGATTTGTCGATAAATCTTGGCCTGCCTGGCAAGAGCCCGCGGCGAGGCAAGGTTGCCGGAGTCGAGTGGAAGACGCACGTCGAGTTCTGTAATCTGCACCTGTAGACCCAAGGCCGTAAAGCGGCGGATGTTTGCCTCCATGCGGCCAACCCGTTCGGTTTCTCTGGTCAAGTGCATCTGAAAACCGATGCCGTCGATCGGGACTCCCCGGGATTTGAAATCCCGCGCCATGGCGTAAACGGCATCCGATTTCGAATTGATGGTCTCGGTCTCATAGTCGTTGTAGAACAGAAGCGCTTTCGGGTCCGCGGAGCGCGCCCAGCGGAAAGCTTGCTCCACGTAGCCAGTGCCGCTCAGGCCGATACCAGGCGAGTCGTACCAGATGGTGCTGCGGAGCTTGCCGCCGGCGGTAAAAGCTTCGTTGACCACGTCCCATGCGTAAACCTGACCGGCGTAGTGCCCCACCACGGCAGCGATGTGGTCGCGCAGTATCGAGGAAAGTTGCTCAGGGGTGTGTTTTCCGCCGGTAACCCAGGAAGGGTTCTGGTTGTGCCATACCAGCACGGCTCCGCGAAGGAGCTGGTTGTGGGAGCGGGCAAACTGTGCAACCTCGTCGGCCGGGCCAAAGTTGTAGTTCCCCGGGGCGGGATGAATGGGGCCGAATTTCATCGCGTTCTCCGGCTCGATTTGGCTAAACTCTTTTGCGAGGGTGGCCGAATATTCAGGTTCTGCCAAGTGGGACGGGTTAACCGCGGAACCCACGTGAACGCCGCGTGCGTCGCCTAGCTCGCGGAGCGATTGCGCGGAAAGCATGGCGGCGACACTGAAAACCAGACAGAGCGGACATGCGACATTCTTACTCTGCGCTGACAGCAAGAGTGGTGGCATTGAAGCTGAACCCAAACGTACTATTATGCTCAGGCCTCGCACTACGCCGTCCGACAGGAGAGCACGCAGTGACGAGATCGAACTGATCTCGATCGAGCCGATTTGGCCGCAACTAAGGTAGTTGGCGGTTCTAGTTAGCCCCAGCACCGGCGGGTGCTGAAGCACCCGTTGCGGGCTGAAGCCCCGCTCCACCCTGGCACCGGCCAGCATCTGCGCCGTGTGTTACACTACCGACCGTATCGGCCCCTTTGCCGGGAACGGTCCCAATCGCGGGTTAAAGAAAGCCAAATGCAGATTCAAGATTTTGGGCCGATGCAGTTGGGCGCGAGGAGGAGAAAAATCGCCGATGCTAGCGGCGGCACTAGCGGCAACGATCTTCGCACGACGGTGTTCGAACTCATCCGGGAATTGGATCTTCGAGGCGCTGTAGCCGATATCGGCGCCGGTAAGGGGGACGTGATCCGCTCGTTTCTCGAAATGCATCGTTTCTCATCAATTACCGCATTCGATCTTATGGAGCGGCCGCCGGACCTTCCTCCACATGTGCAGTGGCAGCATGCGGATTTAAATCAGCCGATCGCTTGTCCCGCGCATTCGTTCGATGTAGTTACCTGCTTAGGTCTAATTGAGTATCTTGAGAACCCGTATGCGTTCGCACGCGAACTGCATCGAGTGTTGCGCCCTGGAGGAACGGCAATCCTGACGACTCCCAATAATGAAAATTGGCGTAGGCTCATATCGCTGGTGATGCGTGGTCATTTTGTTACCAGCATTAATTTGACGACGCTGGTTCGAAGCGATTTTGAAAAGATTTTGCGTTTTGCCGGATTTCGACATCTACGTTTCAGCTACAGCAGATCGGGGATGGTACCGAAACTTCTCGTGAGCTGGCAGGCGATCTCCGGCGGTATCTTGCGCGGCTTGCGCTATAGCGACGACCTTGTTGTTAGCTGCCAATCATGAAGTGTATGCGTCCGTTTGGGACACCTGCTTCGCGAGGCTAGCGGTTTCATAAGTGGTGAGATGTGACCGCGGAACCGATTACCAACTCAATACAATTTCTGCTGAACGGGCAGCCGGCTTCGATTGAGAATGCCGGTACGCAAACCACGCTGCTCGATGTTTTGCGCGACTACGGCCTCACGGGAGCGAAGGAGGGCTGCGCGGAAGGCGAGTGCGGGGCCTGCATGGTCCTGGATGTCGCGGCGCGGGAGGGGGGATGCAGGTATCAAGCGATCAACAGTTGCTTGATGCTAGCGCCGATGGCGGGCGGGCGCGAGATATACACGGTGGAGGCGCTGGCGGAAAACGGCGAACTCGCCGAGGCACAGCGGGCGATGGCGGCGGCGGGAGGGTCGCAATGCGGATACTGCACGCCGGGATTCGTGGTTAGTCTGTTTGCCGAACAGTATCGTCCGGAACGCACCGGGTCCTGCGACCCGCATGCGCTCGCGGGAAATTTGTGCCGCTGTACGGGCTATCGCCCGATCGGCGATGCCGCCAGATCGTTAGGCGCTCCGCCGCCGGGATACTTTCGAGACCGGCTTTCGCAGCCGCCGCAGCCACTGCTGAACTTTAATTACCAAAGCGACGGGCAGCAGTTCGAGCGGCCAACAACACTGGCGCGCTGCTTATCGATCGCTGCGGAAGATCCCCAAGTGCGGTGGATCGCCGGCGCGACCGACCTGGGCGTGGAGTCGAATTTGCGATTTCGCCGCTGGCCGCATCTGGTGAGCTTGGAGGCTGTACCGGACTTGCGCGAGTTTTCGGACACAGCAGAGTATGTGGGGATCGGTGGAGCGCTGCCGCTTACGGACATCGCGTTGCAATGGCAAAACGCGCCCGGAATATTCGGGCAATGGCTGCCGCTTTTTGCCTCGCCTCCGCTGCGCAATTCCGCGACTCTGGGAGGCAATCTTGCGACTGCTTCGCCCATTGGAGACGGAGCGCCGATGCTTCTCGCGCTGGACGCGAGCGTTCGCCTGACAAGCGCGCGCGCCGCGCGGACGATTCCGCTGACGTCGTTTTTTACGGGCTACCGCCACTCCGTATTGGAACCGGGCGAGCTGATCGTGGCCATCGAGATTCCGAAGCCTCTGCCGGCGTATAGCCGGTTCTATAAAGTCGCCAAGCGCCGTATGGATGATATCAGCACCGTAGCGGCCGGATTCGCGGCCGACCTGGACTTAAACGGTCGCGTTACTCGGGCGCGCTTCGCCTTCGGGGGAGTGGCGGCCACGCCGCTGCGAATCTACGCGGCGGAGGAAGCTATTTTGGGAGAGCGCTGGAACAAAGCCACTATCAAGCGCGTGCAATCGGCTCTTGAAAATGCGCTGAATCCGATCGGCGATCACCGTGGATCTGCCGAATACCGCCGTGAGATCGCCAACTCTCTGATTGAAAAGTTTTGTTGGGAATATCAAGAGGCTGCCGCATGAAGATCGCAGGCCGGCCGGAACCACACGAGAGCGCGCGTGATCACGTCACTGGCTCCGCTCTTTATACAGACGATCTTTGCCGGCGGTTTCCCGGGCTGCTACACGCGTGGCCGGTGTGCGCTCCACATGCATACGCGGCAGTGAAAGCGTTGGATTTTTCGGAGGCGCTCAAACAGCCGGGAGTTGTCACCGTCCTGACCGGCGCCGACGCGCCCGGCGAAGCCGACTCGGGTTCGAACCGGCGCGACGAGCCGCTGTTCCCAACGGAGGTGATGTTCCACGGGCAGCCGGTGGCGTGGGTGCTCGGGGAATCGCTCGAAGCTGCCCGGCGCGGAGCCGAGCTGGCGCGCGCGGAGTACGGGCCGCTCGCGCCCATTCTCACCATTGAAGAAGCCATTGAAGCCGGTAGCTTTCTTTCAGGTCCGATAAAGATGTCGCGCGGAGATGTATCCGTTATCGAGCGAAGCGCTTTACGATTCTCAGGCGAGCTGTTTATTGGCGGCCAGGAGCACTTTTATTTGGAGACGCAATGCGCCATCGCTTGGCTGGACGAAAGCGGCGGAATCGCGATCCAGTCCTCCACGCAACATCCAACGGAAACACAAGAGGTGGTGGCTCGTGCTTTGGGTGTTTCTCGAAATCAAGTTACGGTTGAATGCCTGCGCATGGGCGGCGCATTCGGTGGGAAGGAAGTGCAGGCCAATGCTTTCGCTGCAATCGCCGCGCTGGGAGCGTGGAAGATTCGAAGGCCAGTGCGAGTCCGCCTGACGCGCGCGCTGGATATGGCGCTTACCGGCAAACGCCACCCATTCCTCGCGCGCTACCACGCGGGTTTCCGGGAAGATGGGCGCATTGAGGGCGTTGCAATTTCACTTTATTCCGACGGCGGCTGGAGCCTGGATCTATCGGAGCCGGTAATGTCCCGCGCCCTGTTTCATGTGGACAATGCCTATCTTCTTCGGGCGGTCGAATTAAAGGGCTACATTTGCCGGACTCACAAGACGTCACAGACCGCATTCCGCGGATTTGGCGGCCCGCAAGGAATGGTGGTGATTGAAGAGATTTTGGACCAGGCCGCGCGCCGCCTTGGTCTTTGCCCCGAAATTGTGCGCGAGCGAAATTTTTATCGGGAAGGGGATACGACGCACTACGGACAGATGGTCAAGGATGCCGGGCGGATTGAAACCATCTGGAGTCGGCTGAAGGAATCGAGCGATTTTGGCGCGCGCCGGGCGGAAATCGCGGCGAGCAATGCTCAAACCATCCACACGAAACGGGGCCTTGCGATCACGCCGGTGAAATTCGGCATATCTTTCACCGCCACGTTCTTCAATCAAGCCGAAGCGTTGGTCCTTATTTATCGCGATGGCAGCGTCCAGGTGAATCACGGCGGAACGGAGATGGGCCAGGGGTTATACACGAAAATCCGCCAGATCGCGGCGGAGTGCCTGGGCGTTCCATTGACTTCGGTGCGCATGATGCCCGCGCGCACCGATAAGCTGCCCAATACTTCCGCAACCGCGGCATCGGCCGGGACAGATCTGAACGGCGCCGCTGTGCTGGACGCATGCACACTAATCAAAGACAGACTCACGCCAGTTGCGGCTGCGATCTTGGGCTGCGAGGCCGGCAAGGTCTGCTTTTGCGATGGAGAAGTATTTCAGCAAGGCTCGGAATTGCAGGCGATTTCTTTCGCGAAGCTGTGCGAGCATGCCTACCGGCAGCGGGTTCCTTTGGTGGCGCAAGGCTTTTACCGGACTCCCGGAATCCATTACAACCCGGCAACTGCGTCGGGAAAGCCGTTCCACTATTTTGTTTACGGCGCCGCGGTATCAGAGGTCGAAGTCGACGCATTTACGGGCGATTTCCGGCTATTGCGCGCCGATATTTTGGAAGACGCGGGCGATTCCATATCGCCGCTGATCGATCGCGGGCAGATCGAGGGCGGGTTCGTTCAAGGCGCCGGATGGCTGACGATTGAGGAACTACTGTGGGACTCGCAAGGGCGGCTTGCAACGGCGGGTGCATCCACGTACAAGGTGCCCTCCTGGTGCGACGTTCCGGAAATCTTCAACGTCGATTTTCTCGAACGCGCGGCAGACCCGGATGTAATCTTCGGCAGTAAAGCCGTCGGCGAGCCGCCGTTAATGCTGGCCATCTCCGTGCGCGAGGCGATCCGCGATGCGATCGCTGCGTTCGGAAGCGGCGGACCTGTAGAGCTACAAAGCCCGGCGACCCCGGAGCGTATCTTTTTCGCAATCCGCCGCGCGCGGGAACAACAGCAGGTGGCGAGCGCCGTTACGGGAGTCGTCCATCGGTGACGTTTCCCGTCCGGGGCGAAATTGTGCGGGCGCCCCTGTTTCACACCCCGCGGAATCCGTTCTTGGAAGCTGCGGCGCTGGAAGCATTTTCCGACGGAGCGCTCTTTATCCAGCAAGGAAAAATTCTGGATTGCGGCGACTATACCGCGCTTCAAGCCGCTCATCCGGACGCGACGGTTACAGATCTGCGGGGCGGATTTCTGTTGCCCGGATTAATCGACACGCATATTCACTTTCCACAGCTTCGCGTGCTCGGCGGCCTAGGGAAAGAGCTGTTGACCTGGCTGGAGGAATTCGCTCTACCGGAAGAAGCGCGCATGGCCGAGCTTTCGTATGCGTGCGAAACGGCTCACCGGTTCGTGCGGGCGCTGGTTTCGCACGGGACGACGACCGCCCTCGTATTCGGCGCGCACTTCGGCGGCGCTACGGCGGCCTTGTTCCAAGCAGGGTTGCAGTCCGGTTTGCGCATCGTTTCCGGAATGGTGCTTTCCGACCGGCTGCTGCGGCCGGAGCTGCGTCAGACTCACGAACATGCATATCGAGACTGCACGGACTTGATCGCCCGTTTTCACCGCCAGGCGCGCCTGCTGTACGCCGTGACTCCGCGCTTCGCTCTTTCAAGCTCGGAAGCGATGCTCGAAGTCTGCACAACCTTGATGCGCGAGCATGAGGGACTCCGTTTCCAAACGCATCTGAATGAAAATCGCCGGGAGGTAGAGGAAGTCGCGCGGCTGTTTCCCTGGGCGCAGGATTATCTCGGAGTTTACGATCGCTTCGGCTTAACTGGCCGCGGCGCGGTGATGGCGCATAATGTGCATTGCTCGGACGCGGAACTGGAGCGTCTGGCGGGCTCGGGAACCGCCGTCTCACACTGTCCATGCAGCAACGCCGCGCTAGGCAGCGGATTCTTTCCGCTTAGGCGTCACATTCAAGCGGGCGTTCAGTGCTCGCTCGGCACGGACGTGGGCGCCGGTACAGGGTTCGGAATACTAAAGGAGGGTTTGCAGGCTTATCTGCTGCAACGCCTGGCGCCCGAAGGCTTCACACTCGATCCCGAGCATCTGTTGTACCTTGCCACTCGCGGAGGAGCGGAAGCTTTGAACCTAGGAGACGAGATCGGCGATTTCACGCCGGGCAAGGCAGCCGATTTCGTTTATCTGCGACCGCCGAAGAACAGTACGCTTGCCGCGGTGATCGAGCGAGCGGATGATCTCCAGCGCGTTTTAGCGGCGCTATTTACGCTCGGGGATGCCACCTGCGTACGGGAAGTCCGCGTTGCGGGATCGAAAGTCTATTGCGCCGGATCCGATGACGATTGACGAATTGAACTCGCTGGACCGCGAGGGTTTCGTTGAGGCCATTGGCTGGGTTTTTGAGCACTCGCCTTGGGTTGCGGAGAGAGCTTGGGATAGACGGCCGTTCGCCGATGTCGATGTGCTTCACCGCTGTATGATCGAGCAGGTCGAGGCGGCTTCGCATGAAGAACAACTCATGCTGCTGCGCGCGCATCCGGATTTGGGAACGCGAGCGCGAGTAAGCGGCGCCTCGGCGGCAGAGCAAGGCGGAGCGGGCCTGGACCGCCTGACTCAGCCGGAATTTGAAGAATTGCAGTGCTTGAATAACGAGTATCGTAATAACTTCGGGTTTCCATTCTTATTCGCGGTAAAAGGAAGCACGAAGCACGATATTTTGCGCGCGCTGCGCGGGCGGCTTCGGTGCAGCCGCGAAGAGGAATATGCAGAGGCGTTGCGGCAGGTTTATCGCATCGCGCGCTTCCGCATCGACGACACAGTGAGGTAGGGTCAGCTAGGCTGCCCAAGGAGGAGCGTGCAGCAGTTTGCCAGCGGTTGGAAACGGAACTACTACGGCAAAGGAGACGTGATCGTCTACCGCTTGAATCGCGACGGCGCGGCTCCGGATGGGCATAGTCGGGTTTTCGGCGCCAACGTCAGGATGCTCATATACGGGGAGGCCTTCTGGGCGACGTATACCACCGGCGACAACACCGGGCTTATCGCTACGGACTCGATGAAGAATTTCATTCAACGGGAAAGCCTGAATTATGCGGGCGCCGATCTGGAATGTTACTGCCGTTTTCTCGCCGTGAAATTTCTCGAAACCTATCCTCAAGTAGAAGGAGTTCAGGTTTCCGCGAGTGAGATTCCGTATGCGCCGTTTTCGGGACAGTCGAAGGCTTTTGCACCGTCCGGGCCGGAGCATCTTTGGGCGCGGGTGGAACTCAGCCGCGATGGCGTAATCGAAATCGCATCGGGAATTCAAGGCTTCCGAATGCTGCGGCTGGGCGGAAGCGCGTTCCACGGATTTGTGCGCGATCAATACACGACGCTGCCGGATATTTACAATCGTCCGCTGCATATGTGGCTGGATCTGGAATGGTTTTACACTGCTCCCGAATCGGGGTTCAGCGGCGGCAACATTCCGTGCACGGTGCGGCGAATCGTGCGCGAAGTATTTGAGTCGTTCGAATCGGGCAGCATCCAGCAAATCATTTATCAGGCGGGGACGGAAATCCTCGGGAAAATTTCAGAGATTGCCGAAATCCGCCTGGAAGCGAACAATCGCACCTGGGATACAATCGCCGAGCGTGGAGAGGACCTTGGCGTGTACACAGACGCCCGTCCGCCGTATGGCTGCTTGGGATTAAGATTGCGGCGATAGATGGCTCGTGTATCGACACATGTACTGGATACAGCGCGCGGCGTGCCCGCCGGCGGTGTGACAGTCGATTTGCATCGCTTGGAAGGAGCCGGCCGCTTCCACGTCAAGCGCGATGCGACCAATGCGGATGGCCGCACCAGCCAGCCGCTGCTCGGAGGCGACAGAATCCAACCCGGCGTTTACGAACTGACGTTTT
The DNA here is from genome assembly GCA_019261985.1 of Bryobacterales bacterium. GTDB lineage: Bacteria > Acidobacteriota > Terriglobia > Bryobacterales > Bryobacteraceae > Palsa-187. Next base: position 34,781 of record JAFAQY010000121.1, on the reverse strand, counting down.
ACGCGGGCGAATATTTCCGGCGGGCCGGCATTTCCGTTCCGAATCCCCCCTTTCTGGATGAAATCGTGATCCGCTTCGGCATTGCCGATTCGAGCGCGAATTATCACGTACCGCTGCTGGTTTCGCCGTATGGGTACAGCACCTACCGAGGGTCATGATGACGGCGATTCTGAAGCACGCAAACGAAATCGTCTCCCGCTGCCGGATATTGGCGTCGTACAGCGAAGAACCGGAGTTCCTCACGCGGACATTTCTTTCGTCTCCGATGCGCGCCGTTCATGCGGACGTCGGAAATTGGATGAAGCAAGCCGGCATGAGCGTGAGGATAGACAACGCGGGTAACATTCGCGGCTGCTACGCCGGAACGAGTTGCAGCGCCGCCCCTCTGATCATCGGCTCGCATCTGGATACCGTGCCGCATGCGGGCGCATTCGACGGCCCGTTAGGAGTGCTGCTGGGAATCGGGCTGGTCGAGATGCTCGGCGGCCGCAGGCTCAAATTTCCAATGCACGTGATCGGATTTTCCGAAGAAGAGGGGGTCCGCTTCGGCGTGCCGTTCATCGGCAGCCGCGCACTGACCGGCGACGTAGATAACGATCTGTTGGCGCGAATGGATTCTAAAGGCGTATCGGTGGAGCAGGCGATTCGGGAATTCGGATTGGATCCTGCGCGGATCGGTGAGGATTCAGTTGCCGCGGGACGCTATCTTGAATTGCACATCGAGCAGGGCCCAGTGCTCGAAAGCCTCGATCTGCCGCTCGGAGTGGTGGAGACAATCGTCGGGCAGAGCCGTCTTGGCGTGCGATTTTGTGGCCAAGCAAACCACGCCGGGACCACGCCAATGAACCTTCGCCGGGACGCGCTGGCGGGCGCAGCCGAGTGGATGCAAGCCGTGGAACATAAAGCACGCGCGACGGCCGATCTGGTCGCAACAGTGGGCCAAATCGAAGCCAAGCCTGGCGCCGGCAACGTGATCCCTGGCGAGGTTTCTCTGACCTTGGACGTGCGGCATGGCAGCGACGCTACCCGGCGCGAGAACGTGGTTGCGTTTCTCGATTGCGCGCGCCAGATCGCAACCCGGCGCGGTTTAAACGTTTCTTTCGAGAAGCGCCTGGATCAGCCATCCGTCTCGATGGACGGCGCCTTGACGGACGGGCTCGCGCGAGCCGTTGAGGACTGCGATCATCCCGTTCATCGCATGAACAGCGGAGCAGGGCATGACGCGATGATTATGGCTCGGCGTATGCCCGCGGCGATGTTGTTCCTGCGGAGTCCTGGCGGGATCAGTCATTACCCGGATGAAGCCGTGTTCGTCGAAGATGTCGCGGCGGCGCTGGCGGTTGGAGCGAAGTTTGTGAATTTTTTGGAGGCGGGCGGTGAGTGACTGCGTGATTCGCGGCGGCACGCTCGTGTTGCCGGATGTTCTCCGGAAACTCGACATTGCCATTGAGGACGGCAACATTTCCGCAATCGGCCACGAGCTGCCTAGTTCCGCCCAGGAGATTGACGCAACCGGACTGCACGTCTTCCCCGCCGTCATCGATATTCATCTGCACTTCAACGAACCGGGCAGGACGGAATGGGAAGGAGCGGCAACGGGAAGCCGGGCCCTGGCAGCCGGCGGCGGAACTGTATTTTTCGATATGCCCCTCAATTCCACGCCTTGTACTACGAATGCCCATGAGTTCGATCGCAAGCGCGCGGCGCTGGAAGCCGCTTCCATCGCCGATTTTGGATTATGGGGAGGGCTGGTTCCGGGCAATGCCGGTGAGATGGAGGAGCTTGCAGAACGCGGCGTCGTGGGCTTTAAGGCCTTCATGTGCGACTCTGGGCTCGCGGAATTTCCGCGCGCGGACGATGCCACACTTTTCGATGGATTGAAGGAAGCAGCGCGGTTGGGTCTTCCAGTAGCCGTCCACGCTGAAAATCATGAACTGACCAGCGCATTATCGAAGCGCGCCAGGGAACAGGGCCGGCGCAGCGTTCGGGATTTCCTCGATTCGCGGCCAGTAATCACCGAGGTGGAGGCTATCCAGCGCGCGATGCTGCTGGCCGCCGAAGCGGGGGCGAAGCTCCATATTGTGCACGTAAGCTCCGGGCGTGGAATTGCGGCCGCCATAGAAGGACAGGCGCGCGGCGCCGATGTCTCCATTGAAACTTGCCCGCACTACTTGTTCTTCACCGAAGAGGATGTCGAGCGCCTTGGCGCAATCGCTAAATGCGCGCCCCCACTTCGCGATGCCGCCCATCGCGAAGAACTGTGGAACAGAATAATGGACGGGTCCGTCAACGCGGTGGCGTCGGACCACTCCCCCGCGCCGCCCGAAATGAAAACCGGCGATTTCTGGAATGCGTGGGGAGGAATTCAGGGCGTGCAATCCACTCTTTCGGTGCTGCTGGATCGCGGGTTTCATCGGCGAAAGCTGCCGCTGGAGCGTATTGCGAGCCTGCTGGCCGGTTTTCCCGCGCACAGATTCCAGATACCCAATAAGGGCAGCTTGCAAATCGGCAACGATGCCGATATGGTGCTGGTTGATTTGCACGGTTCTTACGCCTTACGCGCGGGGGATTTGCACCAGCGCCACCGTCTGAGTCCGTACATAGGCGAGGCATTTCGGGGCGCGGTTCAGCAAACGATCCGGCGCGGAGAAATCATTTTCAAAAACGGAGCAATAACAGCGATGCATAGAGGGAAGTTGGTCCGCCCTTGTAGCGGAAAACAAAACCATGCATGAACTCGGAGTAACGCGCAGCGCGCGCCGGCAGGATCATCTATTACAAACGCCGGATACTTTCGTGCGGGCGCCGCTTCCAGGGATGACCGGCGCGACCGCTGTTATCCACGCGGCGCCGCAGATCGGCGCAAAGTTCATGCAATACACCGCCGAATTCGAGCGTGGCGGGATGCTGCCCGCGGCGGCCATGCAGAGGTTCCTATATGTGCTCGAGGGCGAGTTGGAGTGCGGTGAACAAACGCTGCTGCGCGCGGGAGACTACGCATACTTTCCGGCCGGTTCGAAAAAGTGTCTGGCTACCCGTGAACGCGCGAGAGCAGCCGTGATTGAGAAACCATTCCAAACTCTTGATGGAAAGCCGGCTCCGAAATTCTTTACCGGGCGCGAGAACGAGATTAAGCCCGAAACATTCATGGGCGACCAAGACCTTGAAGTCCGCGCTCTGGTGCCGGCGGACCCGTGCTTCGATTTCGCGGTGAACACGATGACGTATCAGCCCGGCGCGGCTTTGCCCATGGTAGAGATCCACGTCATGGAACACGGCCTGCTGATGCTTGAAGGCGGCGGAATCTACCGCCTAAACGATTGCTGGTATCCAGTGAGCGCGGGCGACTTCATCTGGATGGCGCCCTTTTGCCCGCAATGGTTCGGGGCAATTGGAAAAAGGCCCGCAAAATATCTCATCTATAAGGATTGGAACCGCGACCCGGCGGCATGAAGTTGCACATCGACAAAGACCGGCTGGCGCGGGAATTGGATCAGCTCGCGTCGATTTCCGACGCACCGGCTCCGGTGGTCACGCGCGTTGTGTTCACGGAAGCGGATCTGCGCGCCAGGGCTTTCCTCAAAGGCCTTTGCAGCGAAGCTGGTCTGCAGATTCGCGAGGATGCCGTTGGGAATACGTTTGTCCGATGGGTTGGAATAGAACCGAAACTGCCGGCCGTGGGAACTGGATCGCATATCGATGCGATCCCGAACGCCGGCCGTTTCGATGGAACGGTGGGCGTGTTGGGAGGCCTTGAGGCCATTCGCGCGCTGGCGCGTGCCGGATTTCAGCCTCGTCGCTCAATCGAGCTGGTGATCTTTACAGCCGAAGAGCCTACACGATTCGGGGTGGGCTGCCTGGGTAGCCGTCTTCTATCGGGAGCATTGGATGCTTCCGCGGGCGGACGCTTAAAAGATCGCGAAGGAAAAACGCTGGATGATGTTCGGTTGGCCGCCAACTTTTCCGGTTCACTGGATCATATTCGATTGCCCGACAAGTATTATCATGCGTTCGTCGAATTGCATATCGAACAAGGCCCGATTCTGGAGCAAGAGCACATCGATCTCGGTATCGTAACTGCAATCGCCGCGCCCGCGGGCATGCGCTTTTGGATTGAAGGCGAAGGCGGGCACGCGGGCGCGGTTCCGATGGCGGACCGGCAGGATGCGTTTCTCGCAGCGGCGGAAATCGCGTTGTGCATCGAATCCGCCGCTAAGGCCAGTGGCGGATCGGACACGGTTGCCACGACCGGCGTTTGCGACGTATTTCCGGGAGCGATGAACAGCATTCCAAGCCAGGTGCGCATGGAGGCGGATGTCCGCGATATCGATCTTGCCCGCCGCGATCGCGTGCTCGACAAAATAATGGCTGCGGCGGAGCAGGTGGCGGCGCGGCGGCGCGTAAGCGTGACGACCGAGGTTCTGAATGCCGATCCGCCGGGGCGGTGCGATCCGATGGTGATAACCGCGCTGACTTGTGCCTGCGAAGCTCATCGCGCTTCTTCCAAACGAATGATCAGCCGCGCCTACCACGATTCGCTCTTTATGTCTCTGATCGCGCCGGCGGCGATGCTTTTCATCCCGTGCCGCGGTGGAGTAAGTCACAGGCCGGATGAGTACGCATCACCCGAAGCGATCGCGCGGGGGACGCTGGTTTTGGCGGAAGCTTTAGCGTCGCTGAGTGGGTGATTGAAGGGCAGCGCCTACGCGTTAGGGCGGTGCGGCTGGGTCATGAACACCATCTGGCAATCGCTTCCGCCGTTGAGCACTTTCGCCGCGTAGATTCCCTGGCTGTCCATGCGCCGGGCTCCGATTTCGTCGCGCAGATAGGTTTCAAGAATCTCTTCCCGCAACCTCTTCACAAGCGTCGCGCTTTGGACGGGGAAAAGCACTTCGACGCGCCGGTTCAGGTTGCGAGGCATCAGATCCGCGCTTCCGAGATAACATTGCGGCTCGCCGTTGTTGTGGAAATAAAAGATGCGGCTGTGTTCGAGATAACGGCCCAAGATGCTTGTCACCCGGATGTTTTCGCTGATTCCGGCCAACTCCGGACGCAGGCAGCAGGCGCCCCGGACAATTAAATCGATCCTCACGCCCGCCTGTGAAGCGCGATACAGGAGTTTTATCATCGGCCCGTCTTCCAGCGCGTTCATCTTGAAAATCAGATGTCCGCTGCCGCCATTTTGCTGCACCGCGATTTCGCGCTCGATCAGTTCTTCCAACCGCGGACGCATGTTCAGCGGCGCCACCAGCAGCTTCTGGAACTTCTTTTGACGCGAATATCCGGTCAAATAATTAAACAAAGCGGTCGCATCCGCGCCAGTTTCCTCGTCCGCGGTTAACATGCCGAGGTCCGTATAAAGCCGCGCGGTAACGGCGTTATAGTTTCCGGTGCCCAGATGACAATAGCGCCGAATGGCATCGCCTTCCCGGCGGACGACCAAAACGATCTTCGAATGCACTTTCAGGCCGACCAATCCATACACGACATGCACGCCCTCGCTTTCCAGCGCTCTCGCCCATTCGATGTTGCTCTCTTCGTCGAAGCGCGCCTTCAATTCGACGACCACGGCTACCTGCTTGCCGTTCCTTACTGCTTCGAGCAAGGCGTCAACGACGGGAGCATTACGGCCGAGCCGGTATAGGGTCATCTTGATCGCCAGCACATCCGGATCCCTCGCGCTTTTTTGCAGGAAATCGATCACGACCTGAAAAGAATCATAGGGATGGTGAAGAAGTTGATCCTGATGCCGGATCAGGCCGAAAAAATCATCTTCTTTCGCCCCAAATCCTGGGGGAATATATGGGAGAAAGGGCTTGTCTTTAAGGTCGGGACGCTCGATATTCAGCAGATGTTTGAGCCGGCTGAGGTCGACCAGACCCGAAACGCGAAAGATTCCGCTCGGCTCCGTCTCCAACTGATTGGCGAGCAGTTGCACGGTCGCTCCCGGCATGTCCGCCTGGATTTGCAGGCGCACCACATCGCGAAAACGCCGTTGCCGCACGGCCTCTTCAATGGTTTCGAGCAGGTCGTCGCTTTCGAGTTCCTTAATCGCCACTTCCGCATCGCGAGTCACATGGAATACATAGGCGTGCAGGATATCCAGCCCAGGAAATAAACGATGCAAATTGGATATTAATAGTTGTTCGACCCACACAAATGCCGGTCCGTTGTGCTGCACTGGCACGAGCTGCGGAACGCTCGCGGGGATTTTTACGCGCGCAAAATGCTCGTTGCCCTCCGGATCGCGCAGCATGACCGCCACGTTTAGGCTAAGGTTTGAAATGTGCGGCCACGGCCGGCCGGGATCGAAGGCCAGCGGCGTAAGGACCGGGAAAAGTTTCTCATAAAAAAACTTGTCCAGGCGCTCCCGCTCCTCGCGGTTCAAAGCGGATAAATCTGTAAAACGGATTCCGCATTGCTCCAGAAGGGGCAGCAGCTCGGTTTCGAGGAAACGATACGCCTCGTCTATCAAACTTCGAACGGAACCGTCGATGGCCTGCAATGTTTCAGCCGGGGAACGGCCGTCAAGGCCTGGCTCACTCACGCCATTCTCCACCTGCTGCATCAAGGCGGCCACGCGGACCATAAAGAACTCGTCCAGATTCGAGCCAAGTATCGACAGGAACTTTACACGTTCTAAAACTGGATGAGCCACGTCCCGAGCTTCTTCAAGAACGCGGCGCTGAAACTCCAAATGGCTCAGCTCGCGATTGATATATAGCGAGGGATCGTTTAGCTGGGCAGTGCGGGAACGGCGTTGTGCGGCTCGTGAAGCCATAACCTTGTCAGTGTAGCCGAGCCATTACGCCGGGCTTAATGACGAACAGATTACACGAATTTCTATTTTTCGCCCGGCCACATCGCTGCCCAGGGATAGCGATACAATCGGACACTATGGCATACATCTTCCACGAAGACGAGCTGCCGAAATTGGTCTCCGTAGTTCCGGGACGCGAACGGACGTTCTTCGTCAACAAAGAGCTTACCGATATCGACGATATGCTCGCAGGCGTCATGCACTATAAGCAGGGTGCTTCGTCGCCGTATCATTACCACGTAAATTGCGAGCACTTTTATTTCATCATGGAAGGCAACGGCACAGTGGAGACACCGGAAGGCGTGCGCAAAGTGGGCCCGGGAGACATGGTGTTTATTCCCGCGGAGGCGAAGCATCGTCTCAGGGCCACGGATTCACCGCTGTTCTACTTCGAATTTCAGGCGCCGAACCGGTTCAAGACGACAATCCTCGACGGAACGCCGGACGATCTGCGCTGGAACCGCGTGGACGGCCGCGTATGGGTGCAAACGTAATGACAACGGCAACTCAGTTTATCGATACGAAGTCGCTGCCCCGGGAAATGTCCGGCGCCGGGGAGTTCACCGAGATTTTGAACGAAAAACTCGCCGGGGCAAAAAACGTGGTCGGAACGTTGCGCTGGCTTAAGAACGGCGAAAAGTTCGAGGCGGCTGCAAGCGAAAAGCATCAGCTCATTTACTTGATGGAAGGCAGCGGGCGGATCAACCTCGACAACAAAGATTACGACGTGTCGCGCGGCGCAGGCGTGTATTTGGGGCCTTCGGAGGCGGCGACGATTCAGGCCGGCGAAGGCGCGACGCTCAAGTTGTTCCACCTTGTGGTCGCGCAAATTCCGAGAACATGAACGATCAAGCATTGCGCGACCACGTGCTGTATCTGCTGCGCGGCGGAGGCGCGCACATCGATTTCGACGCGGCGGTGAAAGAGCTGGCGACCGGCCTGATTGGCAAACGGCCGGAGGGAGCTTCTCACTCGCCTTGGGAAATCCTGGAGCACATGCGGCTCGCGCAACATGACATTCTGGAATTCAGCCGCAACGCCAAGCACGTTTCGCCCGAGTGGCCAGAGGGTTATTGGCCGAAGAGCACGGCGCCGCCAGACACGGCCGCGTGGACTCGCAGCGTCAGCGCATTCAAGTCGGACCTGGAGGCGATGTGCGGACTGGTGGAATCGAAATCCACCGATTTGTTCGCCCGCATCCCTCACGGCACGGGCCAGACGATTCTCCGCGAGGCCTTGCTGGTTGCCGATCACAACGCCTATCACTTGGGTGAACTCGTTCTGGTTCGCCGGCTACTCGGGTCCTGGGGCGATTGATCGCCCGCCGCTCGCTTTAACGCCGCCCGCGCAAGCAGACGAGTGGAATCCAAAACGGGTAATGGAGAATCCTCGGGTTGCACCAACAGCGGAATCTCGGTGCAGCCAAGCACCACCGCATCGCACCCCGCCTCATGCATGCGCTGGATCACCTGTTGAAAATAGCGCAGGGCCTCCAACCGGAAACGGCCGTAAACCAGCTCTTCAAAAATAATGGCGTTCATTCTTTCGCGCTCATCGGCCGATGGCCTGACAAAATGTTCGGGATAAACATCGCTTTCCATCAAAAATTTTGTCCCCGTGAGGCCCAGGCGCATGAACCCTCTCTCGTTTGCCTCGGCGATAACGCAATCCGCTATATGCAGCCACGGAAGCAAAGTGCGGCGAACGACATCGGGCAGCACACGATGGATGGTGTTATCCGGGCAGATCAAAAAATCGGCCCCGATCTTCGCCAGCTTTTCCGCGGACGCCACCATAAGTTCCGCTGCTCCCTGCCAGTTTTCCGCGTTGATCGCCTCCATGTACCGCGCCAGGGAATAGGTGTGCATGCTGACTTCGGGATGATTGTGAGGACCCAATAACGCCGCGCCCTCGATGCAGATGGTCCTGTAACAAAGAGCCGCGCCTTCCGCGCTGCAAGCGACGATGCCGATGTGTTGAGCCATAAACGTTAGTTGCTATACTGCCAGAGGAGAAAACCCAAATGTCTCGCTTCTTAAGTACCACGTTAGCGCTTTCGATTGCATGCGCCGCCGCGTTCGCGCAGAATAGCAATGCGCAGAATCCGTTCAGCGCGGACACCAAGCAAAGCTACACGGGCATCAAGAATACACTATTGAAGGCGGCCGACAAGATGCCGGAGGAAAACTATTCCTTCCGCACCACGCAGCAGGTCCGCACTTATGGCGAGATGGTCGGTCACGTCGCGGATATTCAGATGATGCTGTGCGGGCTGGTGAAAGGCGAGCAGGCGAAGCCTGTCTCGGCGGGGAAAACATCTAAAGCGGATTTAACGGCGGCCCTGAAGCAATCCTTCGATTACTGCGATGCCGTGTATGACTCGATGACCGATGCAGGTGGGGCAACGAAGGTCAACATGTTCGGACGTCAAGTTACGAAACTTGGCGTGCTTAGCTTCAACATCGCGCACGACAATGAAATGTACGGCACGATGGTGGCCTACCTGCGGATCAAGGGTATCGTGCCTCCGTCGAGCGAAGGCCGGCCGTAGGCGTGCAGGGCCGGGCGCGAGGCCACACGCGCCAAGAACGTCGAAGCCGGACCCGCCGGCGGAGTTACCGGTCCCGTGTTTCAAATAAAAAAGATCCTTTTCCCAGTCGATTTTTCGCCGCGCTGCCGCGGAGCCATCGGCTACGTCGAAGCCATGGCGGGCAAGTTTGACGCGGAAGTAATCCTGCTGAACGTAGTCGAACCGCCCGCGGGCGGCGTCCCCCTTCAGGAGATGCACGAGCCTGCGCCGGAGTCGTTCGACCGGTTCCTCGGGCTCGGCCGGAAGCTATTGCGCGTTGACCGGGAGATCGCATACGGCGAAGCCGGCGCGGAAATCGTAGGCTTCGCGCACGCGCGAGCAGTGGATCTCATCATGCTGCCGACAAAGGGGCTGGGGACGTTCCGCCGCCTCATTCTCGGCTCGACTGCGGCAAAGGTTCTGCATGATGCAGACTGCCCCGTCTGGACTGGAGTACACATGGAGACGGCGCCCCGGATGGATGCAGTTTCTACCCAGCGCATTCTGTGCGCGGTCGATTTACAGCCCGCGAGCGGCCAAGTTCTCGACTGGGCCCGCCACATGGCGGACGAGTATCAGGCGGAGCTAGCGCTGCTGCATGTGCTTCCGGGAATGACGCCCGGCTACATGCAGCCCGAGCAGGAAGCCGATCTGCGGGCGAGCATCCAGAAATTGATCGACGAGCTGCAGGCACGCGTTGGCTCGCAGGCGACCGTGCTGATCGAGGGTGGAGACCCCGCGAAGCTGGTGTCTGCGACCGCCGAGCAGTGGGGGGCCGATTTGCTGGTCATCGGGCGAAGGGCCGAGCCGGGGATCATGGGCCGGCTGGCGGCGAGGGCGTACTCGATCATTCAGCAGTCGCCGTGCCCGGTAGTGAGCGTTTGATCAGCCCGCCACTGCGTCTGCTTGCGCGATCGCGTCCAGCACTTGTTTGTAAGTTTCCGGAAATTCTCCGCCAAGCCGCGAACGCAAATCGAATTCCGCGGCCCAATCCATCCGCCGCACCGTAGCCTCGGCCATCATCGGTTCGACGCCGATTTCCCGAAGGGTAGTGGCGACTTCTTCCATTTCCCGCGCGCGCCGCCCGCCATGAATCGCGACGCGGCCGATCATGTAATCGGCGAGCTTCTGGAAGTCGACCCCGGGGAAGCTTTCATTGAGCGAGGCGAAAACGCGAGGCTCGGCGCCGTACTGGCTCGCGCCGAGCACGCATTCGAGCATCAAAGCCTCCAGTCCCTTATAGACGATACTTCGAAACATTTTCACCGCGGCAGCGCGGCCGATCTGGTCCGTCGAGACCACTTCCATCCGCACTCCGAACGGCTGAAGAAGCTTGAGGAACGCAGGCGCCGCTTCGCCGCCAAGAAGCGCCGGGACTTTATGGCCGTGAGGCGGCACCGGCGCCATCATCACGGCTTCCACGAAGTTCGCGCCGGTCTTGGAGACCGTGCCGCCAATCGCCTGCTTCATTCGCGGCGAGACGGAATTGAGGTCCGCGTAGTACTGCCCAGAACCGAGAAACGCCGCGGTCTGTTCCGCGGCCGTGAGCGCCTGATCGGCGGTAACGGCGGAGAAGATCACTTGGCACGCCGACGCAAGGTCTCCATTTGAGGGCAGCAACTCTGTCTGGGTTTCAGCAGCGCGAGCGCGAATCTTCTCGCCGAGCCCGGGCGTGTGGGTATTGATGTCATAGGCAAATGTGTGCGCGAGGCCCGCTCCACGCAATCCCTTTGCAATATGAAAGGCAGCTTCTCCGAAGCCTATAAAACCGGCGCTCTCCATCATGCGATCAATGCATCAGTCCGAGCACGCGCCAGTAGAATACCGCGACCGCTAACGCAATCAGAGACGCAATCGCATATATCGTGCCGAGATACGCAAGCTGGCCCTTGGTGTAGCCTTGCTTACCTGTCATGCCGTCGCCCATCGCCATCCAGAAGTTCATGTACAGCAGCCAGAATGGCGCCGAGGTGAGTAAGACCGCGGCGGCGAGCGCCAGCGGCGGAATGCCTCCGCCCGAAACCGCGTCGACCAGCGGCGTCCAGATCAGCGGCATGGCGATGAATGCCGTCGGATCGATGAAGCGCATCGCGAGCATCATCACGCCCACCACGCTCAGCAACGCCACCGGACTGCCGATGAGCGGCGCAACCCGTGGCACCATAATGCCCGCGATCCAGTTCGTGATTTTGTATTGCGGAATGATGTGAGTCAAGCTGAAGATGCCGCCCAGGAACAACATCAGCGTCCACGAAATGCCGGTGCCGATGTCTTGATCCTGAAAAATTCCTGCAAGGGTCAGAATGGCGAGGCCGAACATTCCAACTACGAATGTCGGCAGGTGGTGCACGGACGCCGTGATCCAAAAGCCGATAGAGATCAGGACCACCAAACCAGTGATTGCTTCTGCGCGTTTGAATGAGCCCAGCGCATGAAGCTTACCCAGAGCGAACTTACGATCCGCGCGGACCGGAGCCTCAGGTTTGAACAGCGCTAGATTCGCCACCAGAATCAGCCCGCACAAAATCAATGTCGGAACCGTCATGAACTGGGCATAACCGAGCCAGGTCAACGGAATCTTCTTCGCGGCAAACATACTGACGACCACGGGTCCATTGAGCGAACCGAGTTCCCATGCGAGCCCTGGCACCACGGCCATTTCAATAACGGTGATCATGATCAGCGCGGACCCGCGGCTGCGCGGCGGCAGGCCGAGAGTCTGCACCAGGCTCCAAGCGATCGGCGCCATGATGGCCGTACGCACCGTCATGGAAGGGATGCCGAGCGAAAGCAGCAGCCCAATCAGAAAGAACGCCGAAAGAATGCCGGCGTAGGTGCCCGGGAATAGCGACAGGATGTAATATGCGATGCGCTCGGCGAGGCCGGTTTTCTTCATCGCGAAGCCGTAGTAGACGACAACCAGCAGCGTCCACCACGCGCCATCGGAGAATCCGCTAAGCGCGCCGCTGATATCGCCCGAATCCGGCACCGTGAGCAGAGGCCGCACGCCCACGGTCATTAGCAGAGCCATCATCAGCAACGACGCGATGCCGTTGTTCATCACCTCGGCGGCCCATAAGACGACTGTGCCGGCGATGATGGCCAAGACAAGCTGCGCGGTTCGCGTCAGCCCTGCCGGCGTCGGAATGAACGCCACCGCCAGCCCGACCGCGATAGCGACGCCGAGCCATCCCCATTTGACTTGGTGCTTTGCGGCTAGGGCGGGTTGCGGGGCAGCGACGGAGGTGCTCATAAGAAGACCTATGGTATCAAGCGGCGGAAGGGTTTATTGCTGCCCCAGCGGTAGATATCGAAGTCGCTATCAGTCGTCAAAATATCACCGGTCTTGAACTCGTCTGCAAGGTGGATGAGACATGCATCGGCCAGATCTACATGGCGATCTCGATACTTTTGTAGTACTCGCTGAATCGCTCGGGAGTCGCGGGAAAGCTGAAACGGAATCTGAAAAACACCCATCGCGACGTTCTCAAGAATCTTGGCGGTCGCGCCATGTATACGCCGGAGCAGATGGCAACTCTCCGCGATAACGGCTTCACAAGTGATAAGCGTTCCGGCGACCTCCTCGATCGCCTGAACACATACGTGGTGCCACTGGTCGCTATTGTCGAGCACCGCGACAATTACGCCCGCATCGAGAAGAACTGGTTTCAATCCCGTCCGAAGTCTTCCAAGTGCTTTTTATTGAAGCTGAGGTCGCCGATCCCGGATGAGAACTCGCCGGTTCCAATGATCCGAGGGCGTTTGCGCGGGGGATGACATGCCGCCACCAGACGAATTCCTTCGCGAACTATTTTGGAGGGACTCCAGCCAAGCTGGTGGACCAAGTTATCCAGGATCTTCTGTTCGTCCGCATCCAAGCGGGCCTGAACTACTGAAGTCATACCTCAATTGTAATACAGATGAGAGTCTGTATTACAAGCCTACCGCGCCTGCTTCAACACCGCTTTGCCCTGCCGGCCGACGCAGTGCTCCAGCCGGTCCAGCGTCTGCATCGCGGGGAGCACCTGCTGCACGCTCGAGTTCGGCTCGCGTTTCTCTTTGATGGCCGCGAAGAATTCGCGATCCTGAAGCTCGATCCCGTTCATGGAGACATCGACTTTAGTAAGATCGACCGGCTTATTCTCTCCATCGACCAGATCGTCGTAGTACGCGACGTAGGTTCCGTTATCGCAGATGTAGCGGAAGAACGTTCCCTGGGGGCCTTTGTTGTTGAACGACAGCGAAAGTGTGCAGACCGCTCCCGAATGCGTGCGGAGCAGAATGCCCATATCCATAGCGATGCCGAGTTCCGGATGAACGGGGCCCTGCACGGCTTGCGCGATTTCGGCCGTCTCACCGGTCTGGTACTGAAACAGGTCTACCGTGTGGCAGGCGTGGTGCCACAGCAGGTGATCCGTCCAGCTTCGCGGCTTGCCGGCGGCATTCATGTTCGTGCGCCGGAAAAAGTACGTCTGCACGTTCATCTGTTGGACTCTTAACTCTCCGGCTTCGATTTTTTTGTGGACCCATTGATGGCTGGGGTTGAAGCGCCTGGTGTGCCCGGCCATCGCCACCAGGCCGGTTTCGCCCCGCACCTGGACGATTTTCTCGGAATCCTCCAGCGTGTCCGCCATGGGAATCTCCACCATGACGTGCTTGCCGGCGCGCATGCATTGGATCGCCTGGCTGGCGTGCAACTGCGTCGGCGTGGTCAGGATCACGGCTTCGACGCCGGGCTGTTTCAAACTCTCGGCGAGATCCGTGGTCCAATGCGGAATCTTGAACTTCTTCGCCACCTCTTCCGTCCCCGCAGGGTTCCCGCCGGCGAGCGAGATCACTTCGACGTCCGGAATATTTGCCACCGCTTCAAGGTGTTTAATGCCAAAGGCGCCTTGGCCTGCTACAGCTATCTTCATAAGGTCCAGGATAACTTAGCGTCTTTCTCTGACTCTGGCCGCCGCGTCGCAGGAGCAAGGCAGCGCCTTCGCAACTCAGTTCGCCAGCATGTGCAGGATCACGATGGCCAGCATGCCGGCTGCTGCCAGGGTCGCCACGGCGACGTAGAGGGTTCCCGGATCGGGCCGGAGACGCTTGAGAGTGGCGCAGCCGATGACCAGCGCAGTAAGAGGCAGAGCCAGCAATAATACCCACAGCGTCCACATGCGCGCCGCGTACCACATGACGAGGCCGTGGGCGGCGGGCGCGGGTTGAGAGATAAGGTTGGGCGCTATCACTGCGGCTAAGAAGAGCGCGGCGGGGAAGATCAACGCGAGTTCGATGGCGGCGACAATGTGTATTCGCATAGTGCTTTATTTAGCAAAGTATGGCGCTTCGCGTCAAGGCACCGCGGGTGCTGAAGCACCCGTCGCGGGCTAAAGCCCGCTCCATCTCGCTCATGCTTACGGACGTGCGCTAGACCCTGCGTTACAGTATTGGTTTCATGGGCCAGGAAAATGTTTTGGAGTTGCGCCGCGTGAGCAAACGCTTCGGGGGTCAACTGGCCGTCGGCGACGTGTCGTTGAGCGTGCCGCGCGGCGCATTCTTCTCTTTGCTTGGGCCCTCAGGCTGCGGAAAAACCACCACCTTGCGGCTGGTTGCCGGATTTGAACAGCCGGATCAGGGCGAAATCTGGCTGAACGGCTCGCGGCTGGATGGGCTACCGCCCTACCGCCGGAACGTCAATACGGTTTTCCAAAATTACGCTCTGTTTCCGCATCTGACCGTGCAAGGCAATATCGAATTCGGACTGCGGCACAAGGCCGCGAATGGGATTGCCGATCGCGTCCGCCGGGTGCTGGATCAGGTGCGGCTGGCAGGCAAGGAATCGCGCTCGCCCGCTCAGCTTTCCGGCGGCGAGCGGCAGCGGGTTGCCTTGGCGCGCGCGCTGGTCCTGGAGCCCGATGTGCTTTTACTCGACGAGCCATTATCGGCTCTCGATCCGCAGCTTCGCAAACAAGTCCGCGCGGAATTGAAAGAGCTGCAGCGGCGCGTTGGCGTTACGTTTTTGTTCGTCACGCACGATCAGGAAGAAGCCCTTGCGATGTCGGATTACATCGCGGTGATGAGTCGCGGAGCCGTGGAACAAATAGGCGCACCGGAAGAAATTTACCACCGTCCGGCGACGCGATTCGTGGCATCGTTCCTCGGCACAATGAACTGGATCGGCGGCGTAGGCCTGAGGCCGGAAGCGCTGCGGATGACGCGCGAAGCCGCCGTAAACTCCAGGCGCGGGGTGGTGACCGGTAAAACATTTCTGGGGTCGGTTGTGTACGTGGAATCACAGCTCGAAAACGGGGAAATCTGCTCCGCGCAGGCGGTGAATGGCGCCGCCAATTTCACGCCGGGCGAGGTGGTCCATATCTCTTGGAACGAGTCCGACGAGCTTCGCCTGCCCGAATGAATCGTTTGCGCGCGAGGTTGCTTGCCCCGGCCGCGGCGCTCGCGTTCCTAACCGTCGTCGCGCCGCTCGCGATTATCTGCCTGTATAGCTTCATGAGCCGCGGCGCATATGGCGGCGTGGGGCAGCCGTTTACTTCTGAAAACTACACGCGTCTGCTGGATCCGCTCTATGGAGCGATTCTGTGGCGGTCGTTCTGGGTGGCCGCTGTTTCCACGTTGATCTGCCTGGCCCTGGGATTTCCTTTGGCGCTTTTCATCGCGCGGAGCGGCGAAAAGAAGAACCTGTACCTGAGCCTGGTTATCCTGCCGTTCTGGACCAGCTTCCTCATCCGGACCTATGCATGGATGTTTCTGCTGCGCGATACCGGCCTGATCAACACCGCGCTCCTTTCGGCCGGAATCATTCGCGAGCCGCTGCCTATGTTGTATAACAACGGCGCCGTGATTTTGGGTCTGGTGTATGGGTTCCTGCCGTTCATGGTGCTTCCCCTGTACGCGATTCTCGAACGGCTGGACCCGAGCCTGATGGAGGCCGCCGCGGACCTCGGCGCGCGCCCGCGCGAAACCCTGTTTCGAGTGATCCTGCCATTGTGCGCTCCGGGGATTCGCGCCGGAGCGATTCTTGTGTTCGTGCCCTGCCTTGGAACGTACCTTACGTCGGATTTATTGGGGGGCAGCAAGACCATTCTCATCGGCAATCTGGTGCAGAACCAGTTCACGTCCGCGCGCGACTGGCCATTTGGAGCGGCGGCCTCGCTTGCATTAATGGCCGCCGCTACCTTGCTGCTGTTCGCGGCGCGCCGCTCGGGCGAGGAGTTGTTGTGAGAAAACGGTTGCTATGAGGCGAGGTCTTGCATTGTATGCGCTAGGCGCGTATGCGTTCCTCCATGTGCCGCTTCTGATCCTGGCTATCTTCAGCTTCAACGCCTCGCGGTTCACAGTGTGGCAGGGTTTCTCGTTGCATTGGTACGCCGCGCTGGCGCAGGATCGGGAACTTATCGAATCCGCCGTCAACAGCCTGATCATCGCGCTGGCGGCAACGGCCCTGGCGGCAATCATAGGAACGCTGGCCGGATACGCTTTGTGGAAGCGCGGATCGGTCTGGATCTCCGGTTCGCTCTATCTGTCGCTGGTAACCCCGGAAATCATCACGGGCGTTTCGCTGCTGGCGTTTTTCCAATGGATTTTTCGATATCTGCATCTTCGTCTGGGGATGCACACCGTCATCCTCGCGCATGCCGGCTTTTCGCTGGCCTATGTGGTGGTTGTGATTCTCGCGCGCATGCGGACCTTCGACCCGGCACTGGAGGAAGCCGCGCTCGACTTGGGCGCGACGGAGTTCGCCGCATTTCGTCGCGTCACCATTCCTTTCCTTGCTCCGGCCATCGCCGCCGCTGCCATGCTCGCTTTTACGGTTTCTATTGACGATTACGTGATCACCAGCCTGGTTGCGGGCGTGGATTCGCAGACCTTGCCGATGACCATCTATGCGCTTGCCCGCCGCGGCGTGAACCCGATGCTGAACGCGGTGTCGACGATTATTGTGGTTTTGCTTGGCATCGTTGTGCTTCTTTCGGAAAGGCTGCGGAAGGCATGAAGCGCCGCGCGTTCATACTGAGCGCAGCGGCGGCTGCGTGCAGCCGTGGACCGCGCTTGAACGTTTACAACTGGTCCGATTACGTCGCTCCGGAAACGATCCCCGATTTCGAGCGCGAGACCGGAATTTTCGTCCGCTATGGCACGTATGAAAGCGTTCAGGAAATGCTCGCCAAGGTCATGAGCGGAAACTCGGGGTGGGACGTCGTGTTTCCTTCCGCCGATTACATTCAGCCGATGCGCGAAATGGGTCTGCTCGCTCCGTTGCGGCCGGAATGGCTGCCGCATTTGGATGCGCTCGATGCTCCGTTCCGCCATCCTCCGTGGGATCCGGAACTGCGCTGGAGCGTTCCATACATGTGGGGCGTCACCGGAATCGCGTATCAAACCAGCTTGGATCGCCCGCCGTGCTCCTGGGGCGATCTTTGGAATCCGCGGCTCGCGGGAAAGATCACGATGCTGGACGATCCCCCTGAGGTTCTTGGCGCCTGCCTAAAAATGCTCGGATACTCGCTCAATTCATCCGACCCGGCCCAACTGCGGCGCGCGCAGCAGGAAGCCATCGCCCAGAAGAAGCTTTTGCGCGCGTATTTGAATGCCGAGGTGCGCGATCAGCTAGTGGCGGGCGACGTGGCGGCCGCGCAGGCATGGGCGATCACGGCGGCGCAGGCAATAGAGGCCGCTCCGGACAAGCTTGCATTCGCGTTTCCGTCGGAGGGTTTCGCCCGTTTCGCCGATACCGTCGCCGTACTGCGCGAGAGCCGCCGTCAGCAAGCGGCTCACAGGTTCATCGATTATTTGCTGCGCCCGGAAGTTTCGGCAAAAATCGCAACGGCGACGCAGACCGCGACCGCGAATGGGGCCGCGCGCGCTCTCCTGCCGGCTGCAATGCGCGATAATCCCGTGCTGTACCCGTCCGGCGGGACACTCGCGCGCGGTGAATGGTTCCAGCCGCAATCGGCCGCATCGCAGCGCCTGCGGGACCGGCTGTGGACGGAGATCAAGAGCGCCTAGTCGTCCGCGCTCAGTCTAAAGCAAATTCCTTTGGCCAGATGGTTCGGTAATAGATGAATGTGCGGTTCCGGGTGCCGGACGCTCTAGCACCCGGGCCAAGCGGCCGGCGGAGGCTCCGCGCGGCAGTTTCATGCAGCTTCGACCGGGATCAGTTCATCTTTGACGTAGTGCATCTGAACCAATCGAGGGCGCGTCGTGGCATCGTCGAAATGCACGGTAACAGCTTCGAGCACCTTGTTACGGAGCTCATCCCAGGTTTCAGCTTCGGTAAAAATGCTGTAACCCAAAGCCCGTGCGTAGAGGCCACCTTCCTCGGCGTCGCGATCTCAAAGATCAGTTCCATGAGGCTAGGATACAGAACCGCGTCCCATGGACATGACGCGTGGACAGCCTGCGATACGAACGGAGCAGCGGCATCATACGACAAAGTGCGCCAGGAGGGCCGCTCAATAATGAAATTCGGGCATAAGCTTTGACCCTGGCTGGGCCACCAGCAAGCGGCGCGTCCCGGTCCTCAGGCTGAGTCCAGCGAATTTAATTCTGAGTTGGTGCTGGCGTGCCCCATCACGAATCAGGCGAAGGGCTGCGCATTCGAATTTCCCGTTCCCGCCGGATCTGCCGCAAGTGGGTGTAATCGTGATGAATCACCTGAAAAGCGTTGGCTGGGGCACGACAGCCCAAGGCCGGCACGGACCCATGGAACAAGCTGGCGGATCGAAAGCCCGACGATAGTACAATCGCGGTGCCTAAACTCTAATTGTGGGGTTGCCAACCTGCGGCCGATTGCCAATCGGCCTCTTGGCGCGGAGGAATAACATGCGAGTCAGTTCCTGTTTCGTTCTTTTCATTGTGACCATCGGCCTTACCGGCCAGAGTCCGCAGCGAAGCGGCATCCATCCCGAAGACATGGATTCAACGTGCAAACCGTGCACAGATTTTTGGCGGTACGTGAACGGCGGGTGGATGGATAAGAACCCGATCCCGGCACGCGCCTCGTCGTGGGGACCGTTTTCGATCCTCACCGAGGCGAACCAGGAGCGCACAAGAACAATTTTGGAAGCCGCCGCCGCGGACAATAGCGCCGAACGGGGATCGAATCTACAGAAGATGGGCGATTTCTACGCAAGCTGCATGGATACGGCCGCGATCGACGCGCGCGGAATTGCGCCGCTTCAGCCGGATTTCGATCGCATCGCGGCCATTCATTCGATTAAGGATCTAAATGACGCGCTCATCAGCTTTCAGAAAACCGCGCGGCCGTTTGGAGCGGTCAACGGAGCCGTAGTTGGCGCATTCCGGTTGACCTCCGGCCAAGACCCGAAGAACCCTTCCCGTGTGGTCGCCCGCATTGTGGAGCGTGATGGCGCGGGCCGTTCGGGAACCTCGATTTTGTCTTTGCCGGACCGCGACTATTACTTCAAGACCGACGAAAAATCGCGGAATAACCGGGAAGCGTTCGTGGCGCACGCCGCGAAGGTGCTGGAATTGACCGGCACTCCGCGCGAGGAAGCCGCGCGGCAGGGTCGCGAAATCCTTGCCTTCGAAACCAAACTCGCCGAACCCGTCATGCCCATCGCGGCCAAACGCGATCCGGAGGCGACGTATCACCCAATGGGTCTCGCGGAATTGCGCGCGCTGGCACCCGATTTCGATTGGCCCAGCTTACTCCGCGAGGTGGGCCTTCCCGAATCGACACCGATCAACGTCGCCGAGCCGGAGCTTGTGAAAAAGTTCAATTCGTTGTTGACGGAAGAAACTCTGGATACCTGGAGAATGTGGCTGCGCTGGCGGACGCTGAAGCTCGCCGCACCGTATCTCGCGAAACCCTTCGCCGATGAGGATTTTCATTTCGAGCGTACGGTCTTAGCGGGAGTCCAGGAGCAAGAGCCGCGCTGGCAAACGTGTTCCAGGGTCCTGGACCGCGACCTCAGCGACGCGCTTGGCGAGGCTTACGTCGCCAAATATTTTCCGCCGGAAGCTAAGCGCCGGATGAGCGAGCTGGTGGAAAACCTCCGCGCGGCTATGCGCGATGAGCTGGATCACTCCGAATGGATGCAGCCTGCGACGAAAAAGAACGCCGTCGAGAAGCTCAACGCCCTGCGCGTGCAAATTGGATATCCGGACAAGTGGCGCGACTACTCGTCGCTCGAAATAAAACGTAATACATTTTTCGAGAACGTCCGCGCAGCCTGGATCAACGGGCAGCAGTACGAAATCTCGAAGATCGGAAAGCCGTTGACGCGCAACGATTGGACCATGACTCCACCGACCGTAAACGCCTATTCAAGCGCAGGTCAGGTTGTGGTCGTCTTTCCCGCGGGCATTCTTCAGCCGCCGTTTTTCGACATGCAATCCGACGATGCCGCCAACTACGGCGCGATCGGAGCGGTGATCGGCCACGAAATCGGCCACCAGTTCGACGATGGCGGATCGAAGTACGACTCGACGGGCGCGCTGAACAACTGGTGGACCGAGGACGATCGCAAGAAATTCGACGCGCGAACGGCATGCGTTGTGGATCAGTTCAATACGCTGGATGTGGGTGACGGCCTGCGCCACAACGGCAAACAGGTGCTGGGGGAGGCTCTCGGCGATTTAGGCGGGCTCACGGTTGCTTATCGCGCGTACCAACGTTCACTAGGCGGAAAACCCGGCCCGGTGCTCGACGGCTTCACTGCGGATCAGCGCTTCTTCATTTCATTTGCGCGAGTCTGGGGAACTCAGTATCGCCCGGAAGCCATGCGGCTGCAGTTGAATACGAATAACCACCCGGTTTCCCAGTACCGCGCCTTGGCCACGTTACAGAACATGCCCGAGTTTCATCGTGCATTTCAGTGCAAGACAGGCGATCCGATGGTACGGCCGCCCGCGCGGCAGTGTAAACTCTGGTAGTCAAAAGCGCGAGGCGATGACACCATCGGATGAGAATTTACGGGCGGTGTTGCTTGCGGAATTCGCCGCCATGCGCGCGGAGATTAGCACCTTCCAAGCGCTGCAGGGGCAATTTCTGAATATGAGCATTGTGGTTTTAAGCGCGTGCATTGCGGCGGCGGCGGCCCTGCAAGGCCGGGCAGGCGAGTACGCGTCTTTGGCTGCAATTCCGTTCGTTGTGCTGGCTTTGCTGTATGCGGACGCCTCGGCTCGGATTATGCGTGCCGCCCGCTACGTCCATTTAAGCTTGCGGCCCGAAATCCTCAAACTGACGGGGTCATTACTTACCTGGGAAGACTACCTGCGTGACGACCACCCCGGCTCAGGGCTGATGGCCGTACTCGACAAATTACGATGGCTGTTCTTCCTTGGTCCGTCGGCGTACTTTACCATCTTCGGATTTGTGGTTCACCAAAAGTGGGCCTGGATTGACGGTTTGGATGTCGCTCTGATAATCATCGCTCTCATGGTGCTATTACACGTTTTCGGAAGACTCCACCTTAAGGTCGTAAAGCCGTGAGGCTTCCCGAGGGCGGCCCCTTGGTTCGCCGCGCACTGCCTGAAATCGAGGAACAGCTGGCGGCGTTCGGAACATTGTGCATTCCCCAGCTTGCGAACGGACTGTTTGCGGCGGCGGGCGGACCGGAAGCAGGGCACGCCAGCGGTTATCAGCACGCTTGGCTGCGAGACAACGTGATGGTCGCGTATTCGCGATGGCGCTGCGGCGATACACAATCGGCGCATCGAACGGCCGAGAGCCTGGCGAAATTCCTGGAGACGCAAGAGCCGAGGATGCGCGCAATTATTCACCGGCCAGAGGCGAAAGACGAAGTCCATAACCGGCCCCACGTGCGGTTTGAAGCGAATACTCTCCGTGAACTGCCCCAAAAATGGTCCCATGCTCAAAACGATGCGCTCGGCGATGTGATGTGGCTGCGGTTCCTGCTGGCCGAGCAGAACGATTTGGCGCTGGAGACCGGCGAGGTCGAGCTGTTCGGCACGCTGGCGCGTTACTTCGGCGCGATCGAGTATTGGGACGATAAGGACAGCGGGCCGTGGGAGGAAGAGCGCAAAGTTAACTCATCGAGCGTGGGAACCGTGCTGTCCGCGTTGCAGGGGCTTAAACGGTATCGCGAACGAACGGGCTCCTTCGGAATGTTAGAAGGCTCGGAGCTTGATTTGTGGATCGCGCGCGGGAGCGCGACTTTGCACCGGCGACTGCCGTTCGAATCGCCGCCGGAAAGGAAGACCGATTCCGCGGTGCTGCTGCTGGTTCATCCGCTGGACGTAATCGAGGATCGCCGTATGGCGCATCGGATCGTGTCGTTGGTGCGCGCGAGGCTCGAAGGCGAGCGCGGAATTCGCCGCTACAACGGCGACTCCTACTTTTGCCAGGACTACGACGAGTGGTTCCCGCCCGAAGAACAGACCGCGGATTTCAGCAATTCCATGGATGTCCGCGACGAATTCCTGCGGCCGGGATGCGAGGCGCAGTGGTGTCTGTTCGATCCGATCCTCTCGAGTATTTTCGGAAGCCGCTTCCGCGTCACGGCGCGCCCCGAACTCTTCCAGCTTCAGCTCCGTTATCTAAATCGCGCTCTATCCCAAGTCACAAAAGACGGCCAGTGCCCGGAACTGTACTTCCTTAAACGCGGCGAGTGGACCCCGAACGATCACACCCCTCTGGCGTGGACGCAGGCGAACCTGGCCGTCGCACTGCATGATTTGAAGCTGAGCCTTGATGTTGCTCAGTAGGGCCGGATGCCATCCGGCGCGCGGTTGCCAACCGCGCTGGTCGGGGTTTTCGGAAAGGCGACCAGGCGGGTTGGCAACCCGCCGCAGCTTGGCAAGCTGCCCCACTCGCAGCTTTGCAAGCTAGCTCACGGCACTAATATGGCCAGCGCCAGCCGGCCACATCCGGCTTATCGATCCCGTACTGGTGTGCGTACTCCCGGCAGTCGATCTGCATATCGCGATAGCGCTCCTTCGCGTGCGCTCCGGCGCGTTGTAGCTTCGGTGTGCGATTGATCACATCGATGGCGAGGCTGAAGCGGTCGATCTCGTTATCAATCGCCAGCTCCAGGGGCGTATTAATATTGCCCTTTTCCTTGTAGCCGCGAACGTGCATCTTATCGTGATTCGTGCGGCGGTATGCCAGCCGGTGGATCAGCCAGGGGTAGCCGTGGAAATTGAAAATGATCGGTTTGTCGACCGTAAACAGTGAGTCGAAATCCCAATCGGACAATCCGTGCGGATGCTCCGATTTCGGCTGCAACTTGAAAAGGTCCACGACATTGATGAACCGGATTTTCAAATCCGGAAAATCTCCGCGCAGCAGCGCCGTCGCGGCGAGGGCTTCTTGTGTCGGAATGTCGCCGGCGCAGGCCATTACAACATCCGGTTCTCCGTTCTTATCGCTGCTCGCCCATTCCCAAATGCCGAGCCCTTTCGTGCAATGCCGGACAGCCGCATCCATGTCCATATATTGCAGGTGCAGTTGCTTATCGCAGACGATGACATTCACGTAATTCACGCTGCGCAAGCAGTGATCCGCCACCGAAAGCAGCGAGTTTACGTCCGGCGGCAAATAAATGCGCGTTACGGCGGCGCTTTTATTCACCACAACATCCAGGAACCCTGGGTCCTGGTGCGTGAAGCCGTTATGATCCTGCCTCCACACCGTGGACGTAATCAACAAATTCAGCGACGAAATAGCTTCGCGCCACGATAAACGATTGCAGATGGAAAGCCACTTCGCGTGTTGGTTGAACATGGAATCGATAATGTGAATGAAGGCTTCGTAGGACGAAAGAAATCCGTGGCGCCCCGTCAGCAGATAGCCTTCCAGCATTCCTTCCACGGTATGCTCGCTCAGCATTTCTATTACGCGGCCGTCCGGCGAAAGTTCGCTCCCATCCAGATCCTCGGGGAAGAACTCCTCGATCCAAAATTTCTTGCTGACTGCATAGATCTCCTGCAGCTTGTTTGAGGTGGTCTCGTCTGGGCCGAAAACGCGGAAGCGATCCATGTTGAATTTCATGACATCGCGCAGCAGCACGCCCAGGAAACGGGTGTTTTCCGCTTGAACCTGAGCCGGCTTGTCCACCTTGATCGCGTAAGCGCGGAAATCGGGCATTCGCAAGGGCCTGCGCAGGCGGCCGCCGTTGGCGTGAGGATTCGCGCCCATGCGGCGCGTACCGGTTGGCGCCAGATCTCTTAGCTCCGGAACGATTCTGCCGTTCCCATCGAAGAACTCTTGTGGTTGCTGGCTGCGCATCCAGTTTTCAAGCAGCTTGAGCTGATCCGGATTCTTCTTCACATCGGGCAGCGGCACCTGGTGCGCGCGCCAGAATCCCTCCAGCTTGTGACCGCCCACCTCCGGCGGCGCGGTCCAACCCTTGGGCGATCGCATCACGATCATCGGCCAGCGCTGCCGCCTGGCCTTCCCCGATTCCCGTGCTTCGCGCCGGTGCTCCCGAATTTCTAAAATGCAGTGCTCCAGTGTCGCGGCCATCGCCTGGTGCATGCTGTCGTGATCCGAGCCTTCAACAAAGTAAGGCGTCCATCCGTAGCCGCGGAATAAGTCCTCGAGTTCCTGGTGGCTTATGCGAGCCGGCAGCGTCGGATTATCGATCTTGTATCCGTTCAAATGCAGAATCGGAAGAACCGCGCCGTCGCGAGCCGGGTTTAAGAATTTGTTGATGTGCCAGGAAGTTGCCAGAGGGCCGGTTTCCGATTCGCCGTCCCCCACCACCGCGCCAACGATCAAATCGGGATTATCGAAAGCGGCTCCGCAAGCATGCGACAGCACGTACCCAAGCTCTCCGCCTTCATGAATCGATCCCGGGGTCTCGGGAGTGCAATGACTGCCGATACCGCCGGGAAACGAGAACTGTTTGAAAAACTCGCGTAATCCTTCCGTGTCTTGGCTTTTTTCCGGATAGATTTCGGAGTACGTGCCCTCCAGGTAGACCGGTCCCAAAACGCCCGGCGCGCCATGTCCTGGCCCGGCAAGATAGATCATGTCGAGGTCGTATTTCTTGATCAGCCGGTTCAGATGCGTGTAGACGAAGGCCAATCCGGGGCTCGATCCCCAATGCCCTAGCAGGCGATTCTTGATGTGCTCGGGCTTCAGCGGCTCCTTTAGAAGCGGATTGTCCTGCAAATAAATCATGCCCAGCGCGAGATAGTTGCAGGCGCGCCAAAATGCGTCCGTTTTATGCAACTCCTCCGCGCTAAGAGGCGCTCCTTGGATGGTCGATCTCGCCGGTCCATATGCGCTGAGAAGATTCGATCGGGGATCCGTCACGATCGCCGCCATATTAGGTCCTCCCTTTTTCAGTCAGAGTTCGAACGCGATATGAGTACAACCACCGAGCGCGCTTCCGCCCGGTAAAAATCGGAATGCACGGACTGTGCCGATTGCCATTCGACAATATCTTCGGGACTGGGGAGAGCGGTATCGATCCAACGCAACCAGCGCCCGGCATGCGGCAGCTCGAAATCGAGCGGCTCCCAGTAGGCATTCAGAATCAGGTGGAGCATCCCCTCTCGTCGAAGCTCCTCGCCGAGGGCGATGCTATGCGAGGAGCAGCTCCAGTCGGGTTGATTCAGCTTGGCGCCGTGCCAAACTTTGCGGGCGTCCCGAATCAACTGATTCAAGCTGATGCGCCGGCCTTCATGCTCGTTATCCCGCATCTGCCGCCGCGCAATCAGCAGCTTCAGAAAACGGTGCACGTCGGGGTGCTTCGAGAGCAGATTCCAATCCAGCCAACTGATTTCGTTGTCCTGGCAGTAGGCATTGTTATTTCCCCGCTGCGTGCGCCGCATTTCATCGCCCATCAGAAGCATGGGCATCCCAATTGAGAGCATCGTAACGGCGAGGAAGTTTTTCACCTGGCGGTTGCGCAGCTTCTCGATTTCCGAATCGTCCGACGGGCCCTCCACGCCGCAGTTCCAGCTGCGGTTGTCATCGGCTCCGTCGTGGTTGTTTTCGCCGTTCTCCTGGTTGTGTTTTTCGTCGTACGAGACCAGGTCGTTGAGCGTGAAGCCGTCGTGGCACGTAATGAAATTGACACTCTGCTCGGCTTCCCGCTCACGGTGACCGAAAATTTCAGGACTGCCGATAATGCGATCGGCCACGGGCACAACATGGCCTTCTTCCCCCCGGAAAAAAGCGCGCACGTCGTCGCGGAACCGTCCATTCCACTCCTTCCAACTGTCTCCTATAAAGCTGCCGAGCTGATATAAGCCCGCCGCATCCCACGCTTCGGCTATCATCTTCGTTCCCGCGAGCACGGGATCGGTTTCGATGTCCCACAGCACCGGCGGACTCGCCAGCACGTTTCCCGTCGAATCGCGCGACAGAATGGACGCAAGATCGAATCGAAAGCCGTCGATGTGCATCTCCTGCACCCAGTAGCGAAGGCTGTCCAGAATCATTCGCCGCACAATCGGGTGATTCGCGTTAAGCGTATTGCCGGTGCCACTGTAATTGGCATACGTGCGATCCGCGTTCAATATGTAATACGTCTCATTGTCGATGCCGCGAAAACAAAAAGTAGCGCCGCGCTGATCGCCTTCGGCGGTATGGTTGTAGACCACGTCGAGGATAACTTCGATCCCGGCCCGGTGGAGCGCTTTGACCATGTCGCGAAATTCATCCAGCACGTTCAGCGTGCCTGCGCGGGAGCTGTACCCCGGATGGGGCGAGAAAAACGAAACCGGCGCGTAACCCCAATAATTGGTCTTTCCGGGGGGAGCGTCCTGAGCATCGAACGCAAACACGGGCAGTAGTTCCACTGCCGTGACGCCGAGGTTCTTGAGATACGGAATCTTCTCCACCAGCCCGGCGTAGGCGCCGCGCTTGGCTGGTGTAACTCCCGAACTCGGGTGGCGCGTGAAACCGCGCACGTGCATTTCGTAAACGATGGTGCGCGAAACCGGGCGCCTCAGCGGCTCGTCGCCTTCCCAATCATAAGCACCGCTGTTCACGACAACGCTCTTCATTGCGGTCGCGGTGGCGGGCTTGCAGCGGTCGTAGGCTTTCGGAATGGCTACCGCCCGGCCGTAGGGATCCAGCAGTACGCCACTTCCGTCCACGTGGAAACCGTAGATCTGTCCGGGCCCGATCCCCGGAACGAATACGTGCCAGTAATGATATGTCCGGTTAGTAACCGGATCCATGGGCACAAGACGCGCGGGCCGCGAGTCATCTTCCCGATCGAACAGCAATAGTTCTATCGCGCTGGCGCTCCGCGAATACAGGCTGAAATTTACGCCGCCCGCAACCAGGCTCGCGCCGAGTGGGTGCGGTGTGCCTGTCTCGGAGGCGCGCGCGATAACATGCCCGGCCGCGCTCATCGATCAGATCCCCTTCGCCTTGCGGTATCGCCGGATCAGAGCGTTCGTCGAGCTGTCGTGCCCGAGCTGCGGTTCGGTTTTGTTCTCTAACTCGGGAATGATCCGCTGCGCGAGCACTTTCCCAAGCTCCACTCCCCACTGGTCGAATGAGTCGATCTGCCAGATCACGCCCTGCGTGAACACGGAATGTTCATATAGCGCGACGAGGGAACCGAGCGCGGCCGGCGTGAGCCTGTCGGCCAGGACGGTATTGGATGGGCGGTTACCATCGAATTCCCGGTGAGGGACCAGCCAGTCCGGAGTTCCCTCAGCCTTAACCTGCTCGGCGCTTTTGCCGAACGCCAGCGCCTCGGTTTGCGCAAACACGTTCGCAATCAGGATGTCGTGATGCCTGCCGATCGGGTTCAGTGAATGCTTGAACGCAATAAAATCGCAGGGAATCAAACGAGTGCCCTGATGGATCAATTGGTAGAACGAATGCTGCCCGTTGGTTCCAGGCTCGCCAAAATAAATCGGACCGGTGTCATAATCCACCCGTCTGCCGTCGAGCATGACATGCTTGCCGTTGCTCTCCATGGTCAATTGCTGCAGATACGCGGGGAAGCGCTTCAGATATTGCTCATACGGCAAAACGGCGACGGTCTGCGAGCCGAAAAAATCGGTGTACCAAACCGTGAGAAGGCCCATCAGGGCCGGAAGGTTTCGATCGAATGGAGCGGTGCGGAAATGCTCGTCCATTCGATGAAAACCATCGAGCATCGCGCGGAAATTCTCAGGACCGGCCGCGAGCATAGTTGAAAGGCCGATGGCGGAATCCATCGAGTACCGGCCGCCGACCCAATCCCAGAATCCGAACATGTTCGCCGTATCGATACCGAATTTCGCGACCTCCTTGGCGTTCGTCGAAACGGCGACGAAATGTTTGGCAACCGCGTTTTCATCGCCTCCAAATCCCTTCAGTGACCACGCCCGCGCAGTACGCGCATTGGTCATCGTTTCCAGGGTGGTAAACGTCTTCGAAGAGATTATGAAAAGCGTCTCCAGGGGATCTAAATCGTGGACCGCTTCGGCGAAATCCGTGTCATCGACGTTCGAAACGAAGCGGAACGTCATGGAGCGGTCGCTGTAATGCTTAAGCGCTTCGTACGCCATTACCGGTCCGAGGTCGGAGCCGCCGATCCCGACATTGATCACGTTTCGAATGCGCTTTCCGGTATAGCCCTTCCATTCGGCGCTGCGAACGCGGTTGCAGAAATCCGCCATTTTGTCGAGCACCGCATGAACTTCGGGGACAACGTTCTGTCCATCCACCAGAATCGAAGCGCCTCGGGGAGCGCGCAAGGCGACATGCAGCACAGCGCGGCTCTCCGTGACGTTGATTTTCTCGCCGCGGAACATCGCATCAATGCCGCTGCGCAAGCCGGATTCTTCCGCTAATTGAACCAGCAGCCGGAGAGTTTCATCGTTGACGCGGTTTTTCGAGTAGTCGAGGTACAGACCCGCTGCTTCCGCCGTCAAACGCTCGCCGCGCGTGGGATCGGCGGCGAAGAGGTCGCGTAGATGTACCTCGCGAATTCGTTGATAATGCGGTTGCAGAGCTTTCCATGCCGGGCGGTCAATTGGTGGAGTTGGTTGCATGGATATTTTCTGAATACCTGTATTGTGCTATGTGGGGCAGGATGCTATCGTGCGCGCGATTGTCAATCGCGCTGGGCGGCTTTCGCATACAACGGCCAGGGCGGGTTAGCAACCCGCCGCAGGTTGGCAACCTGCCCCACGCACGCTCAAGCCTGGCCGACGAGCATGGCGCTCTTTGACGCGATCACGTCCATCAGTCCGCTCCACGATTTCGAGAAGGCCTTTGCACCCTCATCCTGCAGGCGCGCGGCGAGCGCATCGATATCCACACCGGCTTTCCCAAAGTCGGCGAGCACTTGTTCGCTGTTGCCGCCATCCGGGGACAAAGTCGTGGAAACCTCTCCGTGGTCGGCTAGAGCTTTCAATGTTGCGTCCGGCATCGTATTCACGGTAAATGGAGACGCCAGCGACTTTACATACAAGACGTCCGAAGCGGACGGATCTTTCGTGCCCGTGCTGGCCCATAAGAGCCTTTGGGGACGGGCGCCGAAATTATACGTGCGCTGCCAGCGCGGAGAGCTCAACAGCTCGCGCATGGCTTTGTAGCTGCGCATCGCGATTGCGATTCCGAGCCGGTTGCGCAGGGATTCGGGAACCTTGCCGCTTACGGCTGCATCCCAGCGGCTCACAAACAGTGAAGCCACGGAGGGGACTAAAGGATTCAACCCCGCCTGAATCCGGCGTTCGATACCGCGCAGGAAAGCCTCGGCGGCCGCGAGATAATGCTCGCGCGAGAACAGCAACGTTACATTGATGGGAACGCCGGCGAAGATCGATTCCTCGATCGCCGGCAGGCCTTCCTTCGTTCCAGGAATTTTAATGTACACGTTCTGGCGCTGGACACGACCGTAGAGATCCTTGGCCATGCGCAACGACGCTGCCGTATCGTAGGCCACCAACGGCGAGACCTCAAGCGATACCCACCCGTCCACACCGTTGGTGCGGTCGTGAACAGGCCGGAAAAGATCCGCCGCGCGGCGGATGTCTTCCATGGCCACTTCGAAAAACAAGTCTTCGCCCGATTTTCCTTTCGCCAGCCGGTCGCGAATGTCGTCGTCATACAGGCGGCTGTTCTTGATGGCGTTGTCGAAGATGGTTGGGTTGGAAGTAAGCCCCGTTACGCTGAATTCGTCGATATAGCGTTTTAGCGTGCCGCTGTCGAGCATGTCACGCGTGATGTTGTCGAGCCAGATGCTTTGTCCGAGATTATGGAGTAGTTGAGTGGCTTTCATAATTCCTCACGAGGTCAGTGCATTGGAGAGGTCAGTGCATTGGAAATGATTTCTTGTGCTTCCCGCACGATCGCCTGCAGATGAGCTTCATTGTTGAAGCTCTCCGCGTATATCTTGTAAATGTTTTCCGTTCCCGAGGGGCGGGCAGCGAACCAGCCGCTTTTCGCCACTACCTTAAGGCCGCCAATTGGCGCATCATTTCCCAGCGCCCGCGTCACCTTGGCGGTAATTGGCTCGCCGGCGAGTGTCGATTCCGTCACTGTCTCCGGCGAGAGCTTTTCCAATTTCACCTTCTGCTCGGGAGTCGCGGGAGCATCGATGCGCGTGTAATACGGCATGCCGAATTCGGCGGCTAACTCGCGGAAGTGCTCGCCCGGATCGCGCCCCGTGCGAGCGGTAATCTCGGCCGCAAGCAAACCGAGGATTGGACCATCTTTATCCGTCGTCCAAACGGTTCCATCGCGGCGCAAAAAGCTGGCGCCCGCGCTCTCCTCTCCGCCAAAGCAGAACGACCCGTCGAACAATCCCGGCGCGAACCACTTAAATCCGACAGGAACCTCGCAAAGCTTGCGGCCCAGCTTCTGAACCACGCGGTCGATCATGCTGCTGCTGACCAGCGTTTTTCCCACAGCCGCAGCCTGCGGCCACTGCGGCCTGTGGGTCAGCAGATATTGAATAGCCACCGCCAAGTAATGATTCGGATTCATCAGCCCGGCGGACGGGGTAACAATCCCGTGCCGGTCTGCGTCGGGATCGTTCGCAAACGCAAGTTGGTAGCGATCCTTAAGTCCAACCAGCCGCGCCATGGCGTACGGACTCGAGCAATCCATCCGTATGCGGCCGTCGTGATCGACCGTCATAAACGAAAACGTGGGATCGAGCTTCGGATTGACGATCTCGATATCCAGGCCGTAGATCGCATTCACCGGCGCCCAGTATGGGAGCGCCGCGCCGCCCAGAGGATCGACTGCGAGTTTCAAACCAGCCGCGCGAATCGCATCCATGTCCAACACGTTCGCCAAATCGCGAACGTACGGAAGAATGAAATCCTCCTGGCGCGTGGTGTCTGCCGTCATCGCACGGTCCAGCGAAATGCGCTTCAAGCCGCCATTACGCTTGCGCAGCAGCTCATTCGCGCGATCCTGCACCCAACCCGTAACTTTGGTATCGGCGGGACCTCCATCGGGCGGGTTGTACTTGAAGCCGCCATCCTCGGGTGGATTGTGCGACGGCGTAATGACAATGCCGTCCGCAAGATGTCCCCTGCGGCCGCGATTGTAAACGAGAATCGCGCGCGAGATCACCGGAGTCGGGGTCACTCCATCGTTCTCTTGGATGATCGTCTGGACTCCGTTCGCGGCCAGTACTTCCAACGCCGTGCGCTGCGCGGGCCCGGACACCGCATGCGTATCTTTGCCCATGTACAGCGGGCCGTCCGTTTTCTGCAAAGCGCGGTAATCGCAGATGGCCTGCGTAATGGCAAGGATGTGAGCTTCCGTGAACGTGCCCCTTAGCGGCGATCCGCGGTGACCGCTGGTGCCGAAGCTGACCAGTTGGGTGGGGTCGTCGATATCGGGCTGGCGCGCGTAGTAGTCGCGCTCAAGCTGCGCAACATCCAACAGCATCTCCTTCGGGGCCGGCTGCCCCGCAAGAGGCGATATGGTCGGTTCGGCTATGGCACTGGGCATGGTTGGAGATTCCAAATGCCGGTCGCGCATTCCGAAATCGTTCGGTCGCTCGAGAACTTTCCGGACCTGGCTATATTCAGGATAGCCTTTTGCGCCGGCGGCATCGGGATCAGTGTACAACTCTAGCCTTAAACGCGGTTGTAATTTGAGGCAAAGCGCATCGGATACGGTCTTTTGCGAAACGCATCGCGCGATTAGCAATCCGCGCGCAGGATACCATTGCGGCAAAGTGGGGCAGGTTGCAAACCTGCGGCGGGTTTCAACCCGCCTGGGCGGCTGTTAGCAAAGGTCGCCCAGCGCGATTCCCTGCGCGGCTGTTTGCGCGCCGTGTTCGGCTCGGATCCGTCTGCATCCTGCAGCGCGCCGGAGTACGCGAGAATGGACGACGATCTGAAACTGCGCGTGGCCCACGAATATCATCCCATTGAAGGTTCGCGGGACAATTATCGGGGCTGATGCAGCAGCCCGCGGGTCGGTCGCGACCACCGCGTTGTTTCCCGTAGACACCGAGTCCGAGCGGGTCCGGGGTTCTCCCTCCGTGCGGGGGAGCGGCTACCGCTGCCTTCACTCTCTAGTCAGGGGATGAAATGAAACGCACATTTACATCATTGGTTCTGACATTCGCTTTCAGCGCGTTCGCGCAAGATCCTGGCTGGCCCCGCCAATGGAACAAAGACGGAGCCACACTGCTCACTTACCAGCCGCAAGTCGACTCATGGCAGAACTTCACGGAGGTAGATTGGCGCCAGGCTATCGCGATCACTCCAGCAGGCGGCAAACAGGAAGTCGGAGCGATCGAGGCGCACGCGCACACCGCCGTCGATCCGGAAAACGACAACGTAACCATTGATCATATAACGATCAAACACATCAACTTCCCGGGCCTTGATCCGGCTGCCGCTTCGCAGATGGAGCAGCTGGCAAGGTCGTTCCTACCCGCGTCAGTCACCATGTCCATGCGCCGGCTGGTGGCTTGCCTTCCGAAGAAGGACGCTCCCGCGGAAACGGTGCAACTCAAGAACGATCCGCCCAAGATCTTCGTCAGCAACACCCCGGCGATCCTGCTCTATATCGACGGCGAGCCGCAATTCGGGAAGGTTCGGAACACCGACTTGTTGTATGTGATCAACACCAGCTGGCCTGTGTTCGTGGACGGGAACAGAACGACTTATTATCTGCTCGCCGGCAATCAATGGCTGACCGCCAGCGGTTTGCAAGGTCCGTGGATGCCGGCCAGGACGCTTCACAAAGACATGTACAAATTGCCGAGCGATCCGCACTTCGCTTCGCTCAAGGCTTACATTCCGCCGCCCGCGTCCTCAAGCGGACCCACTCCAACGGTCTTTATGAGTCTGTCTCCGGCGGAGGTGATCCTCTTCAATGGAGCGCCGGTTTTCGCGAAGATCCCCGGCACTCAGCTCACCTTTGCATCCAATACCGCTAGCGACGTTTTCTTTCATACGCCGACCATGCAGTACTACTACCTAACGGCGGGCCGCTGGTTTCGTGCGGCCAGTCTGCAAGGGCCATGGACGTTCGCGACCCCTGATCTCCCTCCAGACTTTGCTATGATCCCGCGCACTTCACCTGCGGCGCGTGTGCTTGCATCGGTGCCCGGCACAGAGGAGGCTAAGGACGCGGTATTGATCGCGCAGGTTCCCACCGTAATGACCGTGAACCCCGAAGCCGCGGCGGCGGAAGCGAAAGTCGAGTACGATGGCCCGCCCAAGTTTGCGCCCATCGAGGGAACCTCCCTCTCTTACGCGACGAACACGCAGAATAAGGTCATTAAAGTCGGCACTTCGTACTATTTGTGCGAGCAAGGGATTTGGTTCACCTCCTCCGCGGCCACGGGGCCGTGGACCACTGCAATGTCGGTGCCGCAGGTGATTTACACCATTCCCCCGAGCTCGCCGGTCTACAACGTCACCTATGTGAAGCAGACCGTCGTCAACGGCAGTGTCCAATCCAGCTATACCGCTGGATATCTCGGTGCATTCGTCATGGGCGCGGCGGTCGGCGCCGTGATCGCGGGAGGCACGGGCTATTACTATCCGCCATATGTTGGCGTAGTCGGCGTCGGATATCCGGCGTACATGCCGGCAGCGGCGACCTATGGTGCGCCATACGCAACCGCGCACGGAGCCTACGGCGTTTCGCAGACCGCCTATGGAGCCAATGGTTCGACGGCGACTCGAGCGGCCCAATACAATCCCTATACCGGCACCTACTCGCGGGGCGCATCGGTATCGGGGCCGAACGGCAGCGCCAACGCGGAGCGGGCGTACAATCCGTATACGGGAGCCTCCGGCGCGCATGCGGGCGGTTCAACTCCCAGCGAGTCGTGGGGAGCTTCTGCGGTCTCGAAAAACGGCCAGACCGCGACCGCGCAACACACCACAACTTCGGCGGGCACTAGGGGATCGTTCCAGTCGACCACGGGCGCAAAGGGCGCCGGCGTCAGTACGGCTAACGGCAGCGCTGCCGTGGCCAAGGGAGCCAACGGCGATATGTACGCAGGCCACGACGGA
>JAFAQY010000041.1 GCA_019261985.1 Bryobacterales bacterium | reverse complement strand
AGTCGATAAGGAGCACTATCAGCAGACCACCGAAAGCCTGCAATCCGATTATTCGATCGTGATGCCGTTCTTAACGAAAGCGCTGCTTGATAATCGCAAGCGCTATGAGCGCGAAGCCGGGCGCTACGGCGAGCAGGAGCTGTTCGCTCGGGAGCCGAAGGCCCGCGGCTACTTGCGGTCTCGCAATGGTTATCGTTTATTCGAGCAGCGCGAAGAATTATGCCGGCGGCTGAATAACGATGTGAAGGCGAACCGTGCGTGGCTGCTCGAATCGCTGGAATATCCGATGCCGCACTTGCGGGCGCGCTAGCCGGAAAATGACCGGCTCGGCCAAGGTTTCGCCCCCGCGGCCGCCCCATTTTCGGGAGCGGAACAAAGTTCATTACCGGCTGGCGCACTGGCCAATCTGGATTTTCGTGTTCTTCATAGCGCCGGGACCGCTGACCTTCGATCTTTTCGAGCGCGGATTCGATATGCGAATGGCTGCATGGCTGGGAGTGGTCCTAGGCGGGACCGGAATCGCCGGTTTACGCGGACGTTTGCCGGGCGTGGAACCGAGGCCGTATATTCTGCGCTTCACCGAAGACAAGCCGAATCCGTTGTATCGCCGCGTGTGTTACACGCTGGCATGGACTGACCTGCTCACGTTCGTAATCTTGAATCTGGGGGGTCTGGGCTATGCCGTCGCAACGGGCCACTGGAGATTGCGTCAGCTTTACGATGTGGCCTATTTTCCGCTTGCGGGCGCTATCTTGTTGTGCGGCGCGCGGGGATGGCTGCCTAGGGTGAAACCGTCGACCAAGGGAGAAGGCACAGAGCGGCGCTATTTTTATGGCTGCGTCTGGGCGGTTGCACTAGCCCAACCGGTTCTAGGCGTTTTATGGAAGCTACTGCCAAGGACGCGCGATGCCGACATAATGAAGTTGCTCATCTTCGTGGGAGTTTTGGCGATCATGGGCAGTCTGGCCTATCGCGGCGTATTGCCGAGGACGCGGCCGATCGTCCCCGGCGAGTGGGCCATCTCGGACTAACTAAGTGGGGCGGGATGCAATCCCGCGGCGGCTTGCCAAGCCGCCTACAGCGTTGGGGGGCGAGAAAGCGGTTTGGCGCGCAGGTGTAACCTGAAAAAAAAGATGTCCCCGGCAGCCCAATTCAGAACACTTCCCGCCCGCTACTACACCGACCCGGACCACTTCCGGCGGGAACTCGAAGTGTTCTTCTGCAATGGCTGGGTCTGCGCGGGCCGGGCGGACGTGATTCCGAATGCCGGCGACTATTTCGTGCGCGAGGTCGCGGGAGAAAACATCATATTGGTCCGCGATTCGGCCAGTGAAGTGCGCGCGTTTTACGACGTCTGCCGCCATCGCGGCACGCGCCTGTGCACGGCCGCGGAAGGCAACTTCGGGCGCGCGATCAAATGCCCTTATCACGCGTGGACGTACGGTCTCGATGGCCGCCTGCTCGGCGCGCCGCACATGGAGGTCCCGGGCTTTAGTCGCGAGGATTATCCCCTGCACGGTGTGAAAACGGCGCTCTGGGATGGCCACGTCTTTATTCATATGGGTCGGGATCCCAACCCGATTAATATGGGTCGGGATCCCGACCCGCTGGAAGGCCATCTTTCCGATCTGCCGCGGAAATTCGCCGGTTGGCGCATGCAAGAGCTGCGCCTTTATCGCCGCATCGTTTACGGTCTGAAAGCCAACTGGAAGCTTTTCATCCTCAATTACAGCGAGTGCCTGCACTGCCCGTCTGTTCATCCAGCGCTAAACCGCCTCACGGATTACTTAGGCGCCGATAACGACCCTCCAATGCGCGGCTACATCGGCGGAGCCATGGGATTTCGCGACGGCATGGAAACCATGAGCTTCGATGGAAAAAAGCGCCGCGAATTTCTGCCGGGATTGAACGCGGAGGAACGGCGGAAAGTCTGTTATTACGCGATCTATCCGAACCTGCTCTTGAGCCTGAATCCGGATTACATGATGATCCATACGCTTTGGCCAAAAGCCGTGGATCGCACCGAAATCCTATGCGAATTTTACTTCCATCCCGATGAAATGGCGAAGCCGGATTTCCAGGCCGCCGACGCCATCGAGTTCTGGGATTCCGTAAACCGTCAGGATTGGCATATCGTCGAAATGTCCCAAGCGGGGATTCAATCGCGCTCATATACACCCGGGCCGTATTCGCACCGCGAGGCTCTGCTGCACGCCTTCGATCAGCTTGTGGTGGAAAAGACCGGTTTCTCCGGTTGAATCGGGGCCTCCGCTCCTATACACTTCCAGTGATGAAGACGCTTCTTTATTCAACCGCCGCGATCATGGTTGCACTGCCTTTCGCCGCCGCGCAGGATCTGAACGATCCCACGCGACCGGCTGGGTCGGTGGACGTAAAGACAAAGGACACCGCGCCGAAAGGAAAAGCTCCGCGCCTGGCGAACGGGAAGCCCGATTTCGCAGGTGTCTGGAGTCCGGACCGCAATTTCATCTACGACCTCAGCGACGCGCTAAAGCCGGGTGAGGAACTGCCATTGCAGCCCTGGGCGGCGAAGTTGTCCCGGGAACGCATGTCGCACGACGACCCTGAAGCGAACTGCCTCCCCACAGGCGTACCCCGTCTCGCGCCTTATCCCTGGGTCATCGCGCAGACTTCGCAGCATATTTATTTCTTATTCGAGGGCAATATCCACAGCTTCCGCCAGATTTTTATGGACGGCCGCAAGCACTCGCCGGACCCGAATCCGACCTGGTACGGCGAATCGATCGGCCGTTGGGATGGCGACACGCTGGTGATCGACACGACCGGTTTCAATGAGCTATTTTGGTTCGATTTCGCGGGCCATCCTCACACTTCGAAGCTGCACGTCATGGAAAAGTACCGGCGGCCGGATCTCGGGCACCTGGATTGGGAAAGCACGGTTGAGGATCCCGGGGCGTACACGAAACCCTTCACGCTGTACGGCCACTCCCTTCTTCAAAACACCGATTTGATGGAATACATCTGCCAGGAAAACAACAAGGATGTTTCACACATCCTCGGCAAAGACCAGCGCAACCGCGAGGGCCGGAAAGCGGCCGGAAAGCAATAAGCCGCGTAACGCGAGGCCCATTTGAGGGCAAAGCCTCCAGCGAGGCGGATGGTGACCCGACTGCAAGCAATCCGGCGGCGCCGGGCGGGCTTTGCCGTGGTTCCTGCCAACAGCCCCAGGTGATATAATTCCGCCAGTTGTACAGAGGCCTTATGTCCAGGAGGTACGAATGCGCCCTGTAGTCCTGCTCCTCGCCCTCGGTGCGGCCACGCTGGCACTTTACTCCGCTGAGACTCACCAGTTCACGGATGCGCAGAAAAGCTTCTGGTCATTGCAGCCGGTGAAGAAGCCGGCGGCGCCCGCGGTGAAAAACCAGCAATGGGCCAAGAATCCAATTGACGCATTCATCTTCGCGAAGCTTCAAGATCAGGGCTTGCAACCCAATCCACGCGCGGACAAATTGACCCTGCTGCGGCGCGTGACCGAAGACGTCACGGGCCTGCCGCCCACGCAGGAGGTGATCCAGCAATTCCTGAACGACAACTCGCCCGATGCGTACGAAAAGGTGGTGGACCGCCTGCTCGCATCGCCTGCATACGGCGAGCGCTGGGGCCGCCACTGGCTCGACGTGGTCCGCTACGCCGATAGCAACGGGTTCAAAGCCGACGAAACGCGTCCGAATATCTGGCGCTATCGCGATTACGCGATCAAATCCTTTAACGACGATAAGCCGTATGACCGCTTCGTCAAAGAGCAGATCGCCGGCGACGAGCTTTATCCCGGCGATCCCGACGCGCTCATCGCGATGGGCTACAACCGCAACTGGATCGACGAAACGAACGCCGCCGGCCTGATCACGCGCCGTCAAGAAACTCTCGACGACATGACCGCGATCACCGGGCAGGCATTCATGGGCCTCACCTACGGCTGCGCTCGCTGTCACGATCACAAGTTCGATCCAATCCTGCAAAAGGATTACTACCGGCTGCAGGCATTCTTCGCCAATACAGTCGCGGGCGACGGCCCTTTGCCGTTGAAGGATCCCGAGCAGCGGAAGAAATACGAAGAGCAGAAGGCGCTCTGGGAAGAGAAAACCAAGGACATTCGCGCGGAGATGGCGACGATTCTCGATCCGCTGCGCATAGCTAAGGCCAAAAACGGCGCAAATACGTTCGAGGAGCCGGTCAAAACGGCCATCTTCAAAAAGCCCGAAGAGCGCACGGCGTGGGAAGCGGTGATGTACAAAACGGCCGAGGCGCGCGTGGCCTTTGACGAAGAACCGGATGCGCGCACGCTGCGGACGCTGAAGGGCGATGCAGCCAAGCGGTACGCCGAACTGAAAAAGCAGCTCGCCGAATTCGATTCGTTGCGGCCCGCGCCGCTGCCACAAGGGCAGTTCATGGTTGACGTGAGCGCGACGGCGCCTCCGACGTACATTCTTCGCGGCGGCAATCCCGATCTAAAGGGCGAGGAGGTTCAGCCAGGATTCCTCTCGATTCTCGATCCCACCGACGCAAAAATTACTCCGCCCGCGGGAATCAATTCCACTGGCCGCCGCTCGGCCCTGGCCGCGTGGCTCACCGATCCCAAGAATCCGCTGGTGGCCCGAGTAATGGTCAACCGCATCTGGCATTACCATTTCGGCCACGGCATCGTAGCGACGCCCGGCGACTTTGGACGCATGGGCGCAAGGCCCACGCATCCCGAGCTGCTCGACTACCTTGCTTCGTATTTCGTGGAGAACGGCTGGAGCATCAAGAAAGTCAACCGTCTGATTTTGCTTTCGAACACATATCAGCAATCGGCCGATTTCCAGGAAGTCTCCGCCCAGAAGGACCCCGACGACAAGCTACTGTGGCGCTGGCCGCGCAAGCGCCTGGAAGCCGAAGCGATCCGCGATTCCATGCTGCAAGTCAGCGGATTGCTGAATGCAAAGATGGGCGGCCCGGGTGTCTTTCCGCCGGTTCCCGCGGGAACGATTTCAGAGCTTTCCGCAACGGCTGCCGCCGGTGGATGGAAAACCGAGAAAGATGCGTTGCAGAACAATCGCCGTAGCGTTTACATTTTCGTGCGGCGCAATCTGCGCTATCCCATGCTGATGGAATTCGACTCCGCGAATACTTTTGAAAGCTGCGACTTCCGCAAGCCCACTGTAACCCCGGCGCAAGCGCTCGACTTGATGAACAACGACCTGGTGCTCGATTGGGCCCGTGCGTTCACCGGCCGCGTGTTGAACGACAGCGGTCTTTCGCCGGAGGCGCAGGTGGACCGCGCGTTCAAATTGGCGTACGGCCGTTCGGCGACGCAGGAAGAACAGAAGCTCGCCGCGGACTTCCTGGCTCGCCAGATTCCGATCATGCAAGCCCGCATTGCTTCGGGTAAGGACAAGCCACCGGTGCCCTCGGATCTCCCGGCTGGTATCGATGCCGCGCGCGCCGCGGCGCTGGTGGATCTGAGCCAAATGCTGCTGAATTCCAACGAATTTCTGTATTTGAATTAGGAGCGACGCCATGCCTGACATGTTGAACAAGCTCAAGCATCACTGGAACGTCACAAGCCGGCGCGAATTTTTCACGCAGGCGGGCAGCGGCCTTGCCGCGATCGCTCTCGCCGCGATGCTGGATGAAGACGCGCGCGCTGCATCGGTCGACCCACTTGCGCCCAAGAAACCCCATGTAGCGCCGCGGGCGAAGTCCGTCATCTGGTGCTTCATGGAGGGCGGTCCGAGCCAGGTGGATCTCTTCGATCCCAAACCTATGCTGGACCAACTGGCGCTGCAACCGGTGCCGGCTTCATTCCATCCCGAGCAACTTCTTACAGCGCAGGGCGCAAAGCCCAGCGACGGCTTGTTCCCCTCGCGGCGCCAGTTCAAGCAATACGGACAGAGCGGTCTTTGGGTCTCCGATTGGCTGCCATGCATCGCGGAGCATGTGGACGATTTAGCCGTGGTTCGCTCGGTAACATCCGATGCGGTGAATCACGTCGGCGGTGTGTGCCAGATGAACACCGGCGACATTCTGGCGGGGCGTCCTTCGATGGGCGCCTGGGTCACGTACGGCCTGGGCAGCGCGGCGCGCAATCTGCCGACATTCATCGTCATGCAGGATGATAAGGAAATCCTGGGCGGAGTTCAAAACTATGGCTCCGGTTTTCTCCCCGCGACTTATCAAGGCTCGCTATTCCGCCAGGGCGACACGCCGATCCTGAATTTGAAGCCGCCCGCCGGAACAACGGATGCGCAACAGCGTAGCAAGCTCGACTTCCTGCGCGACCTGAACGGACTTTACGGGCGCGATAAAGAGGAAGACACGGAACTCGACGCCCGTACACGTTCTTATGAGCTCGCCTATCAGATGCAGTCGGCCGCGCCCGAAGCCGTCGACCTCAGTAAAGAAAGCGAAGCGACCAAGAAACTGTACGGCATGGACGACCCCGAGACTGCCGTTTATGGCGCGAACTGCCTGATGGCGCGAAGGCTGGTGGAGCGCGGCGTACGCTTCGTTGAAGTGTATAGCGGCTCCGGCTCGGGCTGGGACGCGCATCAAAATGTGGAGAAGAACCACACCAAGTGGTGCAGAGCTTCCGATAAGCCGGTGGCGGGGCTGCTCGCCGATCTGAAATCCCGAGGCATGTTGAAAGACACGTTGGTGGTGTGGGGCGGCGAATTCGGCCGCACTCCGTTCGCGCAGGTCACGGCCGGCCAATCGGTGGATCAATACGGCCGCGATCACAACCCGTGGGGGTTCACCATGTGGATGGCCGGCGGTGGAGTCAAAGGCGGCCAGACGATCGGCTCAACCGACGACATCGGCCTGCGTGCGATAGACGAACCGCATCACGTGCACGACATCCACGCGTCGGTCCTATATCTGCTCGGCCTGGATCATCTGAAAACGACGTACCTCCGCAACGGCCGAGCCGAGCGCCCGACCGGCACCGGCGGCCACCTGATCGAAAAACTATGGGCGTAGGGCATGCTTGAGCTTGCCCTATTGATTCCATTATTGGCGCAGTCCTTGCCTGAAGGCCCCGGTAAGGAGCTAGTCGAGGTTATCTGCACCGCATGCCACGACACCAACCGCATCGTCGCTAAGCAAGGCACCAAAGCCGAGTGGCAATCCAGAGTGCTGGAGATGCTCCAGGAGTGCCCCGATGTAGCGCAGGACGAGCGGGACAAGATCGTCAACTATCTCGCCAAAAGCTTCCCGAAGCACGTGAATGTGAACACGGCGTCGGCGAAGGAGATTGAGGCGGCATTGGAGCTTTCGGCGAAAGAAGCGGAGGCGATCGTCACGTTTCGGCAAGACAACGGAAAATTCCACGCGGTACAGGATTTGAAGAAGGTTGCGGCAGTCGATAGCGCTAAGCTCGACGCCGTTAAAGACCGGATCGAATACTAACTTGTGGGCGAGAACATGAGGCGAGTCGCCTTCGCGGCTTTGTTAGCGACGGTCGGCTTTGCCCAATCAGACCGGCCGGAGTTCGAAGTGGCATCGGTGAAGATGTACGCACCGGGCACCTCCGTTTCTCCGGAATCTCAGGGCTTTTCGACCACGCCCGACGGAATACGCGCAGTCCATGTGACTATGCGCGGCTGTCTGCAATGGGCGTACAACATTGTGGACGTGTCAGGGCCGCCATGGATTTCTCAGGAGAGCTACGACATTATCGTCAAGGCCACGGCTGGCGGCGGGGACTTACGGCTCATGACGCAAACGCTTCTGGAAACGCGTTTCCAATTGAAGGTCCATCGTGAAACGAAGCAGGCACTGGTTGGAGTGCTTGTGGTGTTTAAGACGGGAGTTAAGAACCTCCATCCAATCGATAACCCGGGCCCGGTTCAAATTTCCCGGGTAGACGGCAAGCTTGAGATTAAGAATGCTCCCATGTCGCGCGTCGCCGGAGTTCTCGGAAGCCCCTTGGGCATTATGCCGCTGGAGAAAACTATCGACGAGACTGGGCTTAGCGGGGCGTATGACATTACCCTCGATTTTCGTAACTTCGATCCTAAGGATCCCGAGTTTGCAGGAAATTATCAGGCGATGCGCGCTGCGCTTTCCGATTTCGTATCGCAAACGCTTGAGCGGAGCTACGGCCTTAAGCTGGAACGCCGGATGATGCCCGTGGAAACGCTGATGGTGGACAGCGGCAGCAAGGTTCCGACGGAAAATTGAATGATCACGTAGTCGCCCTAACTAACACACAATATCGCCCGCATTCAATGGGGAATATAGCACAAGGTCACAAAACGGAAGGACACCCCAGACGCTAAGTTGTTGGTGCGGATGAGAGGACTTGAAGCTCCACTCCCTTGCGAGAACTAGAACCTGAACCTAATCTACACACCCGATCGCACGTCTTGGCAACACGTTAGCGGAGCGTGGCGGTCCGGCTGAGGTCGCTTCGCGGGGAACGATTGGCACAAAACCGTCACACTCGCGCTTAGCGCTTTCGGCCATGGACTGGCCGCGTGCAGAATTCCACATTAGGGCCAGGGCTCAAGTCAGCCGGCTCGATTCTTCGCAAGATTCGCCCTGACCTCGTCGTCTCAAAACAGCGGCTTCGCCAAACCGAAGCGATTGCTTGCGTTCGGATGAAGCGCCAGGAAGCGAACCAGAATCTTGGCTTCGCTTCACGTCCCTTCGTCCTGTGCGGGTTGCCGGTGAAGAGGCCGACAGCGGGTCAGCTTCTACACGAGCGTCGGAACGGGCAATTTCTTCTTCAGGTCACCGGGCATCCAGCTTACGGATTGCCATGGGGTCAAGATCGTCTGGTCCCGATATTCCTCGCGACACTGGCAATCAAACAGCAGAGCCGAGTCATTCGATTCCGCAGTGCGGCACAGATGCTGGACACCTTCGGTATGCAGCAGGGTGGAACTCAGTATCGGCGGCTCATGGGCGCC
Organism: Bryobacterales bacterium; assembly: GCA_019261985.1. Taxonomy (GTDB): domain Bacteria; phylum Acidobacteriota; class Terriglobia; order Bryobacterales; family Bryobacteraceae; genus Palsa-187. The sequence goes on along the minus strand of JAFAQY010000041.1, from coordinate 8,449 downwards.
TTTCAGCGAATCTTCGGCGCGACGATCTTCTTCGGAACGGACACACAGCGTGAACGTGCTGCCGTCATTCACCGCGCCCGATTCAATTTCATGAGTGAAGCTCGGATTTGGTATGCCCGCCATCCGGCGCAAGAAACGTTGCCCGGCGAGTTGCAGAACGAGATCGTGCTCAGTGAGGAGTTCTTCCGGGAAATCCTGAATCACCCCATTCCGACGGACATGGAAGCGGCCAAGGCGCTCTCCTGTTCACCGGCTGCACTCGATCTGTTCACATGGCTCTCATATCGCTGCTTCATTGCGAGAGGCCGCGAATGCGTGCCGCTGTTTGGGGGAAAGGGGACTGGTGAATCAGCTTGGAAGTTCGGAGTACTCACGGCCACGCAAATTTCGGGAAAGGCTCGCGGGCTGGCTCGATCTCGTTCAGGCGCTGTGGCCGGAATGTCCGGCCAAGATTAACCAGGACGGGACCGGTTTATGGGTGGACCGAGCAAGCGCGGTTTTGACAGAGGAGGTTGCGAATGCACACCGTTTCTAAACGGGCAATGATCTGGCGCGTCTCGCTGACGCGAATCGAGCAGATTGTCTCTGCTCACCTCGGGCCTGGCCGTGTTCCAGGCAATGCGCAGGGTCCGTGCTTCAGTCGGCAGGTCTCGATGTATCTCGCCAAGCATGTAGGCCACTGGGGGCTCTCTCAGATTGGAAAATTCTACAATGGCCGGCACCACACGACGGTTGTGCACGCGATTGCGAAAATCGAAAACTTCAGGAAAATGGATGAGAGTATGGACGCGCTCATCGAAGTGATAATGGATGAGCTTGCCGCTAGAGCGCACGAGTCACCTCCCCGGCTCCCTGAGTTCACACAGGCGGCTCTTGTCGAAGCGGTTACAACCCGAGTGATGGACCGATTAGCTGAGCTTCACGTTGTCAACCCAGGGTTGGACAATCGATTAATAAAGATACCTGCTGAAGGTTAAAGACGTGGCCGACCTGATACTTAAGGTCCCGTTTGGTTCTCGTAAGGAGCGGTCTCCTGATACCTCTAAACATGATCTTTGCCCATCCATCAACAACTCCGGCAACACGTTAACACCCTCGTGAATTTGTCACCTGCTTTAGCCCGTGCCCATCGAGGTGCTGCTGCAATTGTTTTTTTTAAAAACCGAACTTTGCGGTGACCCCAGATGTGACGACGCTCTGGGGTGCACTGCAAACGCGCCGAGCCAACACACGCGCGCCATTCTCCAAAACGGGAACGAGGGCCACTGCCGTTTTCAAGCAGAATCTAGTTTCGACGCGCATGCGCTTGATACACATGCATGCCTCGAAAACCGCGCCCAAAGTCAATAGAGGACGACACCACGATCGGAATGAATGGCGCAAACCGAAATCTCCTCCGCCTTAACCTATAGCGCCAGCGTCCAGAAACTCACGAATGGAGTCAGAACGGAGTCCCGAAAGACGACGTTAGTTTGTCTATGATTGAGGATGGCTCTTTAAGGATCACGCTGGCAACGGAGTCCGCGATGTTTTCTCGGTGCGCTTGACCCGTCGGGCCATTCGCGCCGGGGTTTTGGGGAGAATATCTCATGCGACACTCACTGCTGATATTGCTGTTCGCTACGGCTGGCGTGCTCGGCGCCCAATCGAAGAACCTGGATATCTATTGGATTGACGTGGAGGGCGGCGCATCCACGCTGTATGTGTCGCCGTCTGGTGAATCCATGCTCGTCGACACCGGCTATGAAACCGACGGTAGGGATCCCAAACGTATTGTGGCAGTGGCGCAGGCTGCGGGCTTGAAGAAGATCGACTATGTGGTGATCAGCCACTACCACGCTGACCATGCGGGTGGGCTGCCGGACGTCGCCAAGATGATTCCGATTGGGAAAGTGTATGGACGCAGCGACGAGGAACTCGAGAAGGCCAACGAGAAGTGGCGCAACAACGTGACCGAGGCCGGTAAGGGCAAGCGTATCGTCGTCAAGGCCGGTGACACGATTCCTCTTAAGGGCGTGCAAACGACGGTTGTGATTTCCGACGCCAAGGGCATCACAAAGCCGTTGAAGGGCGCGGGGACCGCGAACCCCCTCTGCAAGGAAGCCGAGCAGCAGGCCGCAGCGGGCCCCGAAAATCAGCGCATGGTAGGGCTGATGGTGCAGTTCGGCAAATTCCGGCTACTCAATCTACAAGATCTGGATTGGGAACGGGAAATGTCGCTGGTCTGTCCGATCGACGAGTTAGGTCCGATCACCCTGTGGCACGCGAGCCGCCACGGCGGCCTTGATGGATCGGGCGCGCCGGCGTTTTTGAGCGCGATCCATCCGCAGGTAATTGTGGTTAACAACGGTCCACGCAAAGGTATGGGACAGGTGGATAAGACGGTGAAATCCATCACGCCGGGAGGCCCGAAACCGTACGAAAAGAATTCGTATTTGCGGATGGCGAACCTTGCAGGCGTCGAGGATATCTGGCAGGGCCACTTGTCGCTGCTCGATAGCGACCCGGCGCACAATACGGCGCAGAATCAGATCGCCAATCTGGAAGACACGGCGGATTGCAAGGGGAATTGGATCAAGGCATGGGTCGCGCCGGATGGCAAGTTCACCATCACCAACGGCCGCAACAATTTCAGCAAGACATACACTGCTCGTTAAGTTTTTATCGGGGATCATACCTAGTTCTTAACTGACTCCGGATGTGGACAGCGCACCTGTTGTTGAGCTGCGCCAGAAGCGCTGCACAACACGGTTGGGAGCGCGCTTGAGCAGGTTCCAAATAAAAGGACCGGGATGCAAAATCCCACCACCATGAACTTGTCGATACCCAGATGATCCATGACTCCGAGCTGATCATCGGTATGTGAATCCCAGCGGTGGTCGATTTCCCGCGGACCGTAGGAGTGGCACTCGCATTACGTCTTTGTGGAAATACTCCTTTTAGATGGAATCTGGAAAGCATCAGTAATCTACCAGCGCTTTAGATTCAAAAGCGAGCACGGCTGAACGCTTGCTTCACTGACGCCTTGCGCATTAGGCTCTGGCGCCCGCGTGAGACACTTCGTCCCGCGCGGGCCCGAGATTTCTTTGCTACTGATAATACGTGAACGTGGTGTAAGCCAAGTCGCGGAGCTGAAAATCGATACAATGACGATTCGCTGAGTCTAAGTCTGGGGAGGAATCACTACGTGATGCGTTTTGGGCTTCTGGTTTCATTTACATGGCTGACGGGGGTTGCTTTGGCACAGCGGACGGACGCCATGTTCGATCAGAATTGCGCGTCGTGTCACGAGGTCGGCAGTACCGCCAACCCCGCGAAGGCGCCGGACCGCAAGGCGATCAGCAAGCTGACCACTGAGGCAATTTACGCCTCCTTGACGACGGGTTCGATGAAGGACCGAGCGCAGAGTCTTACGGATCCTCAGAAGCGCAGACTCGCCGAATTTCTGGGCGGATTGCGCAAGTTGGGAGCAGTGGAAGCGGGCGTTGAAACGGGCAGTGCCGCCCGGATGCCGAACCGTTGTCCGGACAACCCGCCGCTGGGCGATATAAGCTCCAGGCCCTACTGGAATGGGTGGAGCACGGACGGGACCAACACTCGCTTTCAACCGTCGGCAAACGCCGGTATCGCAGCGGCCGATGTGCCGCGACTGAAGTTGAAATGGGCGTTCGGGCTACCGGGAGCGACTCATGTTTACGGGCAGCCCTCCGTGGTGGCAGGACGCGTCTTCGTGACGGCGGATAGCGGGTACGTGTATTCCGTGAGCGCGGCTTCGGGCTGCGTGTACTGGTCGTATCTGGCCGAAGCGGCGGTTCGGACAGCGGTGGTGGTTGCTCCGGTGAAGGGCGGAGATTTGGCCGCTTTTTTCGGCGACCTCAAGGGCAACGAGTACGCGGTGAATGCCCGGACAGGCGCAAAGTTGTGGACGGTCCAGGTGGAGGATCATCCACTGACCCGGTTGACCGCGGCTCCGAAAGTTTACGAGAACCGGTTGTACGTGCCGGTGGCCTCCGCGGACGAGGGGTCGGCTGCCCAGCCGCATTACCCGTGCTGCACGTTCCGCGGGAGCGTGGTTGCGCTGGATACCTCGACAGGTAAACAGATCTGGAAGACCTATACGATCCCGGAGAAGCCCAAGATGGTTCGCAAGAATTCCATCGGTACTCAATTGTGGGGACCGTCCGGATCGGGAGTGTGGAACTCGCCGACCATAGATCCTAAGCGCAAGGCACTGTACATCGGAACCGGAGACGCGTACACGTCGCCGGCGGCGAAGTCCTCCGATGGATTGATGGCTATGGATTTGGCCACCGGTAAGATCCTGTGGCAAGTGCAGGATTTGGCTGGCGATGCGTGGTTGGTGGGCTGTCCTGAAGACGCGGCCAAGCGTCCCGAGAATTGCCCGAAGGACATGGGGCCAGATCACGACTTCGGGGCGTCGCCGATTTTAAAGGAACTGGCGGGCGGCAAGCGCGTTCTGATCGCGGGCCAAAAGAGCGGCATGGTGTGGGCCCACGATCCCGACAACAACGGGGCGGTGGTCTGGAAGGCGCCCACCGGAACGTCCTCTTCCACCGGTCAGATTGTGTGGGGCGGCGCAGCTGACGATAGCAAGGCCTATTTCGGATTGCACACGGGCGGCATCGTGGCCCTGCAGATCAACAACGGCGAGCGTGTCTGGTTCACCAAGATCGACCCCGCTGTCGCCCCGCTTCCCGGCAACGACGGATCAGTTTCGGCGGTTGCGGGCGCGGTTTTCGCGGGCGGCTGGGACGGCGTGCTGCGGGTGCTCGCCACGGACACAGGCAAGGTGCTATGGGAATACAACATGGTCCAGGAGTACAAGACTGTGAACGGCGTGCCCGCTAAAGGCGGATCAACCGTTGCGGCCGGTCCGACCGTGGTTGGCGGCATGGTGTTCGTGGGATCGGGATATCCCGGGCTCGGGGCGGGGGCCGGGATACCCGGGAATGTGTTGCTGGCTTTCGGAACCGAGTAGCTCCGCCGTTACTGCGTCGGCGGAGGCAGGGTCGCTTTACCATTCAGAACGAATGTGAGCAGCTTGGGTTTCACTGTATGAGTGTTGTCCGGTGCGGTCGGTGCGCTAGTTGCAACCACGACGCCGGTTCCTCCCATGAACGACACATACTGCTTGCCGTCCAACATATAAGTGATCGGAGGACCCATGCCAGCCCGCATGTTGGTTTGGATCTCTAAGAGCTTTTCGCCCTTGTCGGCACTGTAGGCCCGCAGGATCCCTTCGTTCAACACCTGGAAAACCAGGTTTCCTGCCGTGGTCACCGTTCCGCCGCCGATCCTCCCCCGCCGGGGGCATGCCAGCTTTCCTTTTGTGTGACCGGATCCCAGGCCAGCAGTGCGGAGCGCGGGCTGTCGGGACGATCCGGTCCAATGGCCAATGGAGTTGGTATCTTTGGTTGCGGACCGAGCCCGCGCGCATAAACGCCAATGTTCGCGCGGCCGGGTTTGTACTCGAAGTTGGGATCTACGGCGAACGTGCGGCCGAAGCCTCATAGGGGCTGGCCGGGAACTCGGGTGGCGAAAGTCGCTTGAGCAGGGGGTTGTCCCGCGCTAATGTACCCATCGACGCTGGTCGGGGACGAGACGTTACGCAAAAATAAAGTATTCAAGGCGTTCTGCGCATACGGTGCTTCAATCGGCATTCCGCTCGCATAGCCTGCATAAGCGGCTACGGTCCAATCGCGCGAGACCCAGGAAGCAGCCTTTCCAGCGAGGCTGTTGCCCAATTGTGCTTTGGGAGTGATATAGGTTAACGAGGTATTCAACTGGAGCGGCTGGTCGAAGTCGGACAGATACTTATTGTTATTGCGGTTGAAAACATCGTTGATCACCCCGTTTCCGAGGCTCAAGTTCCCCGGGTCAAGATTCTGCCCTAGAGTGAGCGACCTAGACCACGTGAAGACGCTGGTGGCGGACAGTCCGTGGGACAGTCGCTTGGTAACCTTCGCACGTAAGGAGTCGTACCAGGTCTTGCCCAGCGGCGACCAGAGAGCCTGGACCGAGGTGAACTGTGGAAACGGTCGCAGCGACTGCGCCACAGTGGACGTTAGCGGGAAGCCGGCGTACGGAATCCTGGTACTAAATCCTCGCGCGATCGCAGTGGCGGAATTGAGCGGCGAGGCCAAAAGCGTCCTGTCGGCTGCGTTGTCGATATCGAGTCCGACGGAAGCGAGGATTTGCGGCGTCAGTGCGTTCGCGTCGACCAGAGCCGGCGCGTTCCACCACACGCCCCGGTTCGCCACGTAGGCGGCTTCCACTGCAAGGTCTTTTCCAATCGACCTCTGTAGCCCCACGCTCCACTGGATTTGACGGGCCGGTCTGCCCGCGTTCGGATCAATATCCACCTTAGGCGCGCCGAGGGTGCCGGGAACCGGGAATTGTCCCGGATTGAAGTTGGGCCAGGGTGTGGCAGCAAAGGGAATTCCAGTTCGCAAGGTCATCACCGCCTGGCCGAAGCTGGGAGATGTGACGTTCACTGGGTTCGGGATATTCGCCGTGGCTCCGTTGTTTCCTGGCGTCGTATTGTACACAACGCCCAAGCCGACGCGAAACACGGTTTTGGAATTGATTTGATAGGCGGCTCCCAGCCGCGGCCCAAATGCAAAAGAGTAATTGTGGGCGAACTCGCAATTGCAACGTCCGATCCCGTCGCCCTCGAAGGCCACGGCGCCGAGTCTGCCGCCCGCGGAAGGATTCGGCGTGGTGGCCGAGAAATTAGGAATGACTCCGTGCTCCTCCTTCGGGTAAGTCCCGAAATCGTAGCGCAAACCGTAATCCACCGTAAGTTTTCGGCTTATCTTCCAAGTGTCCTGGGCAAACGCGCCCCACTGCTGTTTGGCCAACTTCAGCGTCGGAGGATACGCTACAGCTACCCCATCAACCAGGCCTAACAGGAAACTGGCGTACGGCATTCCGACAGTTCCGCCCTGGAGCGACTGTCCTTGGGTCGAAGGCAGACCCGTCTCGTTGGGGCTAAACGTATACACCCCATTGGTATCGGAAAAGAGAGTCGTGGGAACTCCCTCGAAACGCGCCTCGCCGCCGAATTTGAAAGTATGGTTGTCCTTAACCCAGGTGAGACTTGTGTTGGAGGTGGGCTTTTGATACCAGATGTGCCGGTTGGTTCCACTACTCAATTGTTTCACTCCACCCTGGGCGTTGCTAGCGGCCCCGATGGCCGGGAACATGCGAGGGACAGTGGCACCTACCAGCCCCAATTGGGTTGCGGCGTTGTAATCCGTCACTACCTTGTCGTCAGCGAAATACTCATCCTGATAACCGGCGCCGAAATGCAGGAGCAGTGTCGGTGACAGCGTGCGCTCGTAGTTCAAGCGATACATGTGAGAGGTGATGAAGGTCCCAATCGCCTGCGTAATCGGCTCCGGCAGCCCATCGGCGCCGCCGGTGGTGTTGGAATACGCGCTTCCCGTATAAATCTCAGAGAAGTAAAACGAGACCTTGTCCTTGGGACTGATAATTTGATCGATTTTGAACGACGGAATGCCTGTGACTCGGTCACTTCTATATGGGTAAATGCCGTTATTAACCAAGCCGCCTCCCGCAACGTTCGGAAGTGGAATCAGCGCTTGAATCTTGAGCGCCACCGGGTCCATGTCGATGGGTGGAATGATGTTGTTCGGAAACGGATCGCGGATGATCTGTCCGTTGGGGGCTAGCCGCTGCGTGGAGGGATCGTAAACCGTACCTTCCATGATCGGCCGGCCGATCGGGTCACAGTTCGGGGTGGCCGTGGGGCAAAGATTACGACCCGTGAGTGCGGTTTGGAAATTACCGTTTCGGTAGGCCACGGTTGGCACGGTGTCCGCTTGGCCGTTGATGGTCTTGAACTCCCGGAATTGCTCCCAGTTGAAGAAGAGAAATGTTTTATCGTGGCCATTGTAGAGTTTGGGGATCACCACCGGACCGCCGATGGTGAACCCGTAATCGTTCCGCCGTTCCACGGTGCGGAGATGCTGATTAGCGTTGGTGGGGCTGACGGTCCAGGGTATCCCCGCGTCGAGGGCTTCGTTGACAAAGTAGTCGTATAACGATCCATGTAGCTGGTTTGTACCGGACTTCATGGTGTAATTGAAAAATCCACCGCCCACCTGCCCGTATTCCGCCGCGAAGTTGCTGGTCTGGATGGTGACCTCCTGAATAGAGTCAACCCCGGGCTGCACTTGCGCCGGCACCGCGTTGACATAGCCGTTACTGGCATCCTGCCCTTCGATTCGGAAGGAGGATGTGTTGCCCGGCGCCCCATTCGGTCTTGTCAAGTATTTTGTGTAAACGTTTTTTTCTGACAGCGGGTTTTGATCCTGCCGGGATCTTCGACCTGTTTCCCGCTGCTGAGATCGTTGCTCCTCCTTCCGTCCTCTATTTCCGATGGCCCTGGCCGGAGCTTCGCCCT
>JAFAQY010000009.1 GCA_019261985.1 Bryobacterales bacterium | reverse complement strand
ATGACCCGCGCTCTTGTGAAACTCGGCCAGCGCGGTTGGCAACCGCGCGCAGGATTGGCATCCTGCCCGACTAGCTCCGATGCTGGCTTTCGTGGGGCGGGGTGTTACCCTGCGGCGGGTTGCTCAACCCGCCTTGGCGCGTCTCGATCCATGCTTAGACATGGCCCGGCGCTCTTGTTAAACTCGGCCAGCGCGGTTGGCAACCGCGCGCAGGATGGCATCCTGCCCCACTTAATATGCCAAGGGGGGGTTGCCGGAATAGCCGGTCATCTCCAGGTAGCCTGAGGCGATCAGGGAGTTGCCTTGTTTCGTGCCGATTACGTCTACCGCTCCTTCCCAGTAGGGCGGGGCGGCTTGATTACCGGCGAGTTCCTGCTGGGGCAGGCGCGTGGTTAACGCTGCATCCATGCTTAGCGATGGAATGCGAATGCTCCATTCGATCGGATACGACGCATGCGTCGCCGAACTTGTCCATGCCTTACCGGGAGTGAGCGAGAATTCGTTCACCGAGAGGAATCTGCCGCGGCCTTGCGGATCGATATATGTTCCGGCGGAGTACGGATCCATCGATCCGTCTTTGCGCCTTAGCCGGAGCAGCATGATTTCGGAACCGTCCGCGCACTGCAGGCTGAACCAGTCCCATCCGCTTTGGGCTGCATCGAGTTGGTACGTGAAAAATTCATGGTCCATCCAGCTCAGGCCTTCGACTTCGTATTTCCGCCCCTCCAATTCGATAACGCCGGTTGTGTTCAGACGGGTTAGCGAAATGTAATGCGACGCTTTGCCCTCGCCTTCAGCTTTTTGGCTGATTCCATTTTTTCCATGGATCACGGGGGCCTTCGCGGATTTCGAGGTCAAGTGGAAGGAGAAGTTATCCGCCACGGCCTCGAGTTGCTGAGTGCTTGCGTCCAGCCATTGGGCTCGCCAGTTTCCATTCCACACACGCCGCTGTTCCGAATCCGAGCCCGCCAGACCAGCGCCGGCGCGGTTCAAGCGCTCCGTATGGAAAAAGCGCCGCCCGTCGATATCGCTCAAAGCCAGATGCGCCATCCACACATCGCGAACGTCCCATACCGAGGGCGGGGTGGCGCGGCGGTCCACCGCTTGCCGGAAAAAAGTAAGCTCGAAGCCGAAGCGCTGGCCGCCTTCGGTGTGAAGATTGCCGGTGTAATACCACCACTCGGTTCGATAATCCGGATGGTTGAAGTGATCGCGCGGGAAGTCGTAATGATAGCCGGGCAGAGCAAGGCGATACAACGCGAGCGCGCCGGCCATCAGTTTAGTCTTCATGGATCACATCTATCGGAATCAAGCGGGTGGCGACTCGCGCGGGGTAAAAGGCGGCGACAACAGTTGCCGCATAAACAATCGAAAGCGCGGGAAGCAAAACGGCTATGGGCCAGTGAAACTGAATGGTCCATCCGAAAGATTGTTTGTTGATGACATAGATCAAAACCAGCGATAGGAAGAATCCCAGGACGATTCCGGCCGCATTCGCGAGCAATCCGAGGAAGCCGGCCTCGAACAAAATCATCCGGCGAAGCTGCGAATCGTCTCCGCCGAGGAAACGCAGCAAGCCGAACTCGCGGCGGCGGTCGATCACCAGCGCCAGCAGCGCTCCGGCGACACCCATCACGGCGACGAAAACAGCTACAGCTTCGAGGGCATAGGTAATGGCGAACGTGCGGTCGAATACGCGGATGCCCTCTTCGCGAAGCGAGCGGTTGGATGCGACGATGGCGCGGCTGCCGCCCAGCGCGGCTTCGATCGCGGGGCGGGCATCGTCGAGGCGTAATCCCGGCTTGAGATAGACGGCTATATTCGATGGGGCGGGATCGGGCAAGTATTTGAGCAGCGTGCCGCGATCCATGAAAATTGCGCCGCGCTCGCTTGAGTAGTCGTAATACACATCGATTACCCGGAACGATGCTCTCCTGCCGGCAAGCGTCAACGTTAAAGTGTCTCCGGCCTTTACGTGGTGCTTGTTTGCAAACGGTTCGCTTACGGCGACAGCGTCGCGGCCAACGAGCTGTTCGAGAATCGCGCCGGGATTGCGGCCGGACAAGAAGCCGCGCGTACCGTATCGCCCCGCGATCCGCACGTCCGCGGCGGAAAGCGTGGCGGGCAAGCCATCATAGGGGATTTCATAGGAGCGAAGCTGGTCCACGGCAGCAACCTCCGGCAGTCGCCGCAGCCTGTCCGCAATATCGGGCATGAGCGTAGGATGACGATCGGGGCTGGCGGGAACGGCGGGGCGCAGGTAATAGTCGGCTTGAATACGGTCGCCCATCCATTCCACGACGGTTTCGCGGAAGCTGCCGACCATGATGCCTACAGCGGCGAGCATCGCAATGGCAGTGGAGAGCGCACCTGCAAGGACGGAGGTGCGGCGCAGAGATGCAGCCAGACTGCGGCTCGCAAGCAGGGCCTCCACTCCAAACAGCCGGCGCGTCGCCGCCGAAGCAGCGCCGGCCAAGGAGGCGATGACGGCGGGAATCGCGAGCGCCGAGGCCGCGATCATCAGCACGGCGGAGAGATAGCCGAAGAGCGGTTTGCCGCCGACGGGGTCCTGCCGCGAGCAGATCCAGGCGCAGATCGCGAGCAGCGACGCGAGCACCAGATTACGGCCGCGATGCGTTCGCGCTTCGTGCTCGCGCCTGGCTCGGCCCATAGCTTCCGCGGGCGCGACCTGCGATGCTTCCCACGCGGGCAGAAGCGCGGAGATGATAGAGACCAGCACGCCGATGGCGAGCGCCAGCGCGATCATATTCCATCCCAGCGCAATCGCCGCCGGCCGGCTGCTGACGTACAGGGATTCCACCGTGGACGCGACCATTTTCAGCGCACCTTCCGCCATAAATCGTCCGAGCGCGATCCCCGCCGCTCCGCCGATCAGACCCAGCAGCGCTGCTTCGCTTAGGAAGGCCGCAATGACGGCCGGGCGGGTCGCTCCCAGCGCGCGTACGATTCCGATTTCGACGCGCCTGCGCACCACCGAAACGGAAATCGTGTTGTAGATGAGAAATGCGCCGACCGCGAGTGAAATATAACTGAGCACGCGCAGATTCCAGCGAAATGCGGCCAGCATTTTTCGGTTTTCTTCGGTGCGCGCGCCTTCGCGCTCCAGCGCGGTTCCCTCGGGCAACGCTTGGCGGAGCAGCGCCTCCCATTCGCTGGTAGAGCGCCCGGCGGGCGTTTCGATCAAGATGCGATCGAGAGCGCCGTTGCGGCGAAGAAGGCGGTTCGCCGCGGCCAAATCCATGACTATGGTGTCGCCGGAGTTTTCGCCGAGCGCGCCCCGGACAGTGCAGTCGCAAACCGAATCGTTCACAGCGAGATTTACGCGATCACCCGTTTTGTATCCGAGGTCGCGCCCAACGAAAATCGAATCGCCTTCCGGAATTTGGAGGTTGGCGTCTTCACGCTGCGATTCGCCGACGAGGTCCAGGCCTAATAAGGGCACGGACCGATTGGAGTTCGGCAGTACCGCATAATCTTCGATGCGCGGATGGAGCTTGAGAGCATACGGAAGCGTCGCGAGGCGGGTAAGCACATCCGGCGCGAGACCTCCCGCGGCGGTGACCTCGAAATCCGCCCGGCCGATGAGCGTTTCCATGGAAGAATGGAACGATCCCGCGGCGGCCTCGCCCGCGAGCTCAATCGCCAGCACCGCTGCTACGCCTATGGCGACCGCCGCGACGGTCAGCGCGGTGCGCAGACGTTCGCGGCAAAGGGGGCGTAGGATGAGGCGCGAAAAGAGCTTTAGATAAGGCATTTCAGGAGCGTTTCATTCTACGGCCTGGCCTACTTGCCGCAGGAATTCGACATAAAGATTCTTACCGATATAACTGCCGCTCAATATCAGATCGTCAAGCACCGGTCTCACATGGTTCACGAGGCCAAGTTCTTTTCCATGCTTTAGCACACGAAGGCTGCCGAAATGCGCTAAGCCTCGAGTGTGGGCCACTATCCGCGCCGCGCGATCATCGATGAGTAACTCTGCATTCATCTCCTCGGCTAGAAGAATGGCTTCCCGTTCGCCCAGGTGCAAATATTGCGGAAAGGCATCCACCAATTCCCGATGTCGCACAGCTTTATATTCCACCCACGGCAGGTTCGGCTGGCAGCGTCTCGCCGATTTCCCGTGCCACAGCTTTCGGAATCAGCAAGGACCGGATGACATCACGCAGCAGACCAAGCCTTCGGGCGCGGGCAAACGACAGAAGAGGTCCTGCATTCGAAACAATCGGCACGCAGTTTCGGCTAGGCCATCATTCGGGAAAACGATGGTTCAGCTCATTCTGAAGTTCTTCCCCGGAAAGGTCCACCACCGGCACTTGATATTTCGCCATGAGAGGAAATAGCTCATTACGAGACCTCGGCGGCCTTTCCTTGCGAGACCCGATGCTCACGCAGCAGCTCCATTACGAAAGCTTCTCTTGCTAATGCGCATACCTCCGCGTCGGGCAAGCCGCCAACGACGTCGTCGGGAAGCTCGAACTCAAGGGTGAACCTCTTGGCCATTAATCTGTCCTCAGTTTACTCCTGCATTGCGGCTCGAACGCTTACATCAAGCACTCTTCCGTCCTTTAGAGTCACGGTCGTATCGGCAATTCGCGCGGCTTCCGCGCTATGCGTAGCCATTAATAGAATCGTGTTTTTTTCATCCACGATGCGCCGGAGCAGCGCGAGGATGTGTTCGCTGGTTGAGCTGTCGAGATTACCGGTGGGTTCGTCGGCGAGCAACAGGCGCGGGCCCGACGCTAGCGCGCGCGCGATCGCAACCCGCTGCATCTGCCCGCCTGAAAGCTGATACGGCATGCGTTGAGCGAATGCCTCCATTTCCACCCACTCAAGCGATTCGATCGCGATCTCGCGGGCGCTGCCGCGTCCCGCCAGCAACAACGGCAATTCCACGTTTTCGGCGACAGAGAGCGCCGGCAACAACTGAAACGACTGAAAAATAAATCCGACCTTTTCCCGGCGGATCTTCGCAAGACCCGAATCGGAAAGCCCCGAGGTGAGCTGGCCATCCAGATACACTTTCCCGGAAGTTGGAAAATCCATTGCGCCCGCAAGGTTGAGCAAAGTGGACTTTCCGCATCCGCTGCGACCCACCAACGCCACGAAATCGCCGCAATCCACTTCGAGCGACACGTCATGCAACGCCGCTACGCGCGCGCCATCGGTCAGGTAGTGCTTGCTTACATGATCCAGGCGAAGAAACGCCATTCCTATTTCTAATCGTAAAGGGCCGGATGCATCGGGCGCGCGGTTGTCAACCGCGGTGGGCGGGCTTGTAGAAAAGTCGGCAGGCGGGTTGGCAACCCGCCGCAGGTTGGCAACCTGCCCCACGGCCGGCTAGCGCGCGAGAAAGGCCGTTACGTTGGCTTTGGCCGACTCGCGGTGATCGAGCTGAAGCAGCGCATCCGCCATGCGGTTCACCGCGCCCTCCTCGTCGACGCGGCTTTCGTCGGTGCGCGGCAACGAAGCGAGCTCCAGGTGAATCAACTCGTGCACCAAGGTAAACTCCATATCACTGAACGCCGCCTCGAACGGCAGTTCATAGTCGTTCGCGTTCAGGACCTTGACGCGCGCAGTCTTCTCGTCCAGATTCCAGCGGACATTTCCTAGTGTTCCCGGACTCAGCTCGCCGCGGTGCACCGTGATCAGCGAGATCTTCCAATCGCTCAACTCCAGACGGTTCTGCCACACACCGAGCCGCTTGTGAAGACGCTCCCTGGCAAGCGCGTCGCGTTCACTTGCCGAAGGCTCCCGTCCAGTTTGTGGCGCCAAGCATCGATTGGGGAAACTCGATAGGACCAAAAAGGAAAAGGGAACGACACTTAGAGAACGGAAAGACACGCGTGATACCCCAAAACGTCAGAGTACCACGTACAAACACTTCCGGTGGGCCTCAGACGAGGCCTCACCGGAATTTAATTGTCGGGCTCGGTTATTGAATTTCTATACGGTCAGCCTTGATGGTCCCGCCGCTTTCCGTGCCTTCGACTGTAGCCATTACCTTGGCCGAAGCCTTTCCAGGCGCGCCTGTGCTGCGCTCCGCATGGCTCTTCATAGCCGTGGCCGCTTTGCTGTTGCCCGCGCTATCCAACTTAAACATCTTCCCATTGGCCTCCAACGCGAATTGCGACGTTTGGCTGGTGGGCGCGCACGCTTCTGCCGCTGTCTGGCTTATGTCAGACGGCGACTTCGCCGGCGCCTGCTGTGCCTGCCGGTCGTAGCAGGAGGCGTCCAACAAAGTACCAGACCAGGATTCCGCGAGGGCCAGAGTAGCAAACATCGCGGGGAGCACGAGCAAGGTAAGAGTTCTTCGCATAGCTGTTCCTTTCTAGTAAATTCGGTCTTTTTTTTATGCTGCGGCCCTGACGGGCTGCGAGCCTAAAGGTTGCACCTGTCGGTCCATCACGAGCGAAAGACATAAGCCCCGCGCCTTCAGCGGCTTGTCAGCGGCGGCGCCCAAGTTTGGATAAGCAAACTTTACGTGTTCAGGAAATATTACGTGCATGCAGAAAATGCGCCGCCGGACAGATTTCGTCTCGGCTACGATAGCGGTGTGAAGTCCCTTAGCCTTTTTGTCCTGATGACCCCGGCTTTGCTGGCGCAAACCGCCACGACGGAAACGCCCGCGTTCACGCTGCCCTATAGCCCGAGCCTGGATGTTTCGTCCATGGACCGGTCCGTCGATCCGTGCACGGATTTTTATCGCTTTTCGTGCGGGGCATGGATCAAGAAGAATCCCATACCGCCGGATCAAGCGCGCTGGAACGTCTACGCCAAACTCACCGAAGACAACCTCCGCTTCCTGTGGGGCATTCTGGAGCAGGCTTCGAAACCCAATTCCGCCCGAAGCGCTGTGGAGACGCAAACCGGCGATTATTATTTCGCCTGCATGGACGAGGCTACGGTAGAAAAGGCCGGAGCGGCCCCGCTTAAGCCGGCGATGGATGAGATCGCCGCGATCAAGTCGCTTGCGGACCTGCCGGCATTTCTCGCCCGCCAGCATTTGCGGGGCGCTTCGATGCTATTCGACTTCGGCTCGAACCAGGATTATGCCGATTCCTCGCGCGTGATCGCTTTCGCGAATGCGGGAGGGCTGGGGCTGCCCGATCGCGATTACTACGTCAAGACGGACCAGAAGAGCCAGGAAACGCGGCAGAAATATGTGGAGCACGTGCAGAGAATGTTCGAGCTGTTGGGCGAACCCGCCGAGCAGGCGAAGATGCACGCGCAGACGGTAATGGATATCGAGACGGCGCTGGCGAAGGCTTCGCTGACGCGAGTGGAGCAACGCGATCCGCACAAGCTATTTCACAAGATGAAAGCCTCGGAATTCGAGGCTTTGACGCCGGCTTTCGGCTGGCGCGAATACTTCAAAGCGGCGGAAGTGCCCGATACTCCGGCGGTCAATGTGACTGAGCCTGCGTTTTACAAAGAGCTTCAGGTACTGCTCAAATCGAGACCGCTTGCCGATTGGCAAACGTATTTACGGTGGCACATGGCGCATTCGAAGGCGCCGTATCTTTCGTCCGCATTCGTGAACGCGAATTTTGAGTTTTACAGCAAGCATCTGCGCGGGCTGGAGCAGCTTCCGCCACGCTGGAAGCGGTGCGTCCGCATGGTGGACGGACAGTTGGGCGAGGCGCTGGGGCAGGTTTTTGTCGCTAAAACATTTTCGGCGGACACGAAGGCGCGCACGCAGCTAATGACGAAGCAAGTGGAAGACGCCATGGAGAGCGAAATCCGGCAGTTGCCGTGGATGGGAGAAGCGACCAAGCAGAAGGCGCTCGAAAAATTGCATGCTGTCGTGAACAAAATCGGATATCCGGACAAATGGCGAGACTATAGCTCGATAAAAATTGCGCGCGACGACTACTTCGGCAACGTGGAACGCGCGGATGTGTTCGAATCGCGCCGTGAGCTGAACAAGATCGGAAAGCCGGTGGATCGAACGGAATGGCAAATGACCCCGCCCACCGTGAACGCGTACTACGATCCGCAGATGAACGATATCAACTTTCCGGCGGGTGTATTGCAGCCTCCGCTTTACGATCCCAAGCTGGACGATGCTCCCAATTACGGCGACACGGGCGCTACGATTGGCCATGAGTTGACGCACGGGTTCGACGATGAAGGCAGGCAATTCGATGCTCACGGCAACCTGAAAAACTGGTGGACGAAGGCCGATTCACAGGCTTTCGACAAGGCAGCCAAATGCGTGTCCGATGAATATGCGGGGTTCACGATTATCGACAACATCAAAATCAACAGCAAGCTCACGCTGGGCGAGGATTTGGCGGATTTGGGTGGAACCTGGCTCGCCTATCTTGCGTGGAAGGAAGCGACTAAGGGGCGGAGTCTTCAGACGGCCGATGACTTGACCCCGGACCAACGCTTCTTCGTCGGAATGGCGCAGTGGGCCTGCGGCGACGAGCGCCCGGAGAGCAAGCGGCTGAACGCGATTACCAATCCGCATTCGCCCGAAGAATTTCGCGTTAACGGCGTCGTGGAAAATCTGCCCGAGTTTCAGAAGGCTTTCTCATGTAAAGCGGGGCAGCCGATGGTGCGCGCGACTCAGTGCAAGGTGTGGTGAGCGTCACCTGAGCGGCGCTTAGTGCACATTTTGCATTCGCATGTAGATGTAGTTCGCCGGATTTTACAAATTATTTACCCGAATTAAAGCGCGTTTGTGTTTTCGCGGGGCAGGTTTCGCAGTCCCACCGAGTGCTGCCTCAGGTTGTTCATACTCACAATCGGCTAAACAACATTCGGTTTGATCCACGCTCGCGTTACCTGGGGCGAAATGTCCGCAATTCCCTGAAGGAGTATTCACGTGAACGAAACTTACCCCATCCATAATTCGCTTAAAGACGCCGATGGCATAGGACAAAAGCGGCAGCGCGTAACCCGCCGCCGCTCTTTTCTGCATGGAATCGGCGTCGCGGGCGCAACCCTCATGGCAAGAAACTTGGCCGCCGACAGCCCGACCAAGCTTTCCTCAGGCGATGTCGCGATATTAAAGTTCCTGGCGGCCGCGGAGATCATTGAGAGCGATCTTTGGACGCAGTACTCCGAACTTGGAGGAGTCGAGGGAGGGAATCCGGCGTATATGGCCGCTCTTCAGAATCTGGATGCAGACATGTCGCAGTACATTTCCGACAACACTGACGATGAACTAAGCCACGCCGCGTTTCTCAACGCCTATCTAGTATCGAAAGGCGAGCAGCCAGTCAGCCTGGACCAATTCCGGAATCTGCCCAGCAGCCAAGCCACCGGCGCGCAGCAAAAGGGCCGTCTTACGAACCTGATGAAGCTGGATGTGGACACCAGCTTCTATACGCGTTATCGCAGCGATGCGAATCCGGATTTCGGCGCAACATTTCCGCAGGCAGTGAACATCCGTAACCAGCCTGCGATTCCTCTGAATGACACAGACACACCTCCGCAGATGGACCAGCCGATTCCGCCGGAAACCAAAACAGCGAAGCGAATGCAGGCCATTGCCAACTCGGCGTCGTTCCACTTCGGTTTCATCGAACAGGGAGGGTCAAGTCTCTACCCGACGTTGGCTCTGCAGGTAAGCAATGTCGAAGTTTTAAAAATTCTTTTGAGTATCGGAGGAGTCGAAATCGACCATTTTGGCCTGTGGCACGACAAAATGGGGAACGCAGTGTCGCAACCTTTGGCGGGCGTGACAGATCCAGAAACCGGAACGACATTCCCGGACCTGAACGATCCTGCCAATCAGGTTAACGGGGCTGAGCTATCACAAACAAATCTGATTCTGCCGGAGCCGTGCCGGTTTCTCGTGCCCGACGTTCCGTGCTCGATCATCCGACCGATGTCCACAGCGAACAGCGGCGCTGTCGCCACGATTAATGCATTTATCGCGGATAATCTCTTCCTCTATCAATCGGGGGCATTCATCGAACTGCTGATGCAAATGGCGAATGCCGCCGACAGCGCAAAACGGAACGTGTAAGCGCGGGGGTAGGTCCTCTTTAACTCTTGCGAAGGCGTAAAGGCGCAAGCTGTTCTTCCTTGCGTGCTTTGCGTCTTTGCGAGAGATGCTTTGTTTTAATGGCGCGCTAAATCATGCGAATTTGTTTCAATGGGGCGCGGTTGGTGGACGGGTCGGGAAGCGGGTTGGCAACCCGCTGCAGGTTGGCAACCTGCCCCACTGCGCGCTTGGTCCGGCTCTGGCGGACGAAGTCCGAGACATGGTTGCCGTAGCGCGCGCGAATTTCCGGCAGGAGATAGTCGGTTCCCAAAATTACGCCCCGGCAGAGCGCTGAACCGCAGGCGCATTCGAATGCTGCCATCGACGGGCCGCAGAAAGTTGCATAATCGACGGTCAATTCCTCGCCGGGAAGGACATCGCGGCGGGCAACGAGATCCAAGCCCTCCAGCCACGTGTTCGGGTCGCAAGCATGATTGATCGGACGCCAGTCTTCGGGACTTTCGCTCCACATAACGTTGAGGCTTGCTGTGAGCGGCCACGCATACCGATCGAACCACTTGCGGCGCAAGCCGCGCCAGCTTCGCTCGACCTTGCCGCGCGACACTAAAAAATGCGGCCGCTCTTCGTAGGCCTCCACCAGTTCTCCCGCCGCGATGGGGCGCGCGGCGAATAACCCGAATCCGCCGTGTTTGGTGTGGCGCAAAATCCAAGACCGCCGCGCGCGACCGCGCCGCCGCAATCCGCAGGCGATCAGATGCTCCAGAAAGCCGCGATGGCCGGCGGGATCGTTGGCCAGAATGAAATCCGCGCTGCCGAACTGGCCCTCCGGGTAGAACACGCCGCAGTATGGATTGATTTCAAGCAAGTAGATCTTACCCGCTGCATCCATGCGCAGGTCGCAGCGGCCGTAGCCGGATCCGCCGAGAGCCGCGAAAGCGAGCGCGGATGCTGTGCGCAGTCGAGAAGCCAGCGGTTCCTCCGCGACAGCGCGGGTCTGCATGCGATCGAAGTGTTTCCATTTGAGATCGAAATGTTTGAACGATTCGCCTTTTGGGAACACAAACTCAACCGGCTGGAGGGCCCAGGCGTCTTCATTATCTGTGCGCGCGTCGGCCACCAGGACCGTGAACTCGCGGCCTTCGATAAATTCCTCAATAAGCGCCGAGCCGTATGCTTCCATCACACGCGGCGTTCGGCAGCGCAGCGCATCCGCATCGCTGACGCGCGACTCGGGAGTTAGCCCGATGCTGGAATAACCTTGCGGAGGTTTGATAATCAGCGGGAATTGAAGGTTGTTTGCGGCCCATTCCACATCGCTACACTCTCTTGCCATGATGTAGGCCGGAAAGTCGACACCGACGGAATTGCAGGCGATCTTCATCGCTTCGCGCGAAGGATCGTAGAACGCGGACCCCGCTCCGGTGAAGGCCATATTCAGACGCTCCAGAGCCTGGACGACGTCTATGCCCGGGCGATCTTCGTCCCATGAGCCATCGCAAAGATTGATAGCGATATCAAAGCCTGAGCGCGCGATCTCGCCGACTTGGCGCGCGGCAGTGGCTTTCGAAATGTAGAAATTCACGCAGGTGTTTTCGGGAAGGTAACGCGAGGGATCGCAATCGGGGTCGAGGTCTTTGAAAGGACTGCTGGATTCTTTGGACGAGGGGTGGAGGACAGCGATCTTCATGGAATAAACGTAAAGCATACCTCAGAAACGTGAGAAAATAATCATTCCCTTTTCCGAATGAGCGGCATCCGCCAAGCGACCTTTGGTTACCTCCGCCATATCCAGCCGCACCTGAAGGTGTGCCCGGTCATCGCGTTGAGCATTCTGCTGGAAATGGCGTTTTACGCCGGGCTGCCCTTCAGCTTTCGATACATCGTAGATTATGGACTGTTGCGCGACGACCATAGCCTGCTGTACCGGCTAATCGCCGGATTGGTGGCCGCGGCGGTTGCAGTGAGCCTTCTCGGCTACGTTCGGGACCGCGTGTACGCGCGCCTGACCGCGTCCATGCTGACGGATTTTCGGGTCGCGATCTTCGATCACGTTCAGCAGCTTTCGTTGGATTTCTTTTCGGCCGGCAAATCCGGTGAAATTCTGGCCTCGTTCTCCACGGATCTGGCGAGCTTGGAAACCGCGTGCAAGAACTTTCTCGGATGGGGCGTTCTACCCGCGCTCGATATTTTGGCGGGGACGGCGCTGATGTTTTTTTTAGATTGGAAGCTTGCGCTGATGGCGTTGCTGGTGTGGCCGATCACCCTCGCCGGCCCGCGTATTTTTTCCCCGCGCGTGGCGGCCGAAAGCTACCAGCGGCGCGTTGAGGACACCCGGGTGCTCAGCCTAGTGAAAGAAAATCTGGAAGCGCAGGTTTTGATAAAGGCGTTCGATCTCACGAATTTCTTTCGCACCGCCTTCCTGGAACGCGCGGGCGCTTTGCGCGAGCGGATGTTCGGGGTGGGAAGATATTCCGGAATGCTCGAGAGGTCGGCTTACACGGGCATTGTGCTTTTGCAGGTTTCCATTCTCGCTGCGGGGGCCTACATGGTTTCGCGGGGTCTATTGACCGTGGGCGCCCTGGCCGCCTTTCAAGCGATTTTCTTGACGTCCAGCTACTCGCTTGCGACTTTGACCCAGTATGTTCCCACGCTGGTAGAAGCGCAAGGCGGGATGCGACGTATCGGAGATCTGCTGGAAGTTGAAACAGCGATGTCCGATTCCGGCACGGCACAGCTCCCAAAAACATTACCGGAAATCCGCTTCGAGGACGTCGCTTTCAGCTATTCAGCGGATCAAGCCGGCCTGTGCGATTTGAACTTCTCCATTCATGAAACAGGAATGGTGGCCATTGTCGGATCCAGCGGCTCGGGCAAGAGCACGGTTTTGAGTCTGCTGATGCGCCTGTACGATCCCGATCGCGGCAGAATCACTGTAAATGGCGCCGATTTAAAGAGTGTTGCGATCCGCGAGCTTCGCTCCCGTATCGGCTATGTGCCGCAAGAGAGTTTCTTGTTGGATTTATCCGTTCGCGATAACATCCGTCTGGGCTGCCCCTCCGCGACGGATGCGGAAGTAGAGGAGGCTGCAAAGGCCGCCGAAATCCACGATTTCATCGCGCGGCTTCCTTATGGATACGACACGGAGGTCGGCGAGCGCGGCGGCCGCCTTTCGGGAGGCCAGCGGCAGCGGATCGCTCTGGCGCGCGCGATCGTGCGCGACCCCAGCCTGCTGATTCTGGATGAATCGACATCGGCCCTGGACGCCGCCGCGGAGTCTGCGATTTTAAAGACGCTGGACCGGCTGCGCAAGGGCCGCACGGTGATATTGGTGACTCACCGCTTGTCCTCGGTAGTGCGCGCGGACCGCATTCTGGTGATGGACCGCGGCCGGTTAGCCGGCGATGGCACTCACGCGGAGTTGGTACGGCGTCCGGGGCCTTATCAGCGCTTGTGGCAAAAGCAGCATGGTTTCGTTATGGACGAAGCGCGCCACCGCTTCGAGGTTTCGGTGGAGCGGCTGCGACAGGTCCCGGTGTTTTATGGCCTGGCGGACGATGTGATCGAGAGCGCCGTGCACCTTTTCCGGGGCGAAGAACATCCCCAGGGGAGGGTGATCGTTCGCGAAGGTGAATTTGGCGCGTATTTGTACATCATCGTGCGTGGGCGGGTTGAGCTGCTTCGTGACATCGAAAGCGGCAAGCAGCAGCGGTCCGGGGTGCTTGAGGAAGGCGATTGCTTCGGCGAATCGGCTTTGCTGGAAGAAGTGCCGGAGGGCGAAACCGTGCGGACGATAGAGCCTTGCGTGCTGCTGACGTTGAACCGGGCAAATTTTCGGCAGCTTACTGAGAGGCGGCCGGCTTATGCGAATGGGTAGCTTGCATGGCGGGCTGAAGCCCGCCGCAGGCTAAAGCCTGCCCTACTAGATTTTTAGTAGCTTTGCGGCGTTGCCGCCTAGGATCGCGCGCTTGTCCGTGTCGGTTAGACCCGGGGTGTTCAATACGTGGTCTACTGTCGTCGTGCTCCATGGGAATGGGTAATCCGTGCCGATCATGATCTGACTTACGCCGCTCTCCGCGACCAAGTGGCGCAGCCCTTCTGGAGTGAAGACCATCGAATCGAAATAGAGCTGCTTCAGGTACTCCGTCGGCTTCTTTTTGAGGGCCTTGCAATCTCCGGCGAAGCGGACGCAGCCGTAATCGGAACGCGCCGCGTAGGAGGGCAAGTAGCCGCCGCCGTGAGCCGCGCAGATCTTCAGGCCGGGGAACTTGTCGAGCGTACCGTCGAAAATCAGATGCGAGAGGAAGATCGTAGTTTCCAGCGGATTGCCGATTACATTTGTCAATCCGCCCCTGCCGGCGAGGCGCTTGTCCATTTCAGGGATGCCCTGCGGGTGCATGAAGATCAAGCAGCCGAGTTCCTCGGCTTTTTTCCAGAAGGGGTCGAATTTGGGATTGGACAGCTCATCGCCGTTCACATGGCCGCCGATGGCCGCGCCACGCAGGTTGTGCTTCTTTATTCCTTCCTCCAGTTGTTCGGCGGCGAGCTCGGGAAATTGGAGCGCGACTGAAGCGAAGGCGACGAACCGGTCCGGATACTTCGCGCACAAGGCCGCGAGCGCCTCGTTCTGCACCTGGATCATCTTGGTGGCGACATTGCGATCGATGCTATACCAATTGGCATTGATGCTCAGGGCTTGCATGTCCATGCCCCATTCGTCCATCGTTTCGAAGCGTTTCGGCGCAATGACCGAGGCATCGGTGGGCGCGGTATTCACTCCCATTAGCGCGGTGGCTTCGGGGATGATCACGTGGGCGTGAATGTCGATGGTCCGGACGCGCTGGCCGCCGACGGTCACCTGACGCCGCTTGGGCGCGCTCGATTGCGCGAATGCTCGCCGTGCGCAAGCTCCGCAACTACTGAAGAAAATTCCCGCCGTTGAGGCATCCTTGAGGAACTGACGCCGATTCACGATGCTCGCCTCCCCGGTGGAGTGTATCAGAAGGCAGGGACCAGAGGCCAGCGGCCCCCTAGCTAAGGCACGGATGCGGCGCGGAGGTATTCGAGAATTGCGTCCAACTCCGCGTCGTTATACGAGCCGATCGCGGACGAATGACTCCATGGGCTGCCTTCCTTCGACGTGACCGAGCCTTGATCGGCAGTGCGGAGCACGGGGGGCGAGCTGGTTAAATCGTAAAAGACAACACCTCGGTTGGTGCTACTAACCGGCAACGACGGCATTTGCTCGCCGCCGATTATCGATGTCAAAACATGAGGCGTTGCGAGCGACCGCAGAGCTTGCGCGTTGGCGGGAATCTCCGCAATCGGCGTTGCGACGGAAATTCCGAGTCCATTCACTTCGTGGCAGGTGGAGCAGCGGCCGAAACCGCGCACGGCATCGGAAAAGAGCTGGCGCCCTTTGGCGGCATTGGCCGAAAGCGCCGGACCTGCGTTCGATTCCGCGCCACCCACATTGGCGGCTACAGCCGGGTTCGCGATGCCGTTCAACGTGGATACATACGCAACTACAGCCGCCAAGTCGGAGCGCGATAACGTCCCGGCGAAGGACGGCATCGCCGTTCCGGAGACTCCGCGGGCAACCGTCGCGGCGATAAATGGCTGCGTAAATCCGCGCCCGGCGAGCCGTGGCGCGCCACCCGGTCCGCCGCGCGCGCCGTGGCAATATCCGGTCGCGCATGATTTTGCAAATATCTGTTCGCCTTGCCGCACCGCTTCCCGAGCGGACTGTCCCCACATCACCGCCTGCGCCGCGGAGAACACCCAAAGCCACTTCATTTCGATCCCTCCGGCAAAGCGAAGGCGATGATCGTCGAACCGATACGAGGGTTCAAATCCCCAAATAGTGAGGCGCCCAAACCACCCACCAGCAACGCTTGCCAACCGACTGGCGTGGCGATGAATTGCCGTCCATTCACCGCATAAGACATAGACGATCCGCGATGGCCCGCGCCCGTTTGATAGCTCCAGGCCTTCGCGCCGGTTTTGGCATTGAACGCTATGAAATTGCCCTCGGGATCGCCGGTGAAGACCAGATCGCCTGCCGTGGCAAGCACGGAGGCGAGGAGGATGTATTTGTAAGGATAGCTCCACGCGCGTTTTCCGGTAACCGGGTCCCAGGCATCCAGGTGGCTATATGTCGTCCGGCCGGGCGGCAGCTTGAAATCCATTGAGCTGTTCATAAACCCCCGGCCTTCCTGCGGGCCCTCGGTGGTGGGGTTCAGCGCCGCGCAGAGCTCATTGATGGGCGTGTAAATAAATCCAGTGCGCGGCGAATATGCCATGGAATTCCAGCTCTTGGCGCCGGCTGCGCTAGGGCAGAAAGTGTCGGTTTTTCCCGGCTTGGGTTCGTTGCGACCGACGAGCTTGCCGTCTTCGGTCACGCCAGTGATCCAGTTCCGCACTTCCGGAGTGGAGAAGACGCCCAGGAATTCGCCGGTGGCGCGATCGAGAACGAACGTCAATCCGCTCTTGTTCATGTGGACGAGAATCTGGCGCATGCGCCCGCGCACCTGCCGGTCCATAAGCAGGACTTCGTAGGCGGAGTCGAAGTCCCAAACATCGTCGGGGACCTCCTGGTAGTGCCAGCGGAGCTTGCCCGTATCGGCGTCGAGAGCCACTACGCTGGCCGTATACAAGTTTGTGTCTTTGCTTTTATCCGGCGAGGGAACGCGATCGGCATCGTAGAAATCGGAAGCGGCGTTGCCCGTTCCCCAATAGATGAGGTTTAGGCTGGAGTCGTAGGAACCCGTCATCCAAGGCGCGCCGCCGCCGTATCGCCAGCTATCTCCCTTCCAAGTCTCGTTGCCTTTCTCACCCGGAGCCGGAACTACGTACCAGCGCCACGCCAGGCGCCCCGTCTTCGAATTAAAGGCCGTGAGGTATCCGCGATGCGCCTGGTCGCCTCCGTTTCCGCCCACGACAACTTTGTCTTTAACAACAAGCGGCGCCGCCGCGATGCTGCATCCGCACTGCTTGGTGTCGTCGACGCTCACTTTCCAGACTTCGCGGCCGGTCTTCTGATCGAGCGCGACCATATAATTGTCGGCGGTTCCAAAGAAGACCATGCCGTTGCCTACGGCTACTCCCCGGCTTTCCTGGTTTTCGGCGATGCCTCCGATGCCCGGAGGCCGGACGGGCGGATAGCGGTAATGCCAGAGCACCGCACCGGTGGCGGCATTGAGGGCGAAGACCTGAGCGCGGGCTGTAATGATGTACATCACGCCGTCCACGACGATCGGAGTGGCTTGCAGCCCTTCGCTGTAATCGCCGGTCTGGAAAATCCAGGCCGGGCTCAGGTTCTTCACGTTGGCCGTATTGACCTGATCGAGCGCGGTGTAGCGCCAGGAAAGCTGCGTTCCTCCGTAGTGCGGCCAATCGGCGCGCGTGGCCCCGTCCGCGGCGCCGCTCTGCGCCCAGCAGGCGGGGAGCACCAGGAAGGTGAGGATTATTCGCATGGTGTTTATGATAGTTGAAATTAGTGGGGCGGGCTTCAGCCCGGCTGGCAGCCTGCCCCACTTACAGGCGGAGTTTGGAGCGCAAGGAGCGGAGACGGTCTGCCCAACTTACTTGGGCCGGAGGCGGCGGAGGCGGTGGCTCAAAGCTAGTTACCGACCGCACTTCCGGGAGCGGAGGCGGAGGCTGGTAGGGCACTTTCGAGATTTGATGCACCCGGTACCCGCTGAACGCGTATGTGCACTTGTTGAGCTTGCCTTCTTTGTCTTCGAGCACTAGCGAAAAAGCGTCTTCCTGTTGTCCCGGCGTGTTGACGCGTTCCACCGGATAATATCCTTTTACGTTCCGTTCAATGTATGCGGTTTCGTAGCGGTGGTGCTTCAAGCTCCATACGAAGACGCGGAAGCTGTCGAACTCATACGGCAGTTGCTTGAAACTCGCGGTGGTCCAGAGCCAGTTCTGCTTCGTCTCGTTCTTCTCTTTGTCTGTAACCGTGCCGAGAGGGAGGTAGGAGGTGATTCGGCGCCCTTCGGCGTACTGGGCGACTTCGTCCGGAATCGACATGACCAGCATTCGCGAGAGCGCCCATCCAACGTCTCCAGAGCTCGTGCGGACGAGTGACCAGTCATCCATCGGAATTGGTTGCGCGGACCGCTCGTCTACCAAACCGCTGGGGCGTGAGAGGTCCATCAGGTCCGGGGGAACCGGCGGCGGATTGGGAAGCGGCAGTAGGAACGGCGCCTGCTTATTCTTCGATTTCTTCTTCGGCGCGGCCGCCGCGCGGTGAGATGCCGGTTTAGGCGCCGGCGGGGGATGCTGGGCGGAGACGCGATGGCCGATCACTTCCACCGACCCTTTCTCCGGGATTTGGAAGAAGCTTGCGGATTGGCGAAATGGCTCGGCGTGGATGTTCAGCGGCTCAAAAACCGTCGCCGCGCCTTCGGACGGAAGCTGTTTTGCGGCGGCCGCGAGGGCGCGCAGGTCGGTCATCTGTGGATCGCTCAGGAGCAGATTTAGGTCCGTCCACCCTTCCACGCCTGCCGAAGTACGCACTCTCACAAACCGGCGGCGCGTTTCGAGAACATCGAGACGGTCGCCATGTTTTACCGTGGCGGCGATGGAGGCGCGCGGGCCCAGGTCTTTACGGAGGCTAAGCGTGGGAGGGCCGGCGTAGGCGAGGCCGGTAGTGGGCGCGGGCGGCGGGGCAGGTCTGGTGCATGCGGCAAGCACCACGCAAAAAAGGGCTACCCAATACCCAATTCGTCCACTCGTTCGAGCGGCGTCCCGCAAATGCGGCAAATTAGAGATGCGCAATCCCCGCATATCAGAGGATCGTCTACGGGCTGCTGACATTTCGGACAGTAAAACTCGTTCTTCGCATCCATCACGCACCGCTTACGGCGCGACTGCCAGAATGCTTTCCCGCGCTTTCAGGAACGCTTCGTACTGGCTGATCACATCGCGAAAGATCGCGTCGCCGAGCATGCGATAGCCACCGCCGCTGAAATGCACGTGATCGTTCGCCGCCAGCCCTGCGTTTACCCATTGCTGCATGGCGCCCTTCCCACCCATTTTCGCGCGCAAATCCCAAAAGGCGCACCGGTTCGCTTTGGCCGCTTCGCGCTGAGCCTCGACGATCATGTCGACGCCGTCTAACGGCGTCCATGCGCGTTTGATGCGAATGTCCCGATCCGGCGGGCCCACCACCAGGATTGCGGCCGTCGGCGCAGCTTCGCGGATGCGCGACAGCAATTCGGAAAACTTCTCGCGATAGGATTCCAGCGTCCAAATCTTGTGGCCGGCCTCGTTGGTTCCATAGGCGAGCACGATCAAGCTTGGACTGCGGCGCTCGATATTCGACTTTAACGTCTCCTGATTCCAGCCAAGGACGATCGGCGCCTCGGCGCCGTTGATGCCCAGCGTCTCATACGTCACTCCCGATACTTTTTCCGCCACCCAACCGAAGAGGCGGACCGGAGCGCGGTCGAGGGTCTCCAATTCCAGCCGGTGGAATCCGGGCGCGGACTCCAAATGATAGTAGCCGGGAGCGGGCTCTCCGTCAGTGGGGATTCGATCTACCGCCACGCCGTTATCGTAAAGCTGAAGCGTGCCGCCGCCGGGCTGCTGGTAATAAAACAACTCGAAATCGTTCGCTTCTGCCTCGACATAAATGTCCTCATGGGGCATCCGAACCGACATGCTGATGCCGCCAAGGCCGTAGATGCCATCGCCTGAATGGCCGGCGAGACCGTCGGTGTGCCAGCCGCGCGTGGAGCCGCTGCGGACATCGGCGCGCCGGTAGCCGGCATACGGCCGGCCGGCGAGCGAGAAGCCACTGCCTCCATCGCCGAACCGTTCCTGAAAACGGTTGCGCAGTTCACCGGTCCATTCATCGGCGGCCGTATGGGAATCGCCATACTGCAAGATTCGCAGCGGCCCCATTGCCGAGCCGTCCTGCCTGCGATAAAGCTGCTCGAAGAACGGGATTAGCGCAGGGGCGTTTTCTACGGGGATGTCCGCTCCGTTCGCTACCCTGTCAAAGACGAAATCGTGCGCGGACTCACGCAGTTTCGTGGGGACCGGAGGCGGCTTGGGAGCGGCGCGGCGGGCTACGGCCTTCGACGAAGCGGCTGTTGCCGGCTTGGAGGAATCCGCGGCGGGCCCGGCTTTTCCGGCGCTTGAAACATATTTCTTTACTTTTGTTTTCTTTGTAGGGCTTTTGGAAGGCGTGGGAGAGACAGCTGCGCCGATCACCGCGGCGGCGATCAGAGTAGCTATCAGCTTCGAAGGTGTCATCACTCGGCGCTACTCACTTGGATGCGACCTCGTTACTTCCCTGGAAACCAGTCGACGTCTCTGCTAATTTTCTCAGCTTATATTCGTTATACCCGTCTTTGAGGGCGTTGTACAAGAGTTCTCCCACAATTTTCGCTCCCGCCGGCATGGGATGGATGAAGTCGGCCCCCACCAACCGCGGCTCCGCGGCATACCAGCGGGCCATTGTTCCCCGCCCTCCCATCGCTTCGTAGGTGTTGAAGAACGCCACTCCGGTTTCGGCGGCGACCGCCGCTTCGATTCCCACCAATCGAGGCAGCGTGGCAATCGTGTCGATCTCGCCCGCGTCCGTTTTCTCGCCGCGGTCCATCGGGCTCATCAGCAGGATCGAGGTCCCCGGCAGGGCGGCCTGTAAACGGTGGACCGCCGCTTTTAGCTCCTTGCCCCACGTATTGTTGACGAAAGGCGCATAGCCGCTCTCATTGGTTCCATAGGCGAGCACAACCAAATCCGGCCGGTAATGGTGCAACTGCGCCGCCCAGTGCGCGTTGTTGAATGCATGCGACAGCAGCGTGATGTTCGCGCCATTCACGCCGAGACTGCTATAGATCACGCCTGGGCTTTGCTTGCGAAACTCCGTGCCGTACAACCGGACACTGCCTTGTGTCACGCGCAATGTGATCCGCTTGGAGCCGGGAGGAAGCTCAAACCCCGTGAAGGCCGGCGCAGGCTCCGGCGAGGAAGTTTCCACGGAGCCGATCTCTCTTCCATCGGCGTCCAAGGAAAACGATCCGCCGTCGGGCTGCGCTAAGTATGAAATGTCGAGGGTCCGCTGCTGGCCATCCCGCAGCATCCAGTGCGCCACGGCACCGGGCGTTCCGCGGAAACTGGCGCCTCCCAGACCGTGCAGTCCGTCCTTAATCTCCGTAGCTCCCGCAACGTCGATGGTCCAGCTCGCGGCGTCCATTTCGACGCCGCGATGATAGTACCAGGCCCATGGCTTCGCGATCAGCACGAATCCCGCGCCCGCATCGCCGAATTGCTTTTGAAGGAGCGCGCGCGTATCGGCCGTGATCAGGTCGCCGGTGGTTGGTGAATCGCCGTAATGGAGAACTCGCGTCAGTCCGCCGCGTCGAAGCGATTCGTAAAAATGATCCATCGCGTGGTTCGGATCCACCAGATTCTTCGGCGCGAGCAACTGTAGGCGAGCGGCGCGGATTTCTTCCATTTCCGGCCGCGCATCCTGAGCGTTTTTGGGGATGGGGAATTGCCACACGGCGGGGATGCCGGCGGGCTCCAGCGATTTGTAGTTCTTCAAGGCCGGCGCAATCCGCGGCAGAAAAATCAGAGCGCTGAACGTCGCCACCGTGAGTGCCGTTTTTCCGGGCATAAACGAACCACGCATCATCAGAACTTCGTATAGATAAAGGGCGCCGCGCCGGTTTGCCCGACGTACTGAATCCCGATCGCCAGCGCCAGCAGCGCGGCCGCCTGTGCATAAAAGGGCGCCCGTACATAGAGATTCAAGCTGAATTCATACCACTTCTTGGGAACGTAATGGAAGAAGAGCGCGATGGCGAGCACCAGCCACAAGCCCGCCGAAACATTTGCGAGCGAAGCGGTGTGCGACCCGATCCGGCCGATGATGGCCGAAGCAGTTTGGAAATCCGGCGCGCGGAAGAAGATCCACGCGAAAACAACAAAGTGGAATGTGACGAAGATGTTGAGATACCGCCAGAAGCCGGTGGCCTTGGCGTTGCCTTTCCAAACCTGCCATAACCGGACCAGCGCGAGGCCGCCGCCGTGAATCGCGCCCCAGAGGACGAAATTCCAACTCGCGCCGTGCCACAGGCCCCCGATCACCATGGTCACGATCAGGCTGAAATAAGGCAGAACCTTCGAACGCTTCCCCGGTAAGGAAAAGTAAAGATAATCGCGCAGCCAGTTGGATAGCGTGATGTGCCAGCGCCGCCAGAAGTCGGCGACGTTCTCGGCGGCGTAGGGGCGATTGAAGTTCGCGGGCAGCTTGATTCCCAACAGCAGCGCCGAGCCGATAGCAATATCGGTGTAGCCCGAAAAGTCGTAGTACAACTCGAACGCGTACGCGTATACAGCGAGCAGCACTTCAAGACCGGTATAGAGATTCGGAAAATCGAAAACGCGGTTCACCAGGTTGCCGGCAAGATAATCGGCGATCATCAGCTTTTTGATAAGCCCCAGGCCGATTAGAAATAACGCCCGGCCACCCATCGCGGGATCGAGCTGCTTAGGTTTTTCGAACTGATCGACCAGAGACTCCACGCGCGTAATCGGTCCGGCGAGAATGGTGGGGAAAAACGACACAGCCGCAAGGTGCGCCAGATAGCTCCGCGTGCCCTTGATGTCGCGGCGGTAAAGATCGATGGTGTACGTCAGCGCCTGGAAACAATAAAACGACAGGCTGATTGGAAGTCCCAACGTCCACTCGGGGACAGTCCGCCCCGTCCAATGCGCCCAGTTCCCGAGGAAAAAAGGCATGTACTTGAAAAACGCAAGCACCCCGAGGTTCATCAGAATGCTCGCGGTGACCAACGCGCGCCGCGTGAAAGGCGATTTCGAGCTTTGCAATCCGAGACCAATGCAGTAATCGACTGTGGAAATCACCGGGATTAGCGCGAGCAGCGTCAGGTCCCAGCGGGCGTAGAAGAAGTAGTTCGCGAACAAAATCAGCCCGAGCGCTAGCGCCCGAACGCGCGAAAGCGGCCAGTAAAGGAAGAAGATGCCGACGAGAAAGACGAAGTAGGTGGAGGAGGACAGCAGCAATACTTTAGGATAGCTTCACTGATGTTTGATGCTCCTGTGTGCGAATAATTGGGTATGCGCGCCGGCGCGCGTGTCCTACGCCCCCGAGCTACCCTGCTCGATTTCTTCGACGACCTCTGCAAGGAACAAGGCGAATTTCTGGTCTATGACGACGGCTACCGCCCCTGGAGCCGCGGCTACCGCGACATCGTCTGGGGCGCGCGCGCATTCGCGGCTCGCTTGGGCGCGCAGGGAATCGGCAAGGGTGAAAAGATCGTGTTCTGGTCGGAGAACCGCCCCGAGTGGGTCGCGGCCCTATGGGGCTGCTTATTGCAGGGTGTGATCGCCGTGCCGGTGGATTATCACAGCTCGGCCGATTTCGCATCGCGCATTGCGGGGATCGTGAATGCGCGAGCGATTCTTACCGGGGATGCGGTCAAGCACGAATCGCTGCGCTCCGGCGCGCCGCAATGGAAGTTCGCGGAGTTTGAGTGGCCGTGTAGCGACCCGCTTTCTCCGCCCACTGTATCGATTGGCGGCAATGATGTCGCGGAGATCGTTTTTACTTCCGGCGCGACAGCCGAACCCAAGGGCGTCCTGATCACGCATGCCAATCTTCTGTCGAACATCGTGCCTGTCGAGAACGAAGTGAAGAAGTATCGCAAATGGGGGACGCCGTTTTATCCCATCCGCTTTTTGAATCTGCTGCCGCTTAGCCACTTATTCGGCCAATCGCTGGCAACCTTCATTCCGCCGATGATTGGCGGCACGGTGGTCTTTCAGCGCTCGTACCACCCGGGCGAGATCATGCGGCAAATTCAGTCGCGCAGAATTTCGGTGCTTGTCTCCGTGCCGAAGATTTTGGAGGTTCTCCGCGATCACGTTCTGCACGAATTTCCTGAGGCGGCGAATGCTCCGCCTTCCGGGCACTGGCTGCGGAAATGGTGGAGCTATCGCCGCGTGCACCGCGCCTTCGGCTGGAAATTTTGGGCGTTCATAGTAGGCGCGGCCCCGCTGGATCCGGGCGTCGAAGAGTTCTGGTCGCGGATGGGTTTTCTTGTGATCCAAGGCTACGGATTGACCGAGACCGCCCCCATCGTGACGTTGAATCATCCCTTTCACGCGCGCAAAGGAACCGTGGGAACGCCGATCGGCGGAGTGGAGGTCCAGTTGGCGGAGGATGGCGAAATTCTCGTGCGCGGCGGTAACGTTTCTCAGGGCTATTTCGGCGGGGCGGCACCGGAGGCGTTTACAAACGGCTGGCTTCACACCGGCGATATCGGCGACAAAGATACCGAAGGCCGGTTGATCATTCGCGGCCGGAAAAAGGATATGATCGTGCTCCCGGACGGGCGCAAGGTCTTTCCGGAAGATGTGGAAGCGGTGCTGAGGTCAATTCCCGGCGTGCGGGATTGCGCGGTGATTGGCCCCGACCATGTTCAGGCGGTGCTGGAACTGGAGCCCGGAACGGATGCGGAGGACATCGTTCGCCGCGCGAATGAGCATCTGGAAGAGCAACAGAAGATCCGATCGATTTCGCTGTGGCCTGCCGGAGAGGAACTGCCGCGCACGGCAGGCACCGGCAAACTTAAGCGCGCCGAAATCCGCGGACGTGTTGCGGAGGGACTTCATCCCATCGCGAATGGCGGTCCAAGGGGCGGCGTCATCGAATTGCTGCAACGCTATGCGCCCAATCGCGCGATCACGCCGGAAACCACGCTGGATCAACTCGGGTTAAGCTCGCTCGACCGGGTTCAGTTGCTTGTGGAGATGGAACAAAAGCTGGAATCGCCGGTTGACGAATCCGCTTTTTCCTCGGCAACAACCGTGGCCGATTTGACTCGTCCGCTTGCAGCGCGGGCGGAGAGAACTGAAAATGAGTCGTTCGAGTACCCG
Organism: Bryobacterales bacterium; assembly: GCA_019261985.1. Lineage (GTDB taxonomy): Bacteria > Acidobacteriota > Terriglobia > Bryobacterales > Bryobacteraceae > Palsa-187. The sequence continues at coordinate 10,492 of JAFAQY010000009.1, read as the reverse complement.
GCCTGGAACCGGTCGTGGTGGGCCAGCAGCGTGCGGCGCGGATTGCAGTTTGTATTGCTCCGGCCGCTGACTCGCTATTACGCACGGATCACGTCCGCGGGGCTCGAGAACCTGCGCGATCTTCAGCCGCCGGTGATCTTTGCGCCCAATCATCAGAGCATGCTGGATGTTCCGGCTATCCTGTGCGCGCTTCCGCAACGGTGGCGCAACTGCTTGGCCCCGGCGATGGCGAAAGAATGGTTTGAGGCCCATTTTCACGCCGAGCGCTTTTCCTTGTACCGGCGCTTCACCAGCGGACTCCAGTATTACCTCGCGACACTGTTCTTCAACGCATTCCCGCTGCCGCAGCGCGAGATGGGCGCCCGGCGCGCGCTTCGCTATATGAGCGAGTTGCTCGGGGGCGCTTGGTGTGTGCTGATTTTTCCTGAAGGCGACCGTACCCACTCGGGCGAGCTTTATCCATTTCAGCCGGGCGTGGCGATGCTCGCATCGCAAGCGCGGGTTCCGGTTGTTCCGGTTCGCATTGAGGGACTGGAACGCGTGCTCAATCGCGATGCGCGCTGGCCCACCAGAGGTCCTGTTCGTATCGCGTTCGGGCGGCCGATGAAATTCGAAGGGGCCGAGCATGCCGAAGCGGCGAAGCGGCTCCAGCATGCTGTTGAGCAGCTCGGCTCGATCGGCGTTGGTCAGCGGCATGAGGACGATAAGCTGAAGCATGCTGATTGAGCCGCTCTCTGCCGCGGACTGGAATGCCGTGCGCTCCATCTACATCGAAGGGATCGCCACTGGCAACGCGACCTTTGAGCAATCCGCGCCTGGATGGGAGCAGTGGGATGCAGGCCATCTGAAAACGTGCCGCTTGGTGGCGCGCGAGGACGGTAGCGTGCTCGGATGGGCGGCGCTGAGTGGTGTTTCCGGAAGATGCGTGTATAGCGGCGTCGCCGAGGTGAGTATTTACATCGCCGAGCGAGCGCGGAGCCGCGGAGTTGGGACCGCGCTGATGACTGCGCTGGTGGAGGAATCCGAAAAGGCAGGCATTTGGAGTTTGCAAGCCGGGATTTTTCCGGAAAACGAGGCCAGCATAAAGCTCCACGTGAAGGCTGGGTTTCGGATCGTCGGAACGCGTGAGAAGCTCGGAAGCATGAACGGACGCTGGCGCGATGTGGTGCTGCTGGAGCGGCGAAGCCGGGTTGTGGGCGTGGCTTTAGTTGGCTGATGCGCTTTTCGCGGCGCTGCCCGCTGTTTGGTCGGGATTTTACTATCGCCGCCCAGGCGGCTTGGCAATGGCAAGCCGCCGCAGGATGGCATCCTGCCCCACTTGGTCAGAAGATACAATGTTAGCCGTGATGAACCCGCATCGACGCGAATTTCTTCGTTCCTTAGCTGCTGGAACCGCAGCTTTCGGGCTGTCTCGCTCCGCTTTTGCTGACGCGACGCCGGCGGCGTCGAAGCTCACCGACAAATTGACTCTGATCACGGGGGCCGGAAACAATGTTGTCGCCCTGGCCGGCGATGGCGGAACTCTGCTTGTCGATTGCGGCGATGCCGCGCACGCGCAGGACGTTTTGAAGCTTGCGGGTAATGTCAAGACCGTAATTAACACGCACTTTCACCTGGAGTCGACGGGCGGCAACGACGTGATGGCGAAGGCCGGCGCGAAGCTTGTGTCGCACGTCAATACCGGGTTGTGGATGACCCAGGAAGTGATCCGCGATTTCGAGAAGAAGGTCTTTCCGCCTCGCGCGAAGGAAGCGGTGCCGGCGGAAACTTTTTACACGACTGAAAAAGCCACGTTTGGCGGCGAGCCGATCGAATACGGCCTAATGCCCATGGCTCACACGGACGGGGACATTTATGTGCACTTCCAGAAATCAAACGTGTTGGTCGCCGGCGACGTAGTGCAACCGGGAAGGCTGCCGATGCTTGAATGGTTCACAGGCGGTTGGATCGGCGGAATGCAGGAGGCGCATCGCACACTGCTGCGTTTAGCGGACGACAACACGAAGATTGTGCCCGCGTCCGGGCCGGTGCTGACCAAGTCCGAAGTGCAGGCGAACCTGGATGTCCTCACCAAAGTCCGCGAGCAGCTTGTGAAGTTATTGAAGCAGGGCATGGGCGCCCAGAACATGATCGACGCGAAAGCGATGAAAGACTTCGAGGGCCAGCTTAGCGGAGACCCCGAGGTGTTCATCTACACCGCGTATCGCGGACTCTGGGCGCATGTGCGGGAGCTCGGGGGCATCGTATAGGCAAGCGGTATTTGCGATCGGGCAAGCGGTCGATAATCTGTAAAAGAAAAAGCGACACGCGAAGCGCGCGACCGCCTGCGATCGTTTCTTACACGTCACAGTTACCGCAACGGAGGAGTGACGCGCTTTTCCTAAGCAGTATGACGCAGTTCCCGGCATCCGAATCCCCATTGAGGGACCAAGCTTGTAAAGCGGCGCCATCGGCAGCACGGATCTGAACTGAATCCATACCCGGCTTGAGTGCCGGCGCATTGCGTGTAGGCTTACTGTCGCGTTACAAAACCTTGCCGCGAGTGCCGCCACGCACATAGGAGCAGCACAATTGCTCCCGCGCGGAAAACAGCAAGTCTACCTGAGTTGCGATTCCCGGCTCTTCATAGCCGGAAAACCCGCTCTGCATTCAACTGGTACAGCTTCTGCTTATCGGCTTCCGGGATCGGCAGATCGTCGGTCACCTTCACCTCTTCCGGCACAAACTGGTAGGGGTAATCCATCGCATAGAGCACTCGATCGACGCCCAGGACGGATTGCGCGTAGAGGATGGGCGGCTCCCAGGCCATGCCGCTGGTCGTCACGTAGAAGGTCTCGCGCAGGTATTCACTGGGTTTTCTCATGAGCTTGTTCACGCTCGCATACCGGTTCGCCGCGACCATGCGGCTGTGCATGAAATCGATGCGGAACATCCAGTACGGCAGCGCTTCGCCGAGGTGTCCCGCGACAATCTTTAGATTCGGAAAGCGGTCCAGCGCGCCGCTGACGATAATGCGCAGCATGTGCAGCCCGGTTTCCACCGCGAAGCCGAAGATCGCGCCATCCAGGCCGCGCTCGATGAACGGACCGATCATCGCCGGAGGAGGAGACGTCGGGTGCAAGTAAATGGGCACATCCAGCGCCTCGGCCGCCTCGAAGATCTCCCAGAACTTGGGATCATCGAGATATTCTCCGCCGGTGTGGGAATTTATGATTGCACCCTTCAGTCCCAATTGACGGACGCCGCGCTCTAATTCCTGTGCGGCGGCAGGCGGATTCTGCGGAGCGATGGCCGCAAGCCCCGCGAAACGCTCCGGATGCTTGCGAACAGCCTCGGCAAGCTGATCGTTCGCGGAGCGAGCCAGATCCACGGCGGTAGGAGAATCGAAAATCTGCACTCCCGGCGCGGTGAGCGAAATAATCTGCTTGGCGATTCCCGTTTCGTCCATGTCGCGCAAACGCAGCTCGCCCAAATCTTGCAGCCGCGCGGCAACTTCCGCGATACGTGGAGACTGGCTCGTCAGATAGAACCCCATCAGACTGCAAAACCCGGGGTCCGCGTTCCAGCCGCTGTCGAGCAGCGCGCGATAACGTTGAAACAATTCGGGGGGAGCAAAGGCTTCCTCCGTTGCGATACGAACATAGGTCATATCGAGCTATGGTAATGCGGGCCGCACCGCATGCGGTGAGCGAAGCTCGACGAAGCGCCCATCGACGTAATCGAAAATGTAATTCGCCCGCTTGAGCACGTCGTCGCCAGGCGGCTGCTTGGGTTTGAACCAGATGTTAACGGTTGGCTCCCTCCACACCAACGCCGCAATGAACACGGTATCGTAATCGTGGGGGAAAGGTCCGTTCAGGAACACAACCAGGCTGTGTGGCGGAGGATGCGCGCCCAAAGCTTGCATTTGCGCAATGGCTTCGCGCGTGTCCTCCCCGTTTTTCGTTAAAAAAGCAGTCAGCTTGTCTTCGGCGCGTAATGTCTCATGCCAATACGCAGCGATGCACGCCGCCAAGCCCGCGGTCATGATTGCTCTTTTGGGCAATCCCGCAACGGGCTGACGGGCGAACCAATGAAAGATCGCTCGGGCCGCAAGGGCGGCCAGCATTGCCCAACCCGCGGAAACGACGTAGAGCGTCGCGCCGCCGCGCCCCGGAAGAAAAACCAGCGGAAGCGGCGTCACCACTACCCAGATAAAAAAGAACAGCCAGCGAGGGTCGAAGTTGCGCCTTCCCCAATTGCGTAGCCCGATATAGAGCAGCACGGCCCATAACTCCAGAACGCGGCCGATGGTGAACACACCCGTATAAAACATCTGGTTCAGAATGCGCGTGCTCGATTCCGAGAAGCGTTGCCAAGTGTAGATCGGTTTGTAACTCTCTAAGGCCGTGAGCGCTCCCTGCCCAGTGGTCTTCCCCAAAATGAAGATAAGGGTGACCGCGCCGGCAACAAGCACGGGCGTAAACCTTGCCTTTCGCTTTACGAATAAAACCTCATAAGCCAGCACAATCACCGGCAGGGAGACCGCCATCTCCTTCGAATCCAGCGCACAGATGTACAGCACAAGAAAGACGCATATCTGCCGGGCGTGCAATGGTCCAACTTTCTGCCGCCGCGAAACGTAATAAAGCAGCGCCGCGAAATAAAACGCGCCGCAGAGTACGTCGTATATATAGGCGCCGTCATAATGCAAATTCCCAATGTTGGCCTGATAGGCAACCGGGAAGCTCGCCAGCAACGCGACCCACGACGACCTTGCGATTTCCTTCGCGAGAAAGAAAAAGATTACGGTATTCAAAAGCAGGATCAGGCTTCGGACCAGGTTGAACGGCCACGGATTTAAGCCGAACAAGCCGTAGAGCGGAAGATAGTAGATTGCGCCCATCGGCCGCACGGTTTTGCTCCAAAACCCGAACTCGGCGGCGATAGTCTTCCACAGCGGCGGGTGCCAATGGCCGTATAGATTCATCATCTCGTCGGGGCCGAAATGCGCGGCCAAAACACGCCTGTGGAAGATGTAGAAGAATGCCAGGAAAATCGCAAAGAACAATACTTGAACGCGTTTACCTGCGATCATTGGCCTCGATACACAGGCGGATTGATGCTTAAGCGGGCGCGCCGTTTGAGGGCGGCGAGGATGGGTTTTTCGGTTTTTCCTTTTCTTTGGGCGTTGAGGCTTTCACGGGACTCAGTAGAACGTGGGCGTTGCGTCCCTCCAGCCTCGGCTGGCCTTCGACGGAGCCATGCTGCGACAGATCCTGAGCGAAGCGAAGCAGGAGCTTCTTGCCCAAATCGACGTGTGCAATTTCGCGTCCGCGAAACTGCACCACGGCCTTTACTCGATTGCCTTCCTGCAAGAAACGAATCGCGTGGTTCTTTTTGAACTCATAATCGTGATCGTCCGTGTTAGGGCGGAATTTCAGCTCCTTCACTTGAATCACGTGCTGCTTGCGCTTCGCCTCATGCTGCTTCTTCTTGTTCTCGTACTGCCACTGACCGTAATCCATCGCCTTCGCGACGGGCGGTTCGGCGGTGGGAGCGATCAGAATAAGGTCGAGGCCCAAGTCCTGGGCTTTGCGTACAGCCACCGGGGTCGGCAGGATTTCGACACTGCCGTCGGGGAAGACAGCCCGCACTTCACGCGCTCGAATCGCTTCATTCACGTTCTCCCGGATCTTCGGCCGGCGGGGTTGAAAGCCTCTTGGATTCATCCGCAGTGACCGGGGAGAAGGAGCAGGAGCATATGTCCAAATATTATCAGATTCGCGACGAGTAGGGCAGGTTGGCCAAAACCGCGGCGGGTTGCCTTACCCGCCTGCCGACCTTTGTTCCTACCCCGAACAGCGCGATTGGCAATCGCGCGCAGGATGGCATCCTGCCCCACAGAGTTTAATGGCAGGCCCGCGCTAGAATGGCGGCGTGGGCTCCGGTTGGCGCCGCTATTTGCGGCCGCAGGACGTTGTTTGGCTCCTGCTGTTTTCCGCGCTCGCATTCCTTAGCCCGGAACCCGGGCCGACGGCGCCCGCACTGCTCGTCGCGGTCGGCGTTGTCCAAGTGCTGGAACCGCGCATCGGGGCGAAGGCGGCGATCGTTCTGCAGCTGGCGCTCTGCTATGGCCTATTGTGGGAAGCCGGGCTGAACAGCAGCTTCTTTATCGTCCTTTTGTTTCCGGTGATCTCGTCGGCCATCAACTTTGGCGTCCGCGGGACGGTCCTAACCACCCTGGCTGCGTGTGCGATCTACCTTTCTTTCCTGGCGCTGATCGATTGGTCTACACAAACGCTCTATCGCGAAGACTGGTTCGAGCTGTCCATTCGAACGATGCTGTATCCGGTATCCGGATTTCTGACCTACCAACTGGCGGAGGCGAACCGCGAAAAGACGCGCAAGCTTCAGGCTGCGGCAGAGGAGTTGGCCGAAGCGAACCGGCATTTGCAGGAAGCGCAGGCCGAAATCCGGCGCTCAGAGCGGCTCGCCGCCCTGGGGCAGTTGACCGCCGGTCTCGCGCATGAGCTTCGAAATCCTCTGGGTACGATGAAAACATCTGCCGAGCTTTTGTCCCGCCAGGTTTCGAGCGAGAGCGAGATCGCGCGCGAAATGGCGGGCTATATCGCCTCGGAGGTCGACCGCACCAACTCGCTCATCACGCGCTTCCTCGATTTCGCCAAGCCCGCGAACATGCGTTTGCAAAAGGGCGACCTGGCCGCTTTACTCGATCGCGTCGTGGAAAGATTCGGGCGCGAAAAGTCCGGCGCTATGGCGTCCGTGACGGTTTTCAAGAATTACTCCCCAGACATTCCTCCCGTCGCTTTCGATGAGCAACTGCTGGAGCGCGCGTTGCTCAATCTGGTGGTGAATGCCGCGCAGGCGAGCCCCGGGGGCGGCGTGATTACGGTAAAAACGCGGCGCGTCGAAACCACTACCGGCCCGGCGGTCGAGGTAGCAATTATAGATCGCGGCATTGGCATTCAGCGGAAGGATCTGGAAAGCATCTTCAACCCGTTCTTCACGACAAAATCGGATGGTGTCGGGCTGGGGCTGGCGATCGTTTCCAAAATTATCGACGAGCACGGCGGACAAATCGCGGTCGAGAGCACGCCGGGTGAAGGCAGCGTATTCCGAGTGTATCTGCCGGTCCGCTAGGTCCGTGAACCCTATGCGAGGGCGCTCATTTCGAAGCCATACCCAGGGGAGCAGTTTGCACGTCAGAACTAATCTCCGGGCGCGAGTACAAACCCATAAGCCAAGAACGCCGCACCGACCAGGATGGGAATTAATGCGACTAGATAGACGGGAATATCCGGAAGGAGCTGATGCAGGAATACACAGAGGCCAACTCCTGCTCCACCCGTAATCATCCCCGCGAGCTTCAGACCCTGGCGGACGCGGTGACCGCGAATTCTCTCTTCTTCCCGCAGAATTTCGAGCGCGGCCTCCGGTCCAGCCGGCTTTTTTTCTGCGATATTTGCCAAAATTTCGCTCCGGCGAACTTTTTCCCAGGCCCTGGGATTCCAGATCTGTGAACCAAGGGCGCTAACCGGCTCCGGCTGCGGTTTCAGCGCTTCGCGCAAAACTTCAAGGACCGGTTCAGCTGTCGCGCCTCGCATCTCGGCGACCTTTTTGATCGCCTCTGCTCGGTAAAATGCCTCCCGCTCGCGGCGGTTCCCGTTCACCCACGCTTTAACCGCAAGGTAGGCGCATATAGCCGCTGCGCACCCGACCACACCGATTGCCGAGACAAGGTTTTCGTCCATCTTTCTTCTCCGCAACAGTAGGACCAGCGCCCGCTGCCCGCGGTTGCGTTTTCTTTTGTTAGCAAAATGTGGAATGTTCGTGCAGAAAATGCAACCATGGCTGACAGACTGATGTCGAACGATGGGGAGGCGCGCGGGTGAGCCCGCAACCAGGTGATCAAGCCGCGAGGGACCGGAGCGATGTGGAGCGGGTTCTGCTGGGCGATACGGACGCGTTCGAGAACATCGTCCGGCGATGGCAGGGGCCGCTGGTCAACCTCGCCTTCCATTTCTGCCACGAACGGTCGCGGGCAGAGGATATGGCACAGGAGGCGTTCCTGCGCGCGTTTCGCGGCCTCGCCAGTTGGCGAGGAGATGAAAGCTTTTCCACCTGGCTATTCGCGCTGGCGTGGAATGTTTACTGGACGGAACTGCTGCGGATCCCGCTCGATCTGCTCGATGAAATTGTTGCGCCGGTGGAATCGCGCGTTGTCGACTTAGAGGATGTCGCTAAGGAACAGGCGGTTCGTAAGGCGGTTGCAACTCTGCCGAAAAATACCGCGAATCCGTCGTTCTGTTTTACTTTCTGGATATGGACCTGCCTACGACAGCAAGAACGCTTGGCCTTCCCGAGGGGACGGTGAAGGCACGCCTGTTTCGGGCGCGTGAGATGCTAAAAAGTAAGCTGCAGCGCGCTTCGCACGCGCCGCAAGTAAGAGAGGCTTGAATGCACGACGGCGAAATCGACCGGATTCTCTTTCCGCAGAGGAACGCATTACGCCACCGGCTGGATTTGCCAATCGCGTGATAACGGCCATACGGCGCGAGGTATCCGAGCCTGTGCCCATCGCATTCCCTTGGAAACGCGCGCTGCCGCTGATCCTTACGTGGGCCGCTGCGATGATTACCCTGATTGTAGCGGCTAGATCGGGTCGATCGGCGTCTCCGTCGCCTGTTTCATCCGGATTAGTCACTGCCGCAATCGGGATCGTAAAGAACGCGAATCACTACGGAGTGGGTTGGATTCTGCTGGCTTTGGCCCTTCCGGCCATCTCGGTGATTTTATCGATGTGGTTCGTACAGCGCCGCTCGGTGTGAAGTACGCTTGCGGCGCTGAATGCGACCCAGCGGACTTATCGGCCGGCCACGACTGCGATGCAGTCTATCTCCACGCGCACATCTCTGGGCAGGCGCGCGGCTTCTACCGTTGCGCGGGCAGGAGGGTTTTGCGAGAAATACCGCGCATAGACCTCATTCATACGTGCGAATTCGGCCATGTCTTTCAGGTAGACGGTCGTTTTCACCACCTGGTCCAGCGACGATCCGCATGCTTCCAGCACGGCCTTCAGATTATCCAGCACTCTCGCGGCTTGCACGGCGATATCGCCCTCGATGATTTGCCCTGTAGCGGGGTCCAGCGGTATTTGGCCGCTCAAAAAAGCTAAGCCGTTCGAAACTACCGCCTGCGAATAAGGGCCGATGGCTTTCGGGGCGCGGTCTGTGGAAATAGTTTTCGTCATTTCAATGAAGTTTCAGCGAGCCTACTAGCTCTCGCACGTTCGAGATATTTTCCTGCTCCAGGAATTGGTCAAGCTCCGCGGCGATGCGGGCGGTTGCTTGCGGATCCCAAAAATTCGCGGTCCCGACCTCTACCGCCGATGCGCCGGCGATGAAAAATTCGGCTGCATCGAGTCCTGTGGCAATCCCGCCGAGCCCGACCACCGGCACATTAACGCACTGCGCCGCTTCATACACCATGCGTAAAGCGATCGGTTTAATGGCCGGGCCCGACAGCCCTCCAAATCCAGCCCCCAGACGGGGGCGGCGCGTGTGCGGATCGATCGCCAGAGCGACGAAGGTGTTAATTAAGGAGAGGCCATCGGCGCCGGCGTCCACCGCCGCGCGAGCCAGAGGCTCGATACGCGCTACATTCGGCGAGAGCTTTACCAGGATTGGCCGGCGCGCCACGACCCGCACCGCTGCCACCACCTCCGCGAGCAGCGAAGGATCGCTCGAGAAATAAATCCCGCCGTGTTTGGTGTTGGGGCAAGAGACGTTCAGCTCATAGGCGGCGAGCCCCTCGGCGTCTTCCAACTGACGCACTACTTCTACGTAGTCCTCAACGGCGTATCCAAATGCATTGGCGAAAACCGGAACGCCGATCTCGCGCAGTTCGGGTAGCCGCTCACGAATGAATGCCGCGACACCCATGTTTTGAAGCCCAATTGAGTTGATCATGCCGGCATGCGTTTCAAACATTCGCGGGGGAGGATTTCCGTTCATCGGCTCCCGGGAAAGACCTTTGACCACAAATCCGCCGATCGAGCTTAAATCGACCAAACTCTTAAATTCGGTCCCATACGCGAATGTGCCCGAAGCCGCCAAGACCGGGGTCTTTAAAGGAATGCCGAGGAGGGTCGTGGCCAGGCGGGACATTTTGACACAGAATAACAGCACGGCGTTGTGGGGCAGGTTGGCATGCCAGCCTGCGGCGGGTTTCCAAAACCTAAATTATGCGCGCAGACCATTCCTCCTGCGCGGTTCTGATATCCGATCTGTAGTCGGGAAAAGCTGTTGAGATGTGACTAGTTCTGCTCTCCTCCTATAGGTTATTGTTTTGTTTGGCCGTTTGGTGCATAGAAATTTATGCACGACGGCTTTCAGAGGCGGAGAGCCGTGGCCAGCACAGGCGTGAAGCCTCTGGCCGTCCACGTGATCGCGCGCAGGCGATCCATGAGCCGCGCCATACTTTCCTTTTC
>JAFAQY010000060.1 GCA_019261985.1 Bryobacterales bacterium | reverse complement strand
CAACGGGAAAGAGGCCGTCGATCAGACTAAGGTCGGCTTTGTTCTCGCGAAGGAGCCACCCGCTTACCGGCTGCTGACTGTTCCCGTTTTCGACGATAGCTTCACGATTCCGCCCGGCGATCCTAATCACGAAGCGCATGCGCTGGCCGAGTTCAAGGAACCTGTGCAGTTGATCTACTCGCAGCCGCACATGCATCTGCGCGGGAAAGATATGGACATCGCGCTGCATTATCCGACCGGCGAATCCGAAACCATCCTCAGCGTGCCGCGCTACGACTTTAGCTGGCAGACGATTTACTTCGAGAGCAAGCCTCTCGCGCTGCCCAAGGGCACTCGCGTGGAACTCAAGGCGCATTGGGACAACTCGGCGAACAACAAGTACAATCCGGATCCGGCCAAAGCAATCCGCTGGGGCGAGCAGAGCTGGGACGAGATGATTTTCGCGTGGGTGGGCGTGGTTGTGCCGAGGGATACCGATCCCGCGAAAGTGATTGCCAAGGTGCCGGTTGCGCGGGTCCCTTGACCTTCACCCTAGCCCAGCGTTGCCGGACCTGGGGGTCCGGCGCGGGCGAGGGCGCCCGCCCCACGGGCGAGGAGCCTCAGAACGTGATACGGGCGATCAGATCGCCTTGCCGCGCTGATATTGGCGCGAGGTTCAACACGGCGCCGAAGCCGGATGCAGTGGTTCCGTTCGGGTTTCTTACATACGTCGTGGTGGTAGCGTTGGTCAGGTTCAGGATCGTCTGCGTGCCGCCGACGGTGACGGGGCCCGCGCCGGGATCGGGGATGAAAGCGCGGTTAAAGAAGTCGGTGAACTCAGCGCGGATATTCAGACTGACTCTCTCGGTAACGCGGAAGGTTCGCCCGAAATTTATCTGCTCCTGCGGACGCCGCTGCTCGCGATAATCGGAGTAGTAGGCCGCCGCGGTCCCAAATGTGCCTGGAGGCGGATCGGTCCACGCCTTGGCATTCAACACGAAAACGTTTCTGGGATCGTAGCAGTGACAATTGAGGTCCACCGTGAACAACGGCTGGCCCGCGACCCGGTCGGCGAAAGTAGACTGGCCCAGGAGATTGGCGAGACCAGGACTGCTTTGCGCGTTGGGGGCGACCAATGGCAGGCCGCTCCTGTATGCCAGGAACGTCCCGAACGTCCAATCTCTGGCCAACCACGAAACGATCTTGTTCCCTCCAACTTTGGGCGTGATGTAGCTCGCCTGGATCAGTAACACGAGCGGCTGGTCGTACTGCGAAATGTATTTCGAGTTCTGCCGGTTAAAGACGTCGTTAACCGGTGTTGCGCTTGTATCGGTGCCGAAATTCGGCTCGCGCCCAGCGCCGATCATGAGGTTCTTTTGCCAGGTGAAACTGCTGCCGACCGATAGACCATGCGAGAGACGTTTGGTTAACTTCACTTGGAGTGAGTCGTACCAGGTGTTGCCTAGCGGATCATAAGCGACCGGAATGTTCGTGAACTGCGGGAACGGCCGCAAGGACTGAAATACGGTCTGGCTCAAAGGAAAGCCCGGGTAGGGTGGGCGGTTGAAACCGCGGGCGGCGGCCGCCGGCGAACTTAGGCTTGAAACCAGCAGCGAGCGATCAGCCGCGCTATTGATGGGATCGAGACCAAATGATTTCAGACTGTCATACGTGATTGCGTTGTAGTTAACCAAGCCGGGCGCCTGCCACCAGATTCCACGGTTCCCTACGTAGCTGGCTTCGAGAGCGAGGTTCGTGAAAATCTCTCTCTGAAACCCAATGCTCCACTGATACTGTCTGGCTGGACGTCCGGAGTTACGGTCATAGTTCGTTGGAGCGGCATTGGGTGTGGGGAAGCTGATTGGGAAAAATGCCGGATCGTAGCTGGGCCAAAATCGCGGATTGAATTGAGCCGGATAACCCGCACTCAGTGTTGTGATGGCGTTACCAAATGTTCCTGCCGTGGAGCCGCCCGCGGCGTTGGCCACCGTGTTCGCGGCTTGGTTATTTTGTCCCGTGCCGTTATAAACGATCCCAAACCCGGCGCGGAAAACAGTCTTCGGGGTGATCTGATAAGCTAGGCCGAAACGAGGCGCAACAGCGAAGGGGTAGTTGCTTGCGAAATTGCAATTACATCGCTGCGGTCCATTTCCGTCGTAAATCGACGCGCCCGGGATGCCCGCCAGAGGATGAATGGCGGTGAGCGAAAACCCTGGAGCCCGCCCAAGACTCTCCTGCAAATAGGTTGAATAGTCGTAGCGGAGGCCGTAATCCAGCGTGAACTTGCGCGTTATTTTCCAAGTGTCCTGCGCGTACACGCCGAGCTGCTTCTTTCCCAGCCGAGGATCCGTCGGGCCATTCATCCCGACTGTCTTGACCAGGCCCAAAAGGAAACTCGCGTAGGGCAGCCCCACGTTGACGCCCCCAACCGGCGTGATTTGGAATGGCTGGCCGGTTTGATCCGCGGCGAACGTGTATGTGCCATCGTCGCCTGCCGCCAGCGACTTGAAGCCGTCTGTCCGAAATTCTCCGCCAAACTTTATCGTGTGATTGTCTTTGACCCAGGCAAGGCTGGCAACGTAAGTGGGTGTCTGTTCACCATTGGGGATGCCCGCCGCGTTGCCGCCGATGTCCTTCATTCCGCCCAATAGAGGATCCGCCATACTCGAGAAGCGCGGGAAGAACCGGTGAAGCAAGCCTCCGTTGAGGCCGAGTTGCTTTTGGGCATCGTATTGTACTTCGGAATACACTACTCGCCCGCTGGCATCGATGGATGGGACACCGAAATACGTGGAGTGGTAACCGGCGCCCAGATGCAGCAGCAGTGTGGGTTTAATGGTGTAGTCGAAATTCAGCCTGTACAGTGGCGCCGGCACGAAGGCGGCAAGCGACGTCGTCAGCAGGCCCGGCAAACCGTCGCCTGCGAACAATCCCGGGCCGCCGAGCGTGATCTGGTTCGTCTTCTGATAGAAGAACGTAAGCTTCGCCCGGCTACCAAGCACCTGGTCCACTTTGATCGACGGAATATGTTGATCATTGCTGCTGGAGTAGGGATTAATGAAATTGTTGATAAGCGCGCCCGCCGTTGGTCCTTGTGGCAGTGGCAGCATGCTTTGGATCTTGGCTGATATCGGATCGAACCGGCTTACGGGAATCATGTTGTTCGGGAACTGACTGCGGACGGACAAGCCGTTGACCTGCTGAGTCGTCATGGGATCGTAGATCATGCCTTGGAGCATTTGATTTCCCAGCGGGTCGGTTCCGATTACCCTCGCGTTCGGAAGAATGGCGCTTCTGAAATCGCCGTTCCGATAGGCGGGAACCGGCACGGTTTTCGGGTCGTTCCCGGTGACCGTAGTCACCTTCAGCTTTTCCCAAGTGAAGAAGAAGAACGTTTTATCGCGGCCGTTATAAATCTTGGGAATCCATACAGGACCGCCAACGGTAAATCCCCAATCGTTCCGCCGATTCCTGGGCCGGATATTGTGCCCCGAGCCGTCGTCGGTATAGGGCTGCCCCGCATTGAGGAACTCGTTCACATAGTATTCGTAGGCGCTGCCATGGAATTGATTCGTGCCGGATCTCATCGTGATGTTCAAGAAGCCTCCGCCTACCTGTCCGTACTCGGCGGCAAAATTACTCGTCTGAACCGCGACTTCCTGGATGGCATCGACGCCGGGCTGGTTCTGCGTTGGGAAGCTCGGTAAAGTTCCATTCGACGCGTCCTGGCCCTCCACCCGGTAAGCGAGGGAGTTGGCGGGAGCGCCATTAACTAAAATGTTGCCGGAACCATTGGGCGCAAACGTTCCCGGAATTAAATTCAGAACTTGATAAGGATTCCGAATCCCACCGGTAACGGTGAAAAGCGGGAGCTCGGTTATTTGATTCAGATTGACGGTGTGACTCAGCTCGCCGCTTTCGGTGTTCAGCAGGGGTGCGGCTTCGGTAACGGTGACCGATTCGGAACTGGAGCCGACCTCCAGTGTGATATCCACTCGCACCGTCTGAGCAACCTCGACTTCGAGTCCGGTTCGAGTGTACTTTTTGAAACCTGGCACGGTTAGCGATATCTCATATGTGCCCACCGGCAACTGCGCAATCGTGTAATTTCCGGTGGTGGATGTTGCACCCTCATAGAGCACGCCGGTTTGGACGTTTCTGGCTTGAATGGGGGCGGCGGCGACCACCGCGCCGGCAGGGTCGGACACAGTGCCTGTGATGGCGCCCCGGTCGCTCTGCGCGAGAGCGGTTAGAGCGACTAAAACGGAACAGACTGCAAGGGCGAGCGAACGCATACGTTACCTCCTGATGCGGCGGGCTACCTAGACAACTGATTAGGCCGAAAGAACACCCGCAAAACCCGTTTCCGTTACTTGCGAGACTATACAACTCGGCGACGCCGCGGTCAAGGAGACGTGACGGGAGAGGTGACGGGATTACGGGATCAGATGGTCGCGGGCCACACAGCCCGGAGTAGTGGCACTTCGGCTGCATCACCTCAACACGGGAGGTGCTCCGTGTTTAGGAATTTTATATTCCTGGTTCTGTTCTTCGTTTTCCTTGGGATATGGTTTGTATCCTGGCTCGCGTTCCATGTCGCGGGTGGTTTCATTCACTTACTGCTGATCGTAGCTGTAATTGCGTTGATAATGCACATCTTCCGAGGTAGAAGAACAGTCTAAATAAGGCGGGGCCCGTTTGAACCGGCGCCCGGACGGAGGTCAGGTTAAGCCGAGATCTCGGGTTCGGCGCGGGGCAGGCCCCGCCGCGCAGATCCTTTGGGCTGACAGTTTGCCCGGTAATGCTGACAGTTTGCCCGGTAATATTGAATTCACATCAACTGGAGGTTAAGCGAGGCGGGTGCTTCAGCGCCGCGCCGCATGCCGGCTATTGCACCGATAAACCGTGCTCCACGGTGCAATCGCAGGCTCTTAACAAGCTCCTGCCGCTTCGTGGTTGGCGGGTGCTAAACAGCCATGCTCTCGAGTGTGATCTTCAAGATCGAGCCGGGCACGAACAAATAGCAGCCGCACCCCTTCAGCACGCTCGTAGGCTTCTACGAATTCCGTATAGTTGGAGACTCCTTCGAGGGCAGTCAAGACTTCCCAGTAAGAGCGGAGAGCCGCGTAGTACCGTTCCCGCAGCAGTTTTTGTTCAACGCACTCGGACCCATTCGGCATGGTACTTGTGCGTTAGAGTCTTTACCCGACGCGATTGTTACTGTCCGAATCATCTTTTCTAATTTGAACGATGCAAGTTGATAGACTTTGGTTATGTCAACACGCGATTCCGAGCGAACGGCGCGATCAAATTAGCTCTAGCTAATAATGCCCTTCCGGACCGCGTACAAAATCAACTCTGGCACGCTGTGCAGATTCAGTTTCTGCAGGATATGGGTGCGGTGAGTCTCCACCGTATATAAGCTCAAATTCAACAAATTCGCGACTTCTTTGTTGCTTTTACCTTCAGCCACCAATTGCAACACTTCGCGCTCGCGCGTGGTGAGCAATTCGTATGTGTCTTCGGCGCCCATCTCCTCGAGCTGGCGCATGTAGTCTTCTTTTAGAATGCGCCTCACCGCGGGGCTGAAGAAACTTTTGCCCTCGCTGATGGCCCGAATTGCCTCAAGCAAGTCCGTCTCGGCGGAATCTTTTAATAAGTAAGCGCGGGCGCCGGCTTTCAGCGAACGAATCACGTAGCTCTCATCGCTGTGCATGCTCAGGATCGCCACGGCGGTTTCCGGCTTCTGGTTTACGATTTGGCGCGCCGCTTCCACCCCGTTCAAGTGGGGCATGGCAATGTCCATGATCACCACGTCCGGGTGCTGCTCGGCGGCCATGGCGACGGCCTCGCGGCCATCGGCGGCTTCCGCGACCACGGTGAGGTTGGGCTGCCGCTCAAGCAGCAGGCGCAGGCCGTTACGCATCACAGTGTGATCGTCGGCCAGGAGAATTCGAGTTTGAGTTGCAGTTGCGATCATTGAATCAGCTCTTCGTATGCGCGGCGGTGGCTCTTTCTACGATTCGCGGCGGCGCTGCCGCATCCCGCGCGCCTGCCAGCGGTAATTCGACTGTCAGTTTTGTTCCGGCCCCGAGCTCGGAGCGAATCCGGAAGGTCCCGCCCAAGTGGTGTACGCGTTCCTCCATGCCCACCAGGCCCAACCCGCGGACGCGCAAGGAGTCGAATCCGCGCCCGTCGTCATCTACAGTGAGCACGATTTTCGCCGGCAATTGATCTACCACCACTCGTACAGAACGCGCGTGGGAATGCCGGGCGCAGTTGTGTAGCGCCTCTTGGACTACGCGGTAGATGCAGGTTTTATGCTCATCGGGCAGATCGCCGGCGGATTCGCGCGCCGAAACATGCACGCGCAGGCCGGTGCGTTTGGACACCTCTCGCGCTTGCCACTCGAGAGCTGGGATCAGACCGAAATCGTCCAGCATGGACGGCCTCAGCAGCAGCGTCATATTGCGAATCACGTTCACGCTCGCTTCCGCGAGCTTCTTGATCGAATCCACATGGCGCCTGACTTCGACGGATTCGGGGGGCACGCGAGCGGCGGCATTCCCGGCCTCCATCAGCAAAGCCGAGAGCGATTGACCAACCTCGTCGTGCAGTTCGCGCGAGATCGCGCGCCGCTCTTGCTCCTGCGCCGATACAAGCCGCGCGGAAAGCTCCTGCAGTTCTTGCCGGGCGCGCACGCCCTCGCCATATCGCTCGGTGAGCTCGTTTTCCAAGCGCAGAATACGCTGCGCGGTAAACACAGCCAGCAGCATCCCGGCGGCAATTGTCGCGCCCAGCATCAGCGCGAGCCGCCAGCGCAGTTGATTGTACGTCTTGTTAAGCTGGGCATCGCCGTAGGCCATTTCGCGGGCATTCATCTGGTCGATGCGATCCAACAGATCCAAGGTCTGGCCTCGCCGCCGCACCACCTCGCTGGTTAGATACTCCGCCCCGCGCACGCGCCGGTCCTTCTCCGGCACGGTAGTGACGTATTCGAGCAGCCGCCAGTAATCTTGCACCTCGGCTTGCAGCGCTCGCACGGCCGCGGTATCCGCGGTGTCCAGAACGGCCATGCAATCTTTTAACGCCTGATCCGTCCCCTCGCGTGCCTGATTCCAGATCGCAAGCTGAAACGCGGCTTCATGCTCGTCTCGGGCGAGCAGGTACGCGCGCATTACTAAAGCGGATTGATAGATGCCCGTCCGGACCAAATCCAATGCGTTCGCCCGGCGCAGGTACAGATCGCGCACATGCGTGTCGCTGGAGCGGACCTGCCGCAACACGACCAAGGCATAGATCGCGGCGAGGAGCATCAGCAAGAGCAGTCCGCCAAAGCCCCCAAGCAGCAGCCGCCTCCCGGCGAGGGTTCGCCCCGGCAGCGCGCGTTCTGGCGATGGTCCGGTAAAGGGACGGGTAAGCTCCCTGCGGGGGACTTCCACTTCGCTGGCCTGAGGATGCGCGGCCGCCCCTCGCGGGCTATAATCGGAGAGCATCCGATCCTTAGTCTACCGCGCGCGGGATTGTAAAAAATACCGTCGCGGAGGGATTTTACAGGATAGGCACTGTAGGTTTTACTGTAAGAGGCGATTCGATATGAAACAAATTATGCTTTCGGCGGGGGCGATTGCGTTGTTAGCCGCGTCCACCGCCTGTTCTAAGAAGATTGCTGCGGCGGCTCCGCCGCCTCCGGCTCCTGTGCCGGTGCAGGCGGCGCCGGCTCCAGCCCCGGCTAAGGCTACTGCCGTGAAGCAGGCGCCACAGACGCCGGTGCAACAAGCGGTTGCGCCAGCGCCGCGAAGCAATACCATGACTCCGCAGGAACGCGCGACGCTGAACCAGATTCTGGCGCGCATGGAAGATGCGCTATTCGATTACGATAAGAGCACCATCCGCGCGGATGCGAGCACGGCTCTTAAAGACGACGTCGCCGTGATCCGCGACATCCTTTCGAATTATCCGAATCAGAAGCTTGTCATTGAGGGCCATGCGGATGAGCGCGGTTCGCAGGAGTACAATCTTGCGCTGGGCGATAGACGCGCGCATGCGGTGGAAGAATTCCTGACGTCGATGGGGATACCGACCTCGCAATTGACTTTGATGAGTTACGGCAAGGAACGGCCGGTCTGCACGGACGAGAACGAACAGTGCTGGCAGCGTAATCGCCGGGCGCACTTAACCGCGGCCCCGTAACGATTTTTCCCTCCTAGAAAGAGCACCAACCAGAGCAGGCCCCCGCCACGCAGTACTGGGCGGGGGCCTTTTTTTGACTTTTTCGCCTGATGGGGTATCGCCGAAAAGCAGGCCGGCGATCCAACATAGCCCGGCTGGAAGGCTGTGTGGCGGCTGCGATCACGTCGGGCGAATCCAACCGGACGCCTCTTACAGCCTTTCCCGTTTGTACGGACGCAAAATGAAATTAACAGCACACTAGCGCGCTTTGTTACAATAGATTAGGAGCGTATTCCCCTCCATGGCGAACAAACCCCCGTATTCTCAAGGCGCGCAGGTCGAACACCCGAAGTTTGGGCTCGGCAGCGTTCTATCTTGCACGGATGACTACATCGTGATTAAATTTGACGACCACGGTGAAAAGAAGTTCGTGTTAGCGATCGTATTGCCGAATCTTAAAAAGAGCGACCGGCAGCCACCGGCTGAGAAACGGCGCAGTTCCAAGAAGAAAACGGCTCCCGCTTTGGCCTAACTGCCCCTTCGACAAATCAGCGCAAAACTTGAGTCGGTACATCCGTCCGCGGCTCTCGTGGCGGACTGAAGTCTCCGCCGCAGGCTTAAGCCTGCCCCACTTTGAAGCAGATTCCGGGCTTCGATCATCTACCAATTGGCACACTATTGTGCGCCAGGAGGGTGGCATGCGAATCCCAAAACTCCTGCTGATTATGGCGCTTGCGTTGGAAGTTCCCGTTTATCCCCTTCAGCCAAACCACTCCGCAAAATCCAAGCCCGCTAAACCCGCCCAAATCCAGGAAAACGAAACCCACATCGACCGGACGGTCACTCGTATGCTCAGCCGCGATCACGAAATGGACAAGCTGATGCGGAACCGCACCAAGGCCGCCAAGCAATCCCAGAGCGATAACAGCGCGCCCCCAAAGGACTCTTCCCGGTGACTGTACACTGAGAGTTACCCGGCATGGTAACTCCGGCAATGGTGACCGAGTCGGTCATTGTAAGCTTCGACAAACTTGAGCTCGACTGCGGCGTCACGTTGTCGCCTGTCGAGTGCGCGTATGAAACGTATGGCGCTCTGAACGGCGCCCGCACGAACGCCATCCTTGTAGTCCATGCATTTTCGGGTGACGCGCACGCGGCGGGCGAGGGCGGCTGGTGGTCGAACATGATCGGCCCCGGCAAGGCCTTCGACACGGATCGCTACTTCATCATTTGTTCAAATGTCATCGGCGGCTGTCGCGGAAGTACCGGCCCTGGGTCCATCAATCCGGAAAACGGCTCCCCGTGGGCGATGGCGTTTCCCCCCGTCACCATCTCCGATATGGTGCGGCTCCAAAAGCTGCTGATCGAGTACCTGGAGATCCCCCGCTTGCTTGCCGTGTCGGGCGGATCGATGGGCGGGATGCAAGCGCTCGAATGGGCGGTCAGTTATCCCGACGGTGTAGCCGCCGCGATCCCCATCGCCACAACGGCGCGCCACAGCGCTCAACAGATCGCTTTTAATGAAGTCGGCCGTCAGGCCATCATGGCCGACCCCGATTGGAACGGCGGAGACTACTACGGCGGTAAACCGCCCGCGCGCGGTCTCGCGGTCGCCCGAATGGTCGGCCACATCACTTACATGAGCGACGCCAGCATGCGCGAGAAGTTCGGCCGCCGCTTGCGCACGCCTGACCAGTTCGAGGTCGAAAGCTATCTCACGTACCGCGGCTACAAATTCGTCGACCGGTTCGACGCGAACTCTTACATCTACATCACGCGCGCGATGGATTCCTTCGACCTGACACAGCGCGGCTCGCTGCCCTCGCTGTTCGAACGCGCGCGCACGCGTTTTCTGGTGATCAGCTTCACCTCCGACTGGCTGTACCCCAGCTATCAGTCGCAGGAAATCGTAAGCGCTCTCCGCAGCCGCAACGCCGACGTCGCCTATTGCAACCTGGAAGCGCGCTACGGTCACGACTCGTTTCTCGTGGAAGTCGACGAGCAAACGGAAATGGTGCGAGGCTTCCTCGAAAGCACCTTCCGCGACCTCGAGCGGCATGGGAGGCTCGCCCGGAGTGCGTGATATCTATGGCCGGCGCGACTTCGCTATCATCAGCGAACTCGTGGCGGCGGGCACTACCGTGCTGGATTTGGGCTGCGGCGAAGGCGAGTTGCTGGCCTGGCTAAAGGACCACAAGGATGTGGAGGGCCGCGGCGTGGAGCTTACCGGAAACCGCGTGCAGAAGGCCATTGCCCGGGGCGTCTCCGTGTACCAGGGCGATTTGGAAACCGCGCTCGACGATTATCCCGATCAGGTTTTCGACTACGTAATCCTGTCGCAAACTCTACAGGAGACCCGCGACCCGTTGCGCGTTTTACGCGGGATGCTTCGTGTCGGCCGGCACGCGATTGTCGCCTTTCCCAACTACGGGCATTATTCCGTTCGCCTTTCGACTCTCCGAAGCGGCCGCGCGCCCAAAACCGGGCTGTTCCCCTATGACTGGTGGGATTCGCCGAACATCCACTTCTTTACCGTCCTGGATTTCGAAGAACTCGTTCGACGGCAGAAGTGGAGCGTAGAGCGGCGTATCTTTTTGTCCGGCCAGCGGCAGGTGGAGCTTTTCCCGAATTTGACGGCGGAGATCGCGGTTTTTCTTGTCAGAGGGGCGTAAAAACCCGATCCCGGACGACCTCGTTGCACATCCAGGCATGCGAACCGGCTATAGCGCACGTCTGGCCGAGCCGCGCCCGCGCGATAACGACGGGAGCGGCTTCCAAAGCGGCGAGTGAAAGAGGAGAACTCCAGCCGTCGATCATACGATTTGCATCCCGATCCCGGGTTTATCATGGCTAGATGACTTGGCGAGATAGCGTGGAAGAAATGGTGTTTCCGTTTTTCGCCGTCGCAGCGGACCGCGGGGCGGTCTCGGGAAGGCCGATAAAGTGGTTCTCGGACGGGGAATAAACGATGACACCTGAGGAAAGAATTGAACTTATTCCGTTGTTGGAAGCAAGCCGGGAAGAGTTTTTGGACGCAGCAAGCGGAATATCCGAGGCGCAGGCGTCTGCGAAGCCGGGGCCGGGGAAGTGGAGCGTCCTGGAGTGCGTCGAGCACGTGGCTACCGTAGAGGAGCGGTTTTTGAAGCGGCTCGAAACCGCGCCGCGTTCAAATGCGCCGCGTGTAGATAAACAGAAGGAACTGGACCTCGCCGCCCGCGTTCCGGATCGCACCGTGCGCGCCGAGGCTCCGGAACCTGCGCGCCCCACGGGGCGTTTCGCAAGCTTGGCGGAAGCCATGGACCGCTTCAATGCGAACCGGGCGCAAACCATTCGCTTCGCCAAAGATAGCGCCGCGGAGCTGTATTGGCTTTCGCTCGACCATCCGCGATTTGGGCCGATGAACGGAAGCGAGTTTATGGTGGTGATTGCGAGCCATGCTCGCCGCCACGCGGCGCAAATCCGCGAGACCAAAACCGCCCTGGGAATCGTGTGAAGAAGCCACATTCCAGGCGAAAATTCGTTGCGCGCGCAGTGGCCGCGGCAACGGCCGGAAGCAAAATCGCCGCACAGCCGGCGGGCCGAGTTCGCGGGTACGATCACATTGCGCTGCCGATGCAGAACACCGAAGCAATGTTGGCCTTTTATCGCGGCCTCGGATTGGAAGTCCGGGAAAGCGCCAATGCATGCTCGGTCTACATCGGCGAGCAGATGATCAATTTCCATCGCCCCGCGGCATGGCAAAGCGGCACGTTTACCTTGCGCGCGCCCGCAGCGAAGCCTCCGTGCGGAGACCTGTGCTTCGTGTGGGAAGGCACGCCGGCCGCTCTCGCGGGAATGCTCGAGCGCGCCCGCGCGAAGATCGAGGAAGGTCCGGTTGCGCGTCAAGGCGGACGCAAGAAAGCCGCGTCGAGCGTTTACGTCCGCGATCCCGACGGCAATCTTCTCGAATTTATGATCTATTCCTGAGCGGAGAGACGCTCAGGCTTGTTTGGCGGCTTTGGCCTGTTCCCGGCGGCGCTTGGCCCAGTAAGCTTTCATTCGCTCCGACTGAGCTTTGTTTTGGGCCGCTGTGCGTCCGCGGCGCGCCCCAGCCGGCCCCGCTGGACGTCCCCGCCTGTTTCCCTGTCCCTGCAAGGCTTCGATGGCCCGGTTTAAACGGTCCCGTTCCGCAATCATAAGCTCCACAATGTTTTCTGTAGGCATTAGTGGAGATGTTATCACCGCCATGTCAGCCGGAGCAAGGCCGCAAGAAGATGAATCTCACGGTGGGGCGGGCTTTAGCCGGGCTTTAGCCTGCGGCGGACTTCAGTCCGCCTGAGCGGTGAAGTGAACTTCTGCAGGCGACGCAAATCGAGAAGGTCTGCAGGGCGCAGTGCATGTGCTCAGAAACGCGATTGCCGCCGAGCTTTGTGGAAGGACTTTTGGCGTAAAATCTGAGAGTCCGTTCAGGGAGGAAATGAATGGCGGTGCAACAGGTCGTTCCCGGAGTCCACATGATTGCAGTCGGCCCGGTAAACACATTTCTGATCGAGTCGAATGATGGATGGGCACTCATCGACACGGGCTTACCGGGCAGTGCCGATCGAATTCTCAAGGCGATAGCCGAACTCGGTAAGCCGCCGAGCGCGATTCGCTATATTCTTCTGACACACGCGCATCCGGATCATATCGGCAGCCTGGCCGCAGCGAAAAAGGCAACGGGAGCCGTCGCCTATATACATTCCGCGGACGCTCCCATCGCCGCGGCTGGCAAAGGCTTTCGGCCTATGAAAGCCGCGCCCGGACTGCTCACCGGCATTCTGTTCCGTCTTTTTGTGCGGCTGGACCGTGTAGTCGAGCCAGCGCCCATCGAGCATCGGGTGGAAGATGGCGAGCGACTGCCAATAGCGGGAGGACTCACCGGGATCCATGTACCGGGCCACTGCGCCGGCCAAGTTGCCTTTCTATGGCCCCAGCACGGAGGTGTGCTATTCGCGGCCGACGCGTGCAGCAACATGAGGGGTCTGGGGTGGAGTTTGGGTTATGAAAGTATCGAGCAGGGGAAGCGCGACTTGTCAAAGCTAGGCGCGTTCGATTTTCAAGTCGCTTGCTTCGGCCATGGAAAACCGATCCTGGAAAATGCAGCACGAAAATTCCGGGAGAAATGGGCGGTTGCGAGTGCGGTATGAGCACGCACCGTTCCGGGACGACCGCGATCAACGGCCCTTAAACTTGACCAGAGAAAATTGATCGTCTTTCCAGTTGAAATAATAAGCGCCGCATGAGCCTATGTTCGTCAAATCGCGCCAACCATTCCGGAGGATTAGCAGACTGCTGTCAACTCGAAAATCAACTTCCATGTTGCTGAGATTATCCAGAAGCACATATAGTTCGGAGCCAGCACCAGACAGAGGCGGTGCGTAAACAACACCCGTCTTGGCGTCTACGATCGCCATCATGACGCACTGCGATCCGCAGCCGCAGCGAATAACAAAGTAGTGTCCTGCAAAGTTTGGCCCTTGCTTCTTATGAGGTTCTTCCAACTACCCGTCCAGATATCGCTACCAGTAAATACAGCGTTTCGTATTCGGGTTTGATAATGCCGCTGTTCGGGAGTGTTGAGGGTGGGAGGAGCGGGTTGTCCCGCGAATTTCTCAGTGACGGAATAATCCCTGAATGCTGGGGTGTTCGTCGCCTGATTCTGTGCGGACGTGGCGAGCGGCAGCAGCGAGGTCGAGATTAGCAACCACCAGCGCACGAATAGATTTTAATTTGGCAGAAGGCTGGACTTGCCCTCCTTTTGGCGAAATAGCGCGCCCGCAGGCGATCCAGCGGCGCCGCGCGATCCGCCGGTCCCGCGATCCGGCCTGACCCGGACGAGTCTTTAGCGCGGCAGAGTTCGCATTAAAGAAGCTCGGGCTGAAACCCGAACCAGCAAAGGGGACGGGCGTGTTTCTCGTCATCGATCATGTGGAGAGGCCTTCCGAGAATTAATGCAACCGCACTGGGTGCGCGAGCCTTTCGATGGTGGTCGAGTGATAAGCTGAACGCGTGCACCGCCTGGTATTGATAGTCATGCTGATTTCAGCACCCATCATTGCCCAGAGCGTTGATGATCCGGCTGAATTGCTGCGAAGGGTACGATCCGTTGCAGCAAACACCAAAAGCTGGCGGGCTGAGGTCGTTGAGAAATCAACGCTGTCGGGCGGCGGTATGGATTTGCAAGGTGAAGTCCGAACCAAAATCGCCGTTCAAGCTCCTTTGAAAGTGAACCGGCAAAATAGCGGCAGCGATCGAACCCTAATTATCTGCGACGGGGTGGAGATGTTGTACTCTGGCGACGGGCACAGTTATTACAGGAGCGAAGCCAGAGTAGAGTATCAATGCGATTATCCGCTGAGCAAGTTCTTCCAATTGGACGAACGACCGGCTTCCGTAGCGGTGTTGGGCCGGGATCACGTTCGCCTTACGGACGGCGATCGGGAGTGCGTATTAGTTCACGCCGAGTGGAAGCGCGACTCTGGAAATGTCGTCCGTATCATGTGCATCGATCCCAAAGCGGCATTGATTCTCCGAGACGTGATCGCGACGGAGGACGAGCAAACTGGCATTAAGGCGGTTACGGAAACCACGGTTGTCGACTTCGAACGTGACCCTACCTTTCCGTCCAGTACTTTCTGGATATCACTTCCACAGGGTGCATTAGAGTCGAAGCCTCCAATTTAGCGGCGGCCCGAAACGGCACGAGCTTCCGTTTTGTGGTTCACCCGATTATCAGCAACCTGCTCAATACGCGCCATCTGAGAGAATTGAGTCCGAGAGGAGGCAAGTCATGAAGTCCCGGAGCAACCGAAACCCTCATTGGCTGCCGATCGTGCTGGCGTTGGGTGGCCTGACAACCGCGCCGGGACAGGCGCAGCAAAGTCCAACGTTTGAAGTCGCCTCCGTGCGGTCCTGGGTACCGCCGGCGCCGGGCGCCACAGTGTTCTACGGCCCGCCACGAGGCGGTCCAGGCACCGCCGACCCGGAACAAATCACCTGGACGGCGGCATCTTTGCTGAGCATACTTATGGCCGCTTATGACGTGCAGGCGTTCCAGGTGAACCCGCCGGATTGGGCTCCCACGACCAGATATGACATCCGGGCCAAGGTCCCGGCGGGAACGACCACGGCCCAAATGCCCATAATGTGGCAGAACTTGCTGAGGGATCGGATGGGAGTCGCGGTTCACCATGCCTCCAAAGAATTTCAAGTGTACGAGCTCACTGTGGCCAAGGGCGGTCCGAAAATAAAAGAGACGGATTTGCCCTCGAACGCTGAGGCGTTCGACTTCGGAGCCGGCGCGGCCAAGTTGGCACAGAACGGCGCTTTGGAAATCAACGGTACCGGTTCCGTGGTGAGGGTGACGCCAACCGCCACAGGAGCCAATGCGCGGCTGGCGGCGAAAGGATTCACGATGCCGGAGCTCGCGGCGAGGCTCGGGGGTTGGACCTCACACCCGATTATCGATAGGACAGGTCTTACGGGGCGATTCGACCTTGTGCTTGAATTCACGCCGGATATGTCGCGCTTTCCGCTTGAGCCGGGGGCTGGCGCGCCTGGAGATAGCGTGACCGATCCGGGCTCCGACGCTCCGTCCGCTGTAGAGAAGCAGCTTGGCTTAAAGCTGACCGAAGCCAAAGTTATGCTTAATGTGATTGTCGTGGATCACGCGGAGAAGAGTCCCACAGAGAATTGACTCACGGCTTTGCCGCTCGACGACTCGGGCTCAGCGGCCACCGATTACTTTTTCCACCAAAAACGACAAGGACCGCATGTCGGCTAAATCGGCTGCTTTCGGATCGAAGTGCGCGCCGCCGGACCGTGCGAAGGCGTGGCCGGCGCCTGCGTATTCCCAGATGGTGGTTCGCTTATCTTTGCCAAAAGCGTCCTTGACTTGCGCTACCACCTCGGGAGGAGCGAACTGATCCTTTTCCGCGAAATGAAGCAACAGGGGGCAGGAGAGATTTTTCGCTAAATCGAGCCGCTTTTCAATTCCCACACCGTAATAACCGACTGCCGCATCCGGCTTGTGGCGCACGGCCGTCAGATAGGCGATCATGCCTCCCCAGCAGAAGCCCACAACGCCGACCCGCCCGGTGCAGGCTTCGTGCTTGCGAAGAAAATCGATGGCCGCCGCCGCGTCGTCCGACGCTTTGTTGTCGTCGGTTTTGGCGCGGATGGCGCGGGCGGGTTCGGGGTTCGATTCATTCAGTTCCGCGCCGGGATTCGTGCGCCAGTACAGGTCCGGAGCAATGGCCGTGAACTGCCGCGAGGCCAAATGGTCGCAAATGCCGCGAATGAACGGCGTGACTCCGAAGATCTCTTGAATGACTACAACGCCAGGGCCCTTGCCCTTTTTAGGCAGGGCCATGTATGCGGAAAATTCGCCTCCGTCTTGGGAGGGGATGCGGATGGTCATAAGTGTACAGGCTAGCGCAACTGTCCGAAGCCGTGCACTGCTTTGAATTGAGAGGCGCTCTCATCTAACCTAAAACGAGGAAGAAGCGATGACGCGTCGTGAGGTTATCTTGCAGGCCGCGCGCGGCGGCGGCTATGGCGCGGCGTTTCTCGCCATGCGGTCAATGGACCTGCTAGCGGACGCGCCGGCGGAGACGGTCCCGTTTAGCTTGCCTCCGAACACGGGCAAGGGAACCAAGGTCGCGGTGCTCGGCGCGGGAATAGCGGGCCTGGTGGCGGCGTACGAGCTTCGCAACGCGGGATTCGATTGCACAGTGCTGGAGGCCCGCGACCGGCCCGGAGGCCGGAACTGGACGATACGCCGGGGCAATACCGTCGAGTTCATCGACGGCACGATCCAGCGCTGCGCGTTCGATGAAGGCCTGTACTTTAATGCCGGCCCGGGCCGGATTCCCTCCATACACCGGACCATGCTCCGCTATTGCCGCGAACTCGGGGTCGCCATGGAAGTGGAGGTCAACACCTCGCGCAGCGCCCTGCTGCAATGCGACGGCGTTTTCGGCAGCGCGCCGTTGGAGCAGCGCGAAGCAATAAACGACGCGCGAGGACACGTCGCCGAACTCTTGTCTAAAGCCATTCGGCGCGGCGCGCTCGATGAAGAGATCACTGCCGGCGATCGCGAACGCATGCTTGCGTTTCTTCGGAGCTTTGGAGATCTGCAATCCGATTACGTATATGCCGGATCGAGCCGGGCTGGAGTGAAGCGCTTCGGCGGCGCCGGCGACTTAGAAGAGGAAGCTCGTGAACCTCTCCCGATGGGCGCTCTCCTGGATGCGTCCTTTTGGCGCGCATTGACGTTCGAAGAAGGACTGGACATGCAGGCCACCATGCTTCAGCCGGTGGGCGGGATGGACCGGATCCCGTATGCGTTCGCCAAGCACCTGGGCAATGCCGTGAAATATCGCTGTCCGGTGAAAGAGATTCGCAAGACCAGCCGCGGCGTTCGAGTTGTGTACGCCGAGCATGCCAGCGGTTCGATCCGAACGCTGGAAGCGGACTATTGCATCTGCACTCTGCCTGTTTCGGTGCTGAAAAACACGGGCCACGATTTCTCCCCAGGCGTGGCGGCGGCGATCCGTCAGGTGGACTATGCTTCCGGTTACAAGATCGCATGGGAGGCACGGCGATTCTGGGAACAGGACGACAACATTTATGGCGGAATCTCCTGGCTGGCTCACGGACCGGTCAGCCTGGAATCGGGATCCGTGCTGGCCAACGTGTGGTACCCGAGTGGTGGCCTGCTTTCCGAAAAAGGAGTGCTGGTGGCAGGGTACGGAACGGAAATGGGCGAATTCGGCAGCCTTCCCACAATCGAAGCCAAACTGGCGGCTTCCAGGGCCGCTGTCGAAAAGCTTCATCCGGGACGCGGCAAGGAGTTGACGAAGCCCCTATATGTAGCCTGGGCGAAGATCCCCTTCAGCCTCGGTTCATGGCTCCGCGGCGGCCCCGGCTATTACGACGGACCGTACCGGGATTTCATCGGTTCGGACGATCGGATCTACTTCGCGGGGGACCATTGCAGCCACGTCAATACGTGGCAGGAAGGCGCGGCTCTGTCGGCGCAGCGCGCCGTTGGTCTGATCGCGAGCCGCACGCGCGAGCGAGTATAGCAGGAAATATAGCCGAAGCCGAATGCGGCAAACACGCCGCCGCGAGCTATTTTAGTTCGAGAATTTCTTTCTCTTTCGTCTTGGACGCGGCGTCGATCTTGCTTATGTGGGCATCCGTCATCTTTTGGACTTCATCCAGCGCGCGCCGCTCTTCGTCTTCGCTGATCGCCTTGTCCTTCAGCAGTTTCTTCAAGTGCTCGTTGGCGTCCCGGCGGATATTGCGCAGCGCGACGCGGTGATCCTCGGCGACGTTGTGCAAGCGCTTGACGATTTCCTTGCGGCGTTCCTCCGTGGGGGCAGGAATCGGCACGCGGATGATTTTTCCGTCATTGGCCGGATTCAGACCTAAGTCAGACGCGCGGATGGCCTTGTCGATGGCGCCGATTTGCGAGACGTCCCAGGGCTGGATGGTGATCATGGTGGGCTCGGGCACGTGCAGATTCGCCAGTTGATTCAACGGAGTCGGCGTTCCGTAGTAGTCCACTTTCAGGTTGTCGAAAATACTCACGGACGCGCGGCCGGTGCGGATGCTTCCCATGGCATGCTGCAAGTCCGTGAGCGCTTTTTCCATGCGCGATTTGGCGTTCGCCTCGACTTCTTTTACGTTTTTAAACGAATTCCCAGCGGTTGGGGATGGTTCTGGTTTCATATGCGTTCCGTTGTTTAGTGAATTAATGTTCCGATTGGCTCACCTTGCGCCATTCGCATTATATTGCCGCGCACGGTTAAATTGAAGACTACGATAGGCAGGCGGTTGTCGCGGCACATCGCCACGGCCGAGGCATCCATAACCCGCAGATCCTTGGACAGAACCTCCGAAAAGTGCACTTCCCGGTAGCGGATAGCATCCGCGTGAGCCAGCGGGTCCTTATCGTACACCCCGTCGACGCGCGTGGCCTTGGCGACCACCTCGGCGCGGATCTCCAGAGCGCGAAGGGTGGCGGCCGTGTCGGTAGAAAAAAAAGGGTTCGAGGTTCCGGCCGCGAAGACGACGATACGGCCCTTTTCCA
>JAFAQY010000044.1 GCA_019261985.1 Bryobacterales bacterium | reverse complement strand
TCCGCATGCCAGGTCTGGATCTTTGCAAGCTTGTTGAGTCTCTCCAGATCGTTCGCATGATGCGACATTGGGTGGAAGGCGTCCGGAATGCCAATGTGGTTGTAAGTGCGGTTGGTACCCTCGGCAGCCATCACGAAGGCCACCATCCGGGTGATGTCGGCTTGATAGGCGAGCGCAATCAGGTCAAACATCAACTTCACCTGCTCGGCGAAATTTTCCAATTCACCCAGTGGAGCATCGGGAATTTTGAGGGCGGAAAGATCTTTTGACGACGCGACCTGCGCGCGCCGCTCGATCTCGCGAACGCTTTCGAGATACCCGTCCAGAACCGCACGGTCCCCGCTCCCGAGCCGGCGCTGGAGATCTTTGCTGTCATCCAGGATGAGATCGAGAATGCTGCTGGTCTGGTTGGCGATGGATGCACGCTCCCGCGGCGTGTCGCCTTCACCGAACAACTGCAAAAAGACCTTGCGCGGATTGGTTTCCATGGGAAGCGGCGAATCCGCGTCGCGGAACGACAGGGTGGTATAGGGGCTGCCGTTGCCCGCCGACGTCTGAACAATCGTTTCCGACGAGACTTCGAGCGAGGGCAGCGGCGTGTCGCCGCTGATGATAGGCGCGATCACCTGATCGAGGGTAACGGACATGTGCGCCTTGGTGCGCCCGGTGTCGGGACGAGTGCAGCTAAGCCAGGTGGAAGCAGTAAAAGTGTGAACCGAGCCCGCGGTAGCGGCGTTCTCGAGATTTCCGAAAGACGAAACGTATTTCTTGTACGGCTCCAGGGGCGCGAGAATCGGGCTGAGCTTGAAATTCGCTCCCGAACCGCTGGGGGTCCATTTGTCCATCGCTGGTCCATGCGATGTGTTTCCCATGATCGCGCCGTGAGGCATATAGAAGAAGCCCATTCGTAGCTTGGGGACGGCAGCGGTTTGCGCGAGCGCCGTGCCGGCGGGCACCATCGCATTCAGAAACGGCAAGCCCACGGCCGCTCCGGCGCCCTTGAGCACCGTTCTGCGCGAAAGATGTTTCCTCGTGATGAACATGTTTGTACCTAAACGATCACTTTGCGGCCGCTACAATCGGAGCGGATTCCGGAGCCTGCTTACGAAACGCGTCGCTATTTACGATTCCCAAAACGATAGAAGAAAGCGTGTAATCGTCTTTCGCCGCGTCACGGACAATCCTTCGAACCTGCGGCATATCGAAGTACTCTAATTCCCGATTGAGACTGTACATCATCAACTTCTCCGTCACGGCCTTAACGAACGTCTCGGGGCGACTGGCCAGCTGCTTCCTGAGTTCCACAACACCATTGATGGCGATTCCGTTCGGCAACACCGTGCTCGTATCGATGCGAGCGTTCGCCTGCGCGTCCGTCGTTCTCCATACTCCGATCGCATCGAAATTCTCCAGAGCCAAACCCGTCGGATCGATGACCCCGTGGCACTGGTTACAAGTTGCTTTACTCCGGTGCTGCTCAAGCCGCGCCCGCACGGTCTTTGGCGGTTCGCCCGCCTTCTGCGACAGGTCGGTTGCTGTGTCCGGCGGGGGCGGCGTCGGGGGCGTGCCCAGCAGCTTATCGAGCACCCATGCTCCCCGCAACACGGGAGACGTCCGATCGCCGTAGGAAGTGCGCATCAGAACGGCCGCCTTGCCGAGCAACCCGAACCGCTCTTTCTGTGCAAGCGTGACACTGCGAAACTGCGGCCCTGTAACTCCCGCTATACCGTAATGCCGCGCTAGCCGTTCATCCAAGAACGTGTGATCGGCCGTCAAGAGATCCACGAGGCTCCGGTCTTCCAAAAGGATGCTGCTGAGAAAAGCTTCCATTTCCCTGGAAAAATCACGACGCAATTGATCGGTAAATCCAGGGAACAGCACCGGATCGGGCTTCACGGAATCGAGGCCGTCGAGGTTCAGCCACTTCATTGCAAAACTGGTGACCAGGCTGGACGCCTTTGGGTCGGCCAACATGCGCCGTACCTGTTTTTCCAGCGCCCCAGGTCTGCTCAATCCGCCCGCCTCCGCGATCCTCAGCAGTTCCTCATCCGGACCGGTGTTCCAGAGGAAAAAAGAAAGACGCGAGGCGAGTTCAAGATCGGTGAGAGCAAACTCGGCCTTTGAGGCGGTGTTCCCGCGTTCGGTAACCGGCGCACCCAAAATCTCCCGATAGAGAAACTTGGGGCTGGCCAGCACTGCCGCCACCATTTGCTCGATTCCCTGATCGAAGCTTCCCCCGCCTTGACGCCCGGCTTCGTAGAATCGCATGAGGCGGGCAACCTCGTCCGAGGTCACCGGCCGGCGGAAAGCGCGATGCCCGAGATTTTCCGTGATCTGCCTGGCGCACGAGGTCTCTTCCTTGGTTGTGGGGTAGCACACGAAGATGAGGGCGCGGCTGGGAGTCCCTGAAACACCCTTCGGGTTATAAGGTCCGGTGATCTCAACTCCGTCCTCAAGACGGACCCTCCGCCCAGGGGGCGCGCACGAGCAGACTACGGTCAACGCATCAAAGAATGGGTCGGCGATATTGTGAGGGGACTCCACGTGGGAACGGTCGATGAAGGCCACCACGATATCGTGCACGCCGGCTTGCACCTGGACGGGAATCTTCGAGAAACGCGCCATGATTTCGGCGCGTCCCGGGGGCCCTTTTGCGTGAAGGGCCCAGTCCTCGGGTCCGCCAATCGTCTGACGGAACACGATTCTTCCGTCGATCATGATCACGAGCGTGCTCTGATTCTCGAGCGTGGAAGCGTATATGCCTACCTTAAGATCGTCGATGGTGATGCGATATTCGCCGTCCGCGGGGAAGTTGTGGTTGAACCTTATGCCGCCGCGCGTGCCCAGCGGCAGGGGCTCCTCAGGATCTTGGTTCACCGCGATACTGTACTTAACATTCGAAACACGCGCACTCGGATTTCCTACTGCGAGTTGCGCCACGTGACGTGCGGCGGTGATGTACTGGCTCATGAAGGAGGGGGACACGGTCAAAGCAGCCGCGATGTTGTCGAAGCCCTGGACCTGAACATCCTGCGGCAGCACGTCCGTGGCTTTCAATTCCACACCTACCAGCGCTTTCACCGATGCCGCGTACTCCGTCCGGTTCAGACGCTGGATCGGAACATGGCCGGCCTTGGGTCCTTTGGCATCGTCGTCGAGCATGTTTTCCATCCAGCCGGCGAATGAATCCAAATCCTTCTGCGGCGGCTGCGGATTACCGGGCGGCGGCATTAAGTTTCCGCGGAGCTTGCGCAACACCTTCTCCCAAATCTCCGCATTATCCGCGGCCGCTCGGAGGTCGAGGCCCTCCAACGCCAGCCCGCCGACCTTCGCGCGGCTGTTGTGGCATCCGGTGCAGTACGTATTTAACATCGCGCGATGTTGATCCGCGCTCACCGCTGGCGGTGCGTTTCCACCAGCCTGCGCCACGGCCGTTTCTTGTAATAGCGGCTGAGAGGCGAGCAAAAGCAGAACGGCGCTCGCGAAAGCCTTGCATGGAGTCTGATTCGCCAAGCTACCTCTTTTTATCACAAATATGAGCCTTAAAGCCGAGGTACCCGGAGCAATCGCAGATCTGTTTGCCCGTGAGGAAGGGCGCAGTGCTTAGACTACGGAGCGATACCTTCGGTCAGCTCCATCTTGGTCCCCCATGGGTCGGTAATGAATGCGACGCGCATCTTGCTGGAGAAGTTGCTCGGGGTTAGCCCCTGAGTGATGTTGACACCTTCGGCTTTCATCCGTTCAAGAAATTCGGGCAGA
Source organism: Bryobacterales bacterium (assembly GCA_019261985.1). Taxonomy (GTDB): domain Bacteria; phylum Acidobacteriota; class Terriglobia; order Bryobacterales; family Bryobacteraceae; genus Palsa-187. Next base: position 36,459 of record JAFAQY010000044.1, on the reverse strand, counting down.
TTCTTTACCTCGAATCCGATGTGATCGAGCGAACGGCCGGCAGTGGGATCGAGCTTTGCCTCACTCTTCGACATTGCAAGACTCGCGCCAGGAATCTCGACGCAATCGATCCCGTCCGGCGCGCGTTCTCGAGCGCACTTGCCAGGAACGCCACCCAACACTTTCGTGTACCAAGCCCGCATCGCCGGAACGTCGTCGGGATAAAGGTGAATATGATTTATCTTCACGGGAACCTGAAGTGAGGGGTCCCCGGAAAATTCCAATCGGATGCCGTCCGGACCAAGAATGTAGCCGTGGTTGGGATCCTGACTCTGCTCTATCTTGTATCCCGCAGTCTGCCATTTCGCCATTTCAGCCGGCAGGTCCTTCCAGACGAAGCCAAAGTGATTCACGACCGAACCCACCGTACCGCCCTTTGTCTCGCCCTTGCGGACGAGGATAAAGACACCGGGGAACTGGATCATCGCCAGCTTCTGATTCATGACCGGAACGCCGCCCATCATGGCCCAGAACTTCTGATGCTCGGCGACATCGCTGACGTAAAGATGGATGTGACCCAGGCTGACTCCCGCATCGTTCGGTACGGCCAGTTGGCCCGCCGCGGGTATGGTCAAAGCCGCGGCAACAGCGAACACAGACGCGATCGTAGCGTTCATGGCAGATACTGTAACAGCAATGCAAGGAAAACGGAAGGTTAGTAGCGGTTGATTGCTTCCAACGGCCCTGACTTGACACTCGAATTCGGTTGGTTGACTCCGAAATGAGGCCGAAGTACACTCGTACGGTTTTTTGATTCACTGGCTGATGCTGCGGGTTGGCGGCTCATCGAGGAGGGCATTCGGATGCGTTTCGTCACAGTTGCAACGCTGGTTTTGGCTATTGCCGCGCCGGTTTTCGGCCAGGGTGAACGGGGAACTATTACTGGAACCGTTGCGGACCCGGCGGGCGCTGTTGTAGCATCCGCCGCGGTCGAGGCCAAGCACGTCGAGACTGGAACGGTGTACGACACGGCCACTACGAACACCGGCAACTACACGCTCGGCCAACTTCCGGTGGGCGAGTACGAGGTGACGGTGACCGTCCCGGGGTTCAAGAAGTTCACGCGGGCCGGACTAAGCGTGCAAGTAGCGGCGATCGTCCGTGTAGACGTCACCTTGGAGGTCGGCGCTGTGTCGGACTCGGTCACGGTCAATGAGGCGGCGACGCTACTCAAAACGGAGAGCGGCGAGCTTAGCCATAACGTTCAAACGACCACAATGGATAGTCTCCCGATTCTAGGTATAGGCTCCACGATCGCAGGCAGCGCCGGCATCCGGAATCCACAGGCCGTGATCTACTTAATTCCCGGCTCCTATGTTCAGGAGAATGCAAGCATTCGTGTAAACGGCGCTCCAGGTAACACAGCGACGTACCGGGTCGAAGGACAGGACATCACCAACGGGAACCAAATCACACAGGCGCAACAACAACCTAGTATCGACGCGATCCAAGAAGTGACGGTGCAGACCAGCAACTTCGCTGCTGAATACGGCCAAGTGGGTGGCGGGTACCTGAATTACTCGATGCGGTCCGGCACCAACCAGCTGCATGGAAGCGCGTACGACTACATCGTCAATGAAGCGTTCAACGCGAATACTCCTTGGTCGAATACCAAACCGAAGGCGCGCCGGCAGGACTATGGTTTCACAGTAGGCGGACCGGTCAGGATCCCCAAGATATACAACGGCCACGACAAGACGTTTTTCTTCTTCAATTGGGAGCAGTACCGGGAAACCCAGGTCATCAGCAACCTCAATTTGACCGTCCCCACGCTGGCGTACCGCGCAGGAAACTTTGCGACGGCGCTTACCGGGCGCCCGTTGGGAAACGATCCGCTGGGGCGTCCAATCCCTGAAGGCGCTATTTACGATCCCACGACGCAGCGGACGGCTCCGGGGGGACAGTTGATTCGGGATCAATTCCAGGGAAACGCGATCCCCGCGACACGCCTCGATCCAGTAGCCCTAGCTATCCAAAATTTGATACCTTTGCCAGCCAGCTCGAGCTTGATTAACAACCTGATCACTCCCTTTCCGAGCGTGCGTCACACCGAAATTCCGGCCTTCAAAATCGATCACACGATCAACGCAAAAGCGAAGTTGTCGTATTACTGGCATGAGACCAAAACCGCCAGCAAATATTCGCCTCAATTGAGCGGCGCCGACGGATTGCCCGAACCGATCACGCAGGCCATGGGCACCTACGTGACGGCTTTCGTTCAACGCGCGAACTTCGAATACACGTTCACCCCTACTCTGCTGTTTCATGCCGGTGTGGGATACCTCTATAACAACTTCAACGACAATCCCGTGGTAACGGACTTTAATCCGCAAAAGACACTCGGCTTAACCGGAGTTCCGGTGAACCGTTTGTTCCCGTACATCACCGGATTATGCGCCAGCGCGTCCACGGGATATTACGCCTCCGGTTGTGCCGGCACGGGTGGAATGAAGTTCATGGGGACGATCCAAAACCGAACGCCGCTTGCGCTGGAGAAGCCCACCGGCAACACGAGCTTGAGTTGGGTTAGAGGCAATCACACGTACAAGGCCGGCGGTGAATTCACGGTAAACAATAACTTGTCGACTCTGTTTACCTACACCGGCACGAACCTGAACTTCAGCACCGCGGAGACGTCGCTACCGTATCTTCAATCTTTGACAGCGGGGGGCGGCACTCCCGGTTTCGCTTATGCAAGCTTTATGCTCGGGCTCGTGGATTCGCTGAGAATCGCGCCGCCCCAGAATATGCACGTAGGGCAGCACAGGATCGGCGCGTTCGTGCAAGACTCTTGGAAGATTACCCGCAAGTTGACCCTGGATTATGGCTTGCGCTATGACTTCCAGACCTACTCGAAAGAGGATGCGAGTGCGCCTTGGGCCCAGTTCGCGCCGAATATTGCCAATCCGTCGGCCGGTGGGCATCCGGGGGCCGTCGAGTTCGAGGGCTACGGACCCGGCCGGTGCAATTGTAGTCTCGCGAAGAATTATCCATGGGCCTTTGCGCCTCGGTTGGGCGTAGCGTATCAGGTACTGCCCAAGACTGTGTTGCGCGGCGGCGTAGGGATCGTATACGGATCGCCGTCGGATTCTTATGGAGTCACGGCCGGCGCCTACTCCATCCCGGTTCCCGTCAGCTCGCCGTCTTTTGGACAGGGCGTGTTCACGATGGCGAACGGTATCCCGTTCGCGCCGCTACCGTTCCCGAATTTCGATGTGGGCCAGTTCCCCCAACCGGGTTATGCCACTACACAAGCTCCGGCCTTCTTCCTCGATCAGAACGCTGGGCGTCCGCCCCGCCAGGTCCAGTACAGTTTTGGGGTCCAGCGTGAGATCACTCGCGACTTGATGATCGAGGCTTCCTATGTAGGCAACGTAGGAGTCTGGTGGATCGCGCCGCAGTATGTCAATCCCAACGCGATCACCCCCGATCTTCTGGCGCACTATGGATTGAGCTTGAGTAACCCAGCCGATATAACCTTGTTGTCTTCACCGGTCAATTCGGCAGTGGCAGCCTCTCGCGGCTTTGACAAAATCCCTTATTCGGGCTTCCCGGTGACCGCGACTGTGGCACAGGCCCTCCGTCCGTTCCCGCAGTTCAACACGATCGTCGGCGCATGGGATCCCGATGGAAAAACGTGGTACAACTCGCTACAAGCCAAAGCCACCAAGCGTTTTTCTCACGGCTTGGATTTTACGGCTTTGTTCACTTGGTCTAAACAGCTCACCACAGCGGCGACGAGCCTCGTCAACAACGCCACCGCGGTGAGCGACGGTGGCGCGCCGCGGAATGACGTTTTCAACTACCACCAGAACAAGTATCTTTCGGCGTTCGACCAGCCCCTGAACTTCACCCTTGCCCCCACCTATACAACTCCCGCCCTGCACATAAATAAATACGCCTCGTGGATCCTGCGCGACTGGCAGGTCAACGGGCTGTTCGCTTATGGCAGCGGGTTTCCAATTCTCGCGCCTTTGGCGCAAAACAACCTGAACACCGTATTGCTGCGAGCGAACGCCGGCACGGCGATCAGTTTTGCCAACCGAGTGCCTGGAGTGCCGCTGTTCACCCATGACCTGAACTGCCACTGCTTCGATCCCAACAAGGAATTCGTTCTGAACCCGGCGGCTTGGACGCAGCCCGGGCCCGGGCAATGGGGCACCTCGGCAGCGTATTACGACGACTACCGGTCGCAGCGGCGTCCCAACGAGAATCTCGGACTCGGCAGAGCGATCCGTTTCCAGGAACGTTACGAACTGAATCTCCGTATCGAGTTCGCGAACATATTTAATCGCGCCGAGATGCCCGCCCCTGTTTCAACCAACGCGGCCGCGACCCCGCAGAGAAATGCGCAAGGCGTGCCAAGCGCGGGATTTGGACAGATCAATACAGCGGGCATCGGGCCTGCGACGAACATTCAGACCCCCACATCGCGGCAAGGCACGGTGGTAGTGCGATTTAAATTTTAGAGTGGGGAGTGGGCATTTCGCGATGAGATCACATTCCTTTGTACGACCATCTCATCACGCGCTGTCCGAAGGACTCGCCCAAATAAATGTTGCCCTTCGAATCCACGGATAGGTTGTGGATGTGGAAGAATTGGCCGGTGCCGTGCCCGCCATGTCCACCAAACCAGCCGATTACTTCCAGCCGCTTCCGGTCCAGGATCTGCACCTTCTTGTTCACGCCATCCGGCACGTACAGAAACCGCTGCTCCTTATCCGGCGAGAAGCCTAGATCGAACGTGGTCCCCTCTTCGGCGAGCGTCTTCCGCTCGACATAGCCCTCCTGGACGAAGGTGCCGTCGGGCCGGAAAACCTGAATACGGTTGTTTCTTCGATCGCCGAGATAAACCAGGCCGTCGTTCGAAATGGCGATTCCGTGGGGTGTATTAAATTGTTCCGGTCCCCGGCCTTCGAAGGTGCGGGCGTTGGAGGCTTTGTCGTCCGGTTTATTGCCGTAGGCTCCCCAGTGCCGTTTATATGCGCCTGTATCTGCGTCGTAAACGATTACGCGCCGATTGCCATAGCCGTCCGCTACGAAGACTTCGTTGGTCTTCGGATACACGGCGATCGCCGCGGGCCTGCCCAGGTTTTCGGTATCGTTGCTGCCTCCGGTCTTGCCGTGATGCCCGATCTGTAAGAGAAACTTCCCCTTGTTGGTGAATTTCAGGATCTGGGTGTCTTTGCCGCCGTTACCGGCGATCCAGACGTTTTCCTTATAGTCAACGAACATGCCGTGTTCCGTATCCGGCCATTCGTAGCCAGCGCCCGGACCGCCCCATGCCTGAAGGAGGTTGCCGGCGATATCGAATTCGAGCACGGAAGGCGCAGGCGCGCAGCAATCGGCCTGCGGAGGATTTGAGGAGGCGTATTTGTCGTTCGCCTGTAAACTCCTCGGCCGGTTCGCGACCCAAATGTTGTCATGCGAATCGACAAAAATTCCGCCGATCCCGCCCAGTTGCCAGTTGTTCGGCAGCGGCTTGGGCCAGTACGGGTCGACCTCGAATTTGGGCACGCTTCCCGCAGCCGAAGCGGATCTATGGCGTAGGGATGGCACCGCGATGGCAGCGGCAAGTCCAACAGCCATAACGGCGAGACTTCTCGGTTTCATGGCTGCCTCGCGTTTACTTGGGCGGATGTAGAAGCAACTTCTGGACGCGCCAATTCAGGATCTCTGCCACGTAGAGTTCGTTCTCGGCGGGGCAAGCCATCTCGTGAATCCAGCCGAATTGCTTCAACTGCCGCCCCGTGCTTCCGAGCATTCCGAGCACCTGGCCATCAAGCGTCAACTTGTACACCCGGCCCGGATACGAATCGGCACTGTACAGATACTGAGTCCCAGGCCCGGGCGTGATGCAGATCGCCCACGGCGAGCCGGGCCGCCTGGAACCCTGCGGCGGATTTTCGGCCGTGAACGCGTTTCCGTACCACACCCGCGCGTTCGCCGGGGCGGGGATGTCTATTTTGATGACCTTCAGAAAATTGCCATCGTGATCGAAAACTTGAATGCGGCTATTTTCGCGGTCCGCGACGTAAATGTTTCCCTTGGCGTCGGCGGCGATGCTGTGGGGCAGATTGAACTTGCCGGATTCGGTTCCGCGGTCGCCCCACTGCTTCACCCAGTCGCCGTTCTTGTCGTATTTGGCGATGCGCGAATTAATGTAGCCGTCGCTGATAAAGATGTTGCCTTCCGGATCCCAAGTTACGTCGGTCGGCTGCCGGAACTGGCCGTCAATTGCGGGGCGCGGCGGATTCACCCGAGTCCACGGGCCGCCTTCATCGGAAGCTTCTTTCTTGCGCCCGAACACCATGGTTACGCGGCCTTCGGGATTGAACCGGATCACCATGTCAGAACCCTTGTCGACCGCCCACAGATTGTCGTCCTTATCGACACGCACCGTGTGCGCAAAAGACCACGCGTAGAGGTTGTGTCCAATCTCGCGGATGTATTTGCCGTCGGGGCCGAACTCAAGCACCTGCGCGGCCGTGGCGCCGTAAGCCGGACCAGTGCTGTTGCCGCGATTGAAAACGAAGATGTGCTTTTTCGAGTTGACCGCGACGCCTGAAGGTTCGCCCATATGCAGATCCGCCGGCAACTTCAGAAAATCGGGAACGGAATCGTAGGCGATTTCCGGCGCGCCCGACGAAGACCCCGTATCGGCTGCGAATGCCCCCATGCCAGCGAAAAGAACCGCCGCAATGAGTCGATCGTTGTGGAATCTCATCTGACCTCCGTAATACGGTGGTTACGATATCACAATCGCGGTCCGAAAAAATGCAGCGGAGCGTACGTGGCAAGTGAGAGGTAGCGCCGCGGGTTTCCTGCCTGTCGCGGCTCCGTTTTCACAGCACTAAGTGATATACTTCCGACCGGAGATTTCGTCGATGACAACGACTTTCACACGTGCGATGATGCTCGGCGCGTTGGCCACGGGAGTCTTCGCTCAATCGAGTTTGTTCGACCGATACGACGTCATTATGAACAAATGGGCTCAGTTACCCGAGAACTTGCCGTGGGGTGGCACGACTACGTGGGTAGCCGCCGACGGGAAGGGACAGGTTGTCGTCATGGTGCGCAAGGCCCCATATTTTCGCGTGTTCTCTACAGATGGGAAATTTGTAAAGGCGTGGGGCGAACAAAACCTGTTCAATGAGGCCCACGCCGTCTTTTTCGACCCCGAAGGGAGCATGTGGGGAGTGGATACGAACGACAACGTTATCTATAAATTCGACGCTGATGGCAAGGTTGTACTGACGCTCGGCAAAAAGGGCGTGAAGGGCGACGACTCCTCGCATGATTCGTTTAATCGTCCGGCCACCGTCGGTTTCGGGAAAAACGGCGATCTGTTTGTGGCCGACGGATACGTCAACTCGCGGGTGGTGCAGTTCGATAAAAACGGGAACTTCATCCGCATCGTCGGCGGCGTCAAGGGAAGCGGTCCCGGCCAGATGCAGCTGGTCCACGGCGTCGTGATCGATTCGCAAGACCGGATTATCGCAAGCGACAGCGACAACAAGCGCCTGTCCGTCTTCGATAAGAACGGCAAGTTCATCACGACCTGGGCAGCTCCCTGCCGTGGCGGTATCGCAATCACACCGGATGACACGATTTACGTCAGTGACGTAAACGCAGGAGCAGTCACGATTTTGAAGGAAGGAAAGATACTCGACGTAGTCCACGTCGAGGGACGCCCTCACGGGCTGAGCATCGATCCAACCACTCTCGACATTTATACTTCATCGTCGGCGGGTACCACCCCGAACGTTTCGAAAGCCGCCCCAAAAAAATCGAAGGCTGTTGCCTCGAACTAATTCTCGTTGTAGACTCGAAATCGCCGCGGGTGGCCCTGCGCTGAGTTTTGCGGTGAGCGAAGGAGGAGGCTATATGAGGCGTCGCTTAGGTCTTGCACTTGCTTTCACCGTGGGAGCTGCCCTGTCGGTACACTACCCTGCCGCTCAGGCCCAGCCTAACGCGACGAAGAAAGCCCCCGAAACGAAAGCCGGGACGGTCCCCCGCACTCCGGACGGCAAGCCGGATCTTCAAGGTGTGTGGAACAGTGCAACTCTGACGCCCCTTCAACGGCCCACCAAAGGCCCCGGATCTGGTCACGAATTTTTCACTCCCGAGGAAGCCGCTCAATACACGAAGGAAGAATTGGATCGCGTAAACGGCGACAAACTCGAAGGTGTCGGCAACTACAACGAATTTTGGCGCGATCGAGGAAAGCTGGCTCCGGACATGCGAACGTCAATGATATTCGATCCGCCGGACGGCAAGATGCCAGCCCTGACGCCGCAGGCTCAAAAGCGTGTTGCAGATAAGCGAGCCGCCGCCCGCGGACATGAATTCGATGGTCCGGAAAACCGCTCCACGGACGAACGCTGTATATCCGTGAGAAACGCGGGCCCTCCCATGATTCCGACGAATTACAACTCGAACTATCAGATCGTGCAGTCTCCTGGTGTAGTGGCGCTGCTCAGCGAACAGATTCATGACGTCCGCATCATTCCAACGGATGGGCGTCCGCACGCTCCAAGTAGCATCCGGATGGTAAACGGAGACTCGGTCGGCCACTGGGAAGGCAACACGCTGGTTGTTGAGACGACCAACTTTACCGACCTAACCTCTTACGAGAACACCACTCCGGACCTCCGCCTTACCGAACGTTTCACCCGCACCGGTCCGAACATGCTTATGTACGAATGGACTGTTGACGATCCCGAGACGTACACCAAGCCATGGAGCGCGCGTTATCCGATGTTCAAGGTCGACGACACGATCTTTGAATACGCCTGCCACGAGGGGAACTACGGCTTGCTGGATTCATTGTCAGGCGCTCGCGCGACAGAGAAGGCGGCCCCGGCGGGCAAAGCGAAACAGTAGCGGTCTCCGCTGACGAAGAGGCTTGCCTCCAAAAGAGTCCTCAGGCAGATTTGCAGATCGGCGGGATCTCGAAAGGCCGCTTATCGACCCTGCCGTGCCGGGGGAATTTCCTTCAGATCCGCTTCGGATTCGGCTTGGCTCTTGGTTGGAACGACCTTATCGGGATCGATCCGCACCATCATATAAGTGATGTGATCGGGGATCTCCGTGAACAAATGCCCTGTCCCGGCTGGAATGACGATCATGTCACCTGGCTTTAGGTGGTTCACTTGAGCATTCGTGATGGAATCCGAACTCCAGCCCGGTCCATTCTGCAGCCGGACGGTTTTTTCATTGTCGGGCCGCTTAACTGGATTGACCAGGTCCGGCCCTGTCAGCAGGGTCGCCGTACCCTCGATCACATAGTAAACCTCGCTGACCTGTTCGTGTTCCGCGACAGCCCCTTTTCGAACAGATCCCGGATCGAGTTTGGGGCGGGTGACCATGCCGATGCCGACTTGGCTTTTCCCAATGTCCACGGAGCGAACCTGCTGATCCACTAAGTTGTACTTGATTGCCTTAGCTGTATAGGCGTCCAGTTCACTCTTTGGGATGTAAGTCGCCTGGCAATGCTTGCACGTCGGCTGCGGACTCTGTGCCATCAGTGCCGCCACGGTTAAACTGGTACCCAATAACACCTTGCTACGAACGCGCATTCTAATTCTCCTTTCTAGAGCAACTACTTCAGCTTGTCCGCGACCTTTGCGATGCCGGCGTTGGCACAAGCCGCGTCCTTGTCGCCACCCGGAGCACCACTTACAGAAACGGCCCCGATGAGCTGGTTCCCAACCTTAATGGGCACGCCGCCTTCGGCATAGATCGTGTTAGGCGCGGGAGGAAGTGGAAGCGGCGCGCCCTTCGCCACGTTCGCGGGCGGAGCCGATGCCCTGCCGTATGCCATCACGAAGTTCGTCTTCATCCGCCCCACGTCAATGGTCACGTTATTAGATCCGTCATCGCGCAGGAAAGCTTTGAGCATGTTGGCATGGTCGACAACCGTCACCGTCACCTTGTACCCATCCGCGCGGCACTTCGCCAGCGCTTCTTGGGCGATCGTCTGGGCTAAATCGAGCGTGAGCACCTTCTGCGTAGGGAGCTCCTGCGCCAATGCCGCAGTGGTAAGGACAAGAGTTAATGGAGCGAACCGGCTGATTGACATGCCTGGGATTGTATCGGACGCACCGATCACAGTCAATCTGCCCCTGCCTTTCTTCCTGAGTTTTGGTCGATGGGTTTTTATCGTTGGATCGCTGGGATTGACATGGAGTTTTACTGCCTGTAGAATTTCCAGCGGATCGATTTGACAGTGGTTCTAACAGGTTCTTCGATGAATTCCCGCGCAGCGGACCGGACTTCAATTCTTTTGAAACACTTTTGGCGAAAGTGGACAATCGTGATATGCGTAGGGGCCTGTATGCTGCTACCAACGCCTGCCGAGAGCCAAACTGTGGCGTATAAGGCGCTTCGAACGGCTGACGGCAAACCCAATCTAAACGGGGTGTGGCAGGCGATGAACACGGCTAACTGGGATCTTCAACCTCATTCGGCTGCCGCTGGAATGCTATGGCAGGCAGGCGCGGCTGGATCCGAACCAGCCGGTATGGGCGTGGTCGAGGGCGGCGAGATCCCGTATTTACCGGCTGCGCTGGCAAAGAAGAAGGCGAATTTCGCGAACCGTCTGGCCCTCGATCCGGAGACGAAGTGTTATCTTCCCGGCGTCCCGCGTGCCACGTACATGCCGTTTCCCTTTCAGATCGTTCAGTCGGCCAAGGTAATCATGATCCACTACGAATATGACGGCGCCGTGCGATTGATCAACATCGATGGCAAGAAGTTATCACCCGTCGATAGCTGGATGGGCTGGTCCAACGGTCGCTGGGAGGGCGAGACCCTAGTGGTGGATGTGACCGGGCTGAATGCGGATTCATGGTTTGATCGCGCAGGCGACTTCCATAGCAACAAGCTGCACGTAATCGAACGTTATACGCCCCGGTCCGCCGACACGATATCGTACGAGGCCACCATCGAAGACCCCGAAACATTTTCCCGGCCGTGGAAAATCAGCATGCCGTTGTACCGGCATGTCGAGAAGGACGCAAGATTGTTGGAGTTTAAGTGTGTTCCCTTCACCGAAGAGCTGCTGTACGGAAATCTCCGCAAGAAGGCAGCGAATGACAAAGCGAACGATAAGAAGTGAGCGCACACGGACATGCATCGGCTACGGAGACCAACGTTTGAAAGGAAAGTAGAATTATGATGCGAACGAAACTCGCCCGAGCGATGGCTCTGGCCGGGCTGCTTGGGGCTGCGAATCCCGCTTGGGCTCACCATGCGTTTTCGGCGGAGTTCGATATCAATAAGCCGGTTTCACTGACGGGAACGCTCACCAAGGTGGAATGGATTAATCCCCACGCCTGGCTCCGCATCGACGTGAAGTCTCCGGACGGCCAAGTGACCGAGTGGATGGTGGAAGGCGGCAGTCCGAATACATTGCTGCGGCATGGCTTCGATCGGAACACGTTGGAAGTCGGAACTGTGATCGTGGTATCGGGCTATCAGGCCAAGGACGGGTCCAATAAGGCCAATGGCAAAGACATCACGTTCAAAGATGGAAGAAAACTTTTTTTGGGCTCTTCCGCCGGAGACGCTCAGCCGTCGGCAAAATAACCGACGAGAATCGGCGACTTCACGGAACAGACAGCCGTGTTGATTCGGGTGCAGTCTGATTTGGGATAGATACTCTGTCGTTTTGAGGTGGCTAATGAAGCTAAGCATCTACGTGGGCGTAAGCATTACCGCATTGTCTTGCGTCGTCTTCGCCGTGCCCGACCTTCTAAAGAGGGGTTTCGCCGTTCATGCGGCTAATGTAATGGCGCCGAGGTTCGAAGTGGACCCGTATTGGCCCAAACCGCTACCAAACCATTGGGTCACTGGCTCGACCATCGGCGTCTCGGTAGATGCTCAGGACCGCGTGTGGACCATTCACCGGCCGAATACAGTGGAAGATAATTTCAAAGCTGCCGATCTGAAGGTTGGCGAGTGCTGCAAGGTGGCTCCGCCTGTGCTTGTGTATGATCAAGCCGGTAACCTGGTCAAATCGTGGGGCGGCCCCGGTCCGGGATACGATTGGCCCGATAGCAATCACGGAATCACTATCGACCACAAGAACAATGTATGGATCGGCGGAAACGGAACGAAGGATACCCAGATCCTGAAGTTTACGAGCGACGGAAAGTTCCTGATGCAACTCGGAAAGCACGGCGTGCATAACGGGAGCAACGACACCCAGAATTTTTGGCAGCCTACCAGAGTCTTCGACGATCCGTCTGCGAATGAAGTCTACATTTCCGACGGCTACGGCAACCACAGGGTGATCGTATTCGACGAGGACACCGGACAATATAAGCGGCATTGGGGCGCGTACGGCAATAAGCCAACCGATGAAAAGGCTCCGCCACGCGATCCGGCGGCAGTCGAGGATGAGGGGAATAGCGGACAGCGGAGTGGCCCGCCGCCCAAGAATTTCAGCACCCCGCACTGCGTTATCGTTTCGAACGATGGCCTGGTGTATGTCTGCGACCGGGTCAACGATCGCATACAGGTTTTTCATAAGGACGGAACTTTCGTGAAGGAGGTCTTCATCGAACCCAAGACCCTGCGGTCCGGCTCCGTGTGGGATATGGAATTCTCAAGAGACCCGCAGCAGACTTACATTTACGCAGCTAACGGCGTCAACGAGAAGATCAATATTCTTCTTCGCAGCACGCTTCAAGTATTGACTTCTTTTGGCGATGGAGGACGAGGGCCGGGCGAGTTCTTCGGCTGCCACAATCTGGCTACCGACTCGAAGGGCAACCTCTACGTCACGGAGACCTACACTGGGGCGCGTGTGCAACGCTTTCTATACAAGGGTCTGGCGCCCGTTGAAAAAGAACAAACCGTTGCGTGGCCAAAAGGCCGCCTATAGTTCCCTTGTCCTAACGGGCAGTCCCCTAAGCGGGATCGAACCCGCTAGCGGCCGGACGTCGCCAATAATGTGAGCACGAGAGCTGGAACGCTCGCGTCCGGGCTTTAAAAGCACCACTGATATCGCACCCACGGCTCTCAGATCTTACCGCCGCGATACGCACCTTGTTCCTCGCTAATGCGACCGGCCCCAGTGGTCCAAGCTGATATTGGACAATTCTGAGTGAGCGGAAGGCAACCAAAACTGATAACATGAAATTTTCCTGGGGAAGCAGGATTGGCCGCGCCGCCTTCGAGTCTTGTCGCGATTTATCCCGGTTCCTTCGATCCGATTACGAACGGCCATTTGGATTTGATCGCTCGCGGCAGCCGACTGGTCGGGCGATTGATCGTGGCGGTGCTGCGGAACGAGGACAAGCAGCCGCTATTTTCCGTCGAAGAGCGCATTCAGATGCTCGAGGACGCGGTTAAGCCTTGGCCCAATGTCGAGGTGGGTTCTTTCAACGGGCTGTTGGTGGATTATGCCGCGGCGCAGGGCGCGAATCTGATCTTCCGCGGCATCCGGGCCATCTCGGACTACGAGCACGAATTACAGATGGCGTTGATGAACCGGCGCCTGCGCCCGGAGATCGAGACGGCATTTTTGATGGCTTCGGAGTTGAATTCGTTCATCAGCTCGCGCCTGGTGAAGCAGGTGGCTTCCTTGGGCGGCGATATTGCCGGAATGGTTCCGGCCGCCGTGGAATCGAGGCTGGCAAAGAGATTATGCAAACAGTAAGTGAACTAGCGCAACGAATCGCTTTAATCAGCGAATCCTCCACTATGAAGGTCGCCGCGGAGGCCGACCGGCTGCGGCGCGAGGGCGTTGACGTCGTCGACTTCAGCGCGGGCGAGCCGGATTTTCCGACCCCCGACAACATCAAGCGCGCCGCCATTCGCGCCCTGGATGAGAATTTCACGAAGTACACGCCGGTCAGCGGCACCGTCGAATTAAAGCAGGCGATCTGCGAGCATCACAAGAATCTATACGGGACCGCCTACACAGTTAAAGAGTGCATCTCCAATATGGGTGGCAAGCATGCCATCTTTAATTTGACGCAAACGCTGCTCGATCCCGGCGACGACGTCATCATCCCCGTGCCTTATTGGGTGACCTTTAAGGACGTAGTGAATTACGCGGGCGGAAAATGCGTTTTCGCGGAGACCACGGAAGAGGAAGGCTTTACTTTGCATGCTTCCGCCGTGGAAAGGCTGATCACGCCGCGGACGAAGATGATCATCTTGAACTCGCCGTCCAATCCCAGCGGCGCTGTTTTCCCGCGCGGCGAGCTCGAGAAAATATTCCGCATCGCGAAGGAAAAAGGAATTTGGATCCTGGCGGATGAATGCTATGAGCGCTTCCTCTACGATAGCGAGCCGTTCTCTCTGGCTTCGCTTCCGGGCGCCAAAGACACCGTGGTGGTGGCGGGATCGCTGTCGAAAACTTACGCGATGACCGGTTGGCGCATGGGGTTCGTGCTCGCCCCCGCGCCGGTAGTAGCGGGCATCAATAAGCTCCAAAGCCACGCGACTTCGAACCCGAATTCGATCACGCAGAAAGCCGCTATCGAAGCGCTGCGCGGTCCGCAGGATTCGGTTGGAGTGATGCTCGCGGAATATCGGCGGCGCCGCGAGTACGTTCTGGAAAGACTCCGCGGAATTCCGGGCGTGAAGACGCAAACGCCGCAAGGCGCGTTTTACGCGTACCCGAACGTCAGCGCCGCGTTCCGCGATGGCATCACGTGCGCGTTCGATTTCGCCGAAAAGTTGTTGGCCGAGGAGTACGTCGCGCTGGTTCCCGGCGAGGCGTTCGGCACGAACGAGCATGTCCGGATTTCGTACGCGACATCCATGCAGGAGCTGGCGCGCGGGTTAGACCGCATTGAGCGGTTCATCAAAGCGCGCGTTTAAGCTGTGGTTGAACGGCTCAGCGCCCGGCTCTATCCCAAGGTTTGGGGATCGGAAGTATGGTTCGAGCACCGGGACCGGCTCCCGGTGCTTATAAAATTCATTACCACCTTCGACAAGCTTTCGGTTCAGGTTCATCCGGATGACAAATACGCGCTGCGTCACCATAAGTGCGCCGGTAAAACCGAGATGTGGCACATACTCGCGGCGCACCCGGATGCGCGCATAGCGGCAGGCTTTCGCCAGCAGCTGACGCGCCCTCAGTTGCGGAGGGCGGCTCTTTCCGGCGAAATCGAGGAGCTATTAACCTGGCACCCCGCCCGCGCCGGTGATACGTTCTTCATCCCGGCAGGCACAGTCCACGCGATCGGCGGAGGAATGACGCTGTGCGAGATCCAACAGTACAGCGATATCACCTATCGCTTATACGATTACGGCCGCGGCCGGGAGCTGCACCTGGATCATGCGCTGGCCGTAAGCCATGGGACGCCACATGAGGGACCGCGCAAATCGCGCAATGGCGAGCTGGTTTGCTGCGATTACTTCACCACGGTCCGAAAGCGCGTCAAAGGTCGCGCCCGTTTCGATCCACAGTTCAATCTCTTCGTGATTGCCGGCGGAGAGGGTCAAATCGCGGGCCAAGATGCCCGGGAGGGCGACGTTTTGTACGCGCTGCCGGGAAGCGGCCCGGCTGCGGTCGAGGGCGAACTTACAGTCCTCGCGGTGGCAATGAAGCAAGGCGGAAGCCGCTAAGCCCCGCGCAGCGCGACGCGGAAACACGAGCCCTCGCCGAGCTTGCTTTCCACCTCGATTTTCGTCCCGTGTGCTTGCGCGATCGCCTGAGCGATCGATAGTCCCAAGCCCGCGCCTTTGCCGCCGCGCGCCGGGTCGCCACGATAGAAACGCTCGAAAATATGCGGCAGCGCGGGGGCAGGGATGCCTTCGCCGGTATCGCGCACGGACAGGTCCACCGAACCATTGCGCTGCCATACGGAAACGGTAACCTTGCCGCCGGCGGGCGTGTGTTCCAGCGCATTGTCGAGCAGAATCCTCAACAGCCGGCGCAAACCCGCTTCGTTAGCTTCGGCGATGACTCGAGTAGCTCCGTTCGCGTGCTGAAGCTCAACGCCTTTGCCGGCGGCGAGGATCTCGGTTTGGCTAACCACATCCGCTGCCAGGCTGCTGACATCAAGCGCCGCAAGCGGCATACGTGCGCTCGAATCCGCGCGCGCTACGGACAGCATGGACTCCACCAGTTCCGTCATCCGGCCTGCTTCGGCCTCGATTTCGGCCAGCGCCTTGCGGTAATCGGCGGGCCCGCGCTCGCGGCGCAAAGCCAGTTCGGCAGTCGCGCGAATCAATGCGATGGGCGTGCGCAGTTCATGGGATGCATCCGCCGTGAATTGCCGGATGCGCTTCACGGAGGTTTCCAACCGCTCCAGCAATTCGTTCCAGACGCGCGCCAAGCGCTCCAGCTCGTCACCGGTATTGGGCACGGGCAACCGCCGGGACAAGCTCTCAAGCCTGATGGACTGCGCGGCGGTGGTCATGGCATCGACCGGCGCCATCGCACGCCGGCTGAGCCAATACCCTCCCCATCCGGCGATTAAGAGCATGGGAGCGCCGGTCGCCCACATGATTGCTCGCAGCCGGCCCATGATTCTGTTGACGTCATCCAGCGATGCTCCGGCAACCACTTGGTAACGGCGCCCTTCATAGTCGAATGGCATAAGCAGGATGCGGCGCGTCCCGGAGGTGCTTAGTCCCATCGAAATGTCCGTTCCAACGAACGGCGATTGGCGTGGCCATATCAACTCGCCCGAATCGGTCGAAAGCTGCAGCAGGTTGCCTTCGGGAATCTCTTTGGAGAACTCGCTCAACTCTAAATCAAGCGCGGGTCCCGACACATTTTCGAGCTCGAGCACCGTTTTGACGCCGTTGGCCTTCGCATATAAGCGCCGGTCGACATCTCGAAGAAGATCATTTTGGAGGACGGAATAAACTTCGAATCCGAAAATCAAAAGGCTTAGCAGCAAAGCGCCGGTGGACCACAACATGAGCCGGGAACGCGTCGAAAGGGGTGCCAATAGACTCACGATTCCTCCGCCCGGAGCATAAAGCCAACCCCGCGGATCGTGTGGAGGAGCTTTGGCTCTCCCGGCGCCTCGACTTTGCCTCGAAGCAGGCGCATGAAGGCATCGAGCGTATTGTTCTCGATATCCGCATGCCCCCAAACGCTCTCGATCAAGCTGTCGCGCGAGAGCACGCGGCCGGCATTCCGCATCAATAGCTCGAGAATCGCGTATTCGGTGCGGGTGAGCGTGACCGGCCTGAAGCCGCGCCGCACCTCGCGAGTGCCCTGGTTGAGGCTGAGATCGGCGACGCGCAGCGAAACCGGCTGGGCGATTGGCCCCCGCCGCGCCGCCGAGCGCACCCGCGCAAACAATTCCTGGAAAGAGAAGGGCTTGGTCAGATAGTCGTCCGCCCCAAGGTTTAGTCCTTCGATGATGTCGCGAATGGCGTCGCGCGCGGTCAACATGAGTATCGGAGTTTGGATCTGGCGCGCGCGAACGCGGCGAACGATCGTGAAGCCGTCGGCGCCGGGCAGCATTACATCGAGCAGGAGCAGGTCGAACGATGCGGTTTCCGCAAGGCTGAGTCCTTCGCGGCCATCGCGCGCGACTACGATCGCATGCCCTTCCTCGGTAAGGCCTCGGCGGAGCAGTTCCGCCATGCGAGGCTCGTCTTCCACCACCAGAATTCGCATTGCTTCACTTCGACGCCGGCTCCACAACAGCGCTCATGGAGCCTTTCGAGATCGACATTCGCGGGTCAGCGCCATAGGCATGGATCTGTTCGCGCCCAAACTCCGCTTGTTCCCGCTCGCAGGTCATTACGATTGTCCGGCCCGTGGTGTCTACTTCCACTGCGTGTTGGAACGCGATCTCGGTAGGCAGGAAAAAAATATTCGAAAGCATCTCGACGACGTAGTCGTAGGTGTGTTCGTCGTCATCGAGCAGTACGACATGATAGAGTGGCGTGAGATCTTCGCCATGTTCTGTTCTCGTCCCTACGTCAGGGGCGCTTAATGTACGGGGCATATCGCCTGGAACGAAACGAGGCCGGACAGCCTCTACGGTTCGATTTTAGCGCGCAGCGTCGGCGCGGGCCAAAGTCCGACCGTCTGGCCTACAAGGCTCAATCGCGCCGCTCGCAAGTGCAGAATGCCACAAGATAAGGTGGACAATTTGAATTAGAGGTCTGCGAAACCGGCCACCTGTTGTCAAAACCGCACACCTGCGGCAGCTTCGACCTCTGCACAAATATAGCACTTAGCGCGTCTTAAATATGGCCGCGCGCGTGCTCATTGCCGGACCCTAGGGACTGGTGCAGGCATGGTCCCCTTAGGTGCAGGTGAGCCGTCCCGAAATGATTTTGAACTAACTTTCTAAATACCGGAGCGTCTGATGAACAAACCGGCTTAAAACGGCGTCTAAAAACTCATGGCCAACAGATGAAAACAAAAAGAGACGGCTTCTTCCCAGGACGAGCGCGCAAGCCGGCCCGCCCCGGTAAACGCCCACGCGCGTCGTTGGCGCGCCAAACCCGCGCCGGGAGCTGTTTGCTCAAAATCTTATCCGTACTCCTCAGCGTATATTTAGGGTTTAGCGTCTTCAGCCTCAGCGCCGCCGAGCGCCATGGGCAGGTGAAATTCGGCGGACTTCCTGTACCCGGCGCCACGGTAACGGCAACTCAGGGCGACAAAAAAATTGTTGCCGTTAGCGATGCCGACGGCAATTACTCGTTTTCCGATCTCGCCGACGGAGCGTGGACGATTCAGGTGGAGATGCTTGGATTCGCGCCGGTGAAACAGGAAGTAAACATTGCCGCGGATGCGGCGATCCCGGATGCGGAACTGAGAATGTTGCCGTTGAACGAGATTCACGCGGAGGTCGCGGCGGCCGCGCCCCCTGCGCCTAAAGTGGACGTCGCCCCGCCGCAGGCTGCTTCGGCGAAGCCGGCGACCAAGAATGCCAAGGGGAAGCAGGCGGTGCAGCCCACGAATACCCAGACCGCGTTTCAGCGTACGGATGTGAACGCCACGGCGCAGACCCAGGGGCCCCCGCCGAGCGATGCGGCGCCGCCCGACCCGGAGGTGACCCAGCGCGCGTCGGACGGGCTCTTGATTAACGGAACGGCTAACAACGGCGCGAGCTCACCGTTCGCTTTGAACCAGGCGTTCGGCAATGGGCGGCGCGGGCCGAGGTCCCTGTACAACGGCAACCTCGGATTCATCATCGATAATTCGGTGACGGACGCGCGGAATTTTTCGCTGACCGGCCAGGACACGCCGAAGCCGTCATACAATCGCTGGACGGCGGCCGGATCATTCGGCGGACCCATCAAGATCCCGCATCTGCTGCGGAATGGGCCGTTCTTTACAGTCAGCTATCAGCTCACCCGAAATCGCAATGCCAGCACGGTACCGGGGCTGATGCCCACCAGTGCTCTGCTTAATGGTGATTTTTCGCCGTTGTCGACCCCGGTTTTCGATCCGACTACGGGCCAACAATTCCCAAACAACATAATCCCCGCCAGCCGGTTCAGCCCCGAAGCGCTCGCGTTGCTGAAGTATTATCCGCAGCCGAATTTCACCGGGCGCTACAACTATCAAATTCCTATCATTTCCGTGACCCACCAGGACAGCATGCAAGCGCGGGCGCAGAAGCAGATCGGGCGCAAGGACAATTTATCGGGCGGTTTCGCATTTCAGAACACGAATCTGAACAACCCAAATCTGTTCGGTTTCCTCGATACCACCCACACACTGGGCCTCAATGCCAACACCAACTGGCGCCACAATTTCACTCCGCGCCTATTCGCAAATTTCGGCTTCCAGTTCAGCCGGCAATCGGTTCACTTGACGCCGTACTTTGAAAATCGTGTGAACGTATCCGGAGCAGCGGGCGTCAACGGCAATAACCAGGAACCTGTGAATTGGGGTCCGCCGAGCCTTTCATTTTCAAGCGGCATTTCGGGCCTTTCCGACGGCTTGCCGCAGTTCGACCGTAACATGACGAACGCGGTGCATAACGATTACCTATGGAATCACGGCCGCCACAACGTCCAGTTTGGAGCTGACTATCAGCGGCAGCGGTTCAATATTTTGTCGCAGCAGAATCCTCGTGGAGGGTTCGGTTTCACAGGCGCGGCGACGCAACAGATCGTTAATGGCGTTCCGGTGCCCGGCACCGGGAGCGACTTCGCGGATTTTCTGCTTGGCATCCCGGACACAAGCTCGCTGGCATTCGGAAACGCGGACAAATATTTCCGCGCGTCGAATTATGACGCATTCGTCACCGACGATTGGAGAGTGAGTCCCGGACTCACATTGAATATTGGCGCCCGTTGGGAATACTGGTCTCCGATAACGGAGCTGCATGGGCGGCTGGTGAATCTGGATATTGCGCCCGGTTTTACGGCGGTGGCGCCGGTGGTAGCAAATCGTCCCGTGGGGCCGCTAACCGGCCAGACATATTCCGATTCGCTGGTCCACCCGGACAAGCACGCGATTCAGCCGCGCGTGGGAATCTCCTGGCGGCCGATTTCCGGCTCTTCCATCATCATCCGCGCCGGTTACGGAGTCTACTACAACACTTCTGTTTATCAGGTCATCGCCACGCAAATGGCGCAACAATCGCCTTTATCGACCAGCTTGAGCGTGGCGAATACTCCCGACCATCCACTCAGTCTGGCGAATGGGTTTATCGCCAATCCGAACGTGACCACGAACACGTTCGCCATCGATCCGAACTTCCGCGTCGGATACGCACAAAACTGGCAGCTCTCAGTGCAGCGGGATCTTCCCGCCGGTTTGCAAATGGTGGCCACGTACCTCGGAATCAAGGGCACACGCGCCGTGCAGGAATTCTTACCCAACACTTATCCCGTTGGAGCCGTGAATCCGTGCGCTGCGTGCCCGTCGGGTTTTATATACATGAGCTCGAACGGCAATTCGACGCGCGAAGCGGGGTCGTTCCAACTGCGGCGACGGTTGCGCAGCGGCTTTACAGCCACTGCGCTTTACACCTATTCGAAATCGATCGACGATGCAGCGCTCGGAGGGCAAGGACAGGGACGCGCCGTGATCGCCCAGGACTGGCTCAATCTGGATGCGGAGCGCGGGCTGTCGAACTTCGATCAGAGACATCTCCTCAACCTGCAGGCGCAGTACACATCCGGCCTAGGGCTCGGCGGAGGAACGCTGCTGGGAGGATGGAAAGGCGCGCTGTTGAAAGAATGGACCGTTACCAGCCAAATCATCGTGGGCACCGGGTTGCCGCTATCGCCGGTTTATCCATCGGCTGTGGTGGGGACTGGAGTCACGGGGCCAGTGCGGCCGAACTATACCGGGGCTCCGCTCTATGAGGCTCCCGCGGGCTTGGCGCTGAATCCGGCTGCTTACGTTGCGCCGGCTCCCGGGCAATGGGGGAATGCGGGAAGGAACAGCATCACGGGACCGAATCAATTCAGTTGGAACGCATCCCTGGGACGGACGTTCCGCGCGAGCGATCGCATCAGTCTGGATTTGCGCGTTGACGCCGTCAACGTGCTTAATCATGTAACTTTCACGGCCTGGAACACCACCGTGAATAACGTTCAGTTCGGCTTGCCTGTGGGCGCCAATGCCATGCGGAGCCTGCAAACCACCCTCAGGATGAGGTTTTAATGAAGCCTTTTCTTCCCCTGTTTGTCTCTTTCACGTTGCTTGCCCAGCAAGTCGGGCAGAACGTTCAGCCGGGCGCGGCGACGCCCACGTTCAGCACTTCCGCAACGCTGGTGGTGGAAACTGTCTCGGTTCTGGATAAAAGCGGAAAGCCGGTCGAGGGCCTTACCGCGAAGGACTTCACCATCACGGAAGACAACGCGCCGCAAACGATCAAGTTTTTCGAATATCAGAAGCTCGACGAGGTCCCGCTGAAGCCTGTGCCTCAGACGCAGAGGGTCGAAGACATCAAGATTTACGAAAAGCTGACCACGACGCAAATCGCCCCCGAGCCCACGGGCGATCTGAAGTACCGGGAGCGGCGGCTTCTCGCTCTATATTTCGACATGAGCGCGATGCCGCCCGCGGATCAATTGCGAGCGCTGACAGCCGCCGAAAAGTTCATCCGCATGCAGATGACGCCGTCCGACCTGATGGCGATTATGAAGTACTCGGGGGCAGGCGTCGAAGTGCTCCAGGATTTCACGGACGACCGCGACCGCCTTTTGAGCATGCTCGAAACCCTCGCCGTCGGCGAAGGGCAAGGAAATGACGAGAATCCCAACGATGCAAGCAGCTCCGATACAGGCGCGGCATTCGGGCAGGATGACAGCGAGTTCAATATCTTCAACACGGATCGCCAATTGTCCGCGCTACAAACCGCGGCGGGCATGCTGGGACGCCTGAGCGAGAAAAAGGCGCTGATTTATTTCGCAAGCGGATTGCGTTTGAACGGAGTGGATAATCAGGCGCAGCTCCACGCGACCATCAATTCGGCAATCAAGGCCGGCGTTTCCTTCTGGCCGATCGATGCGCGCGGCTTAACGGCATCGGCGCCGATGGGCGATGCTACTCGAGGCTCGCAGGGCGGAGCGGGTATGTATACGGGCGCAAGTGCGATGGCCATGACGGGGAATTTCCAACAATCGCAAGACACATTGTGGGCCATGGCCGCGGATACCGGCGGGAAGGCCCTGCTGGACAACAACGACCTCGCGATGGGAATGGTGAATGCCCAGAAGGCGATTTCAAGTTACTACATCCTCGGCTATTACACGAGCAATACGAATCCCGACGGCAAATACCGCCGCGTGAAAATCACTGTTGCCGGTGACTACAAGCTGGATTACCGCCAGGGCTATTTCGCGAACAAAGTATTCAGCAAGTTCACGACGGCCGATAAAGAGCGCCAGCTTGAAGACGCGCTGCTGCTGCAAGATCCCATTACCGAGCTAACGATAGCGATGGAGATCGACTATTTCCAATTAAACAAAGCCGAATACTTCGTCCCCGTGACCGTCAAGATTCCCGGACGCGAGCTTGCGCTCGCCAAGAGAGGCGGCGCCGAGCACACGGTGCTCGACTTCATCGGTGAAATCAAGGATCCGTTCGGCAGCACGGAGTCCAACGTCCGCGACAAAATCGATGTGAAGCTCAGCGACGCCACCGCGCAGGAGCTGGCAAAAAAACCCATCGTCTATCCGACCGGTTTCACGCTGCTGCCCGGCAAGCACACCATCAAATTCCTGGCGCGCGATGCCGAGACGGGCCGCATCGGAACATTTCAGGCCACCTTCGTCATCCCCAATCTGAACAAAGAAGAAAAACGTGTAGCCATCAGCACCGTTGTGCTGAGTAGCCAGCGAGAGGATATGAAGAATGCCCTGTTCAACGCGGCAAAAGATAAAGGCGCGGCGGAATCCGTGAACCCGCTGGTGCAGGAAGGCCAGAAGCTGATTCCGAGCGTAACGCGCGTCTTCAGCAAGACGAAAGACATGTACATTTACCTGCAGGCGTATCAGCAGGGCCTGGAAACCGCGCACCCGCTAGTGGCGTTCATTACGTTCTATCAGGGCCAGACAAAGGCTTTCGAAACCCCGCCGCTGGAAGTCGCCGAGAGCTTGAATAATCGATTGAAAACCACTCCGCTGAAGTTCGATATCGCTTTGAGCAAGCTACCGCCGGGCGAGTATAACTGTCAGGTGACGGTCCTCGATCCGGAGGGGCAAAAGGCCGCGTTCTGGCAGGCTCCGGTGATGCTGGTGCCGTAAAGTTAGCGAAAGATCTCGGCGACGGCGATTTCGCCGCCAAAGTATAACGGAATCCGCTCGCCTGCGGCGTATACAGTTTCGCCGCGCGGCGTCAGCACGGAGACTTCGCGGCGGCGGAGATCGACGATCCAGAACTCGACAGTTCCGTTTTCCAGGCAAATGCAGGCTTTGTCCCGGAGCTTCCGGAGTGAATTGGAGGGCGAGATGATCTCGACTACTAGTTCCGGCGGACCCATCAGCCAATCATCATCTTTGTTCCAACGCGCGTGGGAAACAAGTGCCACATCGGCGGCCCAGCACTCGTATTCCGGCACAGGCCGGAATGGCATTTCCTCTTTGACTACACCTGCATCGCCGGCGGCGCTTTCAAGCAAGCGGCGAATCTGCCACTGCCCTCTCGTATGTGGTGCTTTGGCAAAGGCCACTTTAACCGGTTCTCCGTGATACAGCTCGTACACACCGCCGGGCGGATTGGGAATGTGATCCCATTCGGCCACGGTCATGAGCTTCGTTGGTGTACTAGCCACGATGAACTCCTGGCCTTGATTATAACCGCGGTGCGTTGCCAAGTACCTTGCGTTCACCTGGCGACAAACAGTAGTCCGGCTTGGATTAGATCTATTGGGTGCGCCCAATTTGCCGCACGCGATTAAAAAAATATCTAAAGCTCTCCGAAACTTGTTTGCATCCGAAAACCGCTCCGCTGAAATTCGACATTGCTCGCAGCAAACTGCCGCCGGCCGGTATAACTGCCACTTTGACGGTGCTCGATCCAGAGGGGCAGAAGGCCGCATTCTGGCAGCTCCGGTAATGTCAGTGCCATGAGGCGGTCGCGAGGCACCGGCGGGGGAGAAGATTCGACGAGCGCCCCAAAGTTTGGACTCCGTCAATCCGGAGTTTTGAGGTTCAACCGATGCTGCGCCAGACCTTTGGCAACCGTCAAAAATTCTTGCATGGTGTACTTCGGCTGAGTTTTCAGCTCAGGAATTTGACAGTTTATTGGAACCACCAAATCGGTGCCCCCAGGAGGCGCTTTGATCCAGAACAGGGTTACCAAAAGGCCGGGAATTCTCAGGGCACGCGGCTCGCCATTGTCGCAGGCCGTGTCGCCGCCGAGATCCGTGCTCAAAGCAAGGGCCTTCTGATATGCGTTGTTGATAATAGGTCCCTGCGAGAAGCTGGTGGTTCGCACCTTGCCGCTGAAAAGGTCGGCCGGCGTTTGTGGACCTGGGCTAACTGGAGTCACATCTCCAAGAGCCACTTTAGAAGTATCGGCCGCGACAGTAGCTATGCATTGCCATGCTATGTGTTTCACGACGCCATCGATGCCATCATAAGGATTTAATTTGATCAGATCGGTGAGACTCAGGAGATAGGCTGGAAGATGATGCTCATTTCGCGGCTCATATCCTCCTCCTAGGAATGCTGCATTCTTCAGGTCTTGCGAGAATTGTGACGTCACATTCGGCGGTGCTTTCTGAAATCGGAATCCCATCGCTACTTTCCCTTCCATATCGGATATGTCTGCCGCCAAATGCCGGAATCGCGATAACCATCAACGAATATTCCATAATCCACGATTGACGTTCCGTAAAAAGGATCTTCGACTCTTACCTGGGGTATTGCAGAGGCCCGATATCCCGAGAGCACGACGAAATGCGCGTTGCCCGGATTCCCTTCCCATTCGATCCTAACGGGTATGGGCCAGCCCGCATCGACTACTTGCCGGATTTCCTGAAAGGTAAGCGGGTGAGGAATCAGGGCGACGTCTGAATTCATAACCTGCAGTTGAATTAACGCTGCCTTCAAACCCTCCTGCTGGTCGCATGCAAGATTGTCCGAACAACACCCATCTACCTTCAATAGTTCCATCGCTAACGCGCATTGCGATGACGAGCCTTTGCCCGCCGTAAGATAGTCCTTGAGGCTCACGGCCACGGCGGCCCAGCACCATTGGTTCTTCTCCTGCTGTTGCACGGTGAATTCAGACATACGCCTCCTTATTATTTTTGGCCTTCCGATTTTGGCTTGGTTTCGATGTCGTTGCCTGGCGAGCCTTCAGGAGACGAGCCTTGGGCGTGATTGGCGCCATTGAAAATGATTGGACCCAGAACGAAAACCGGGGCCGATCCGGGCGGATTACCCCCGAACGGGTCGCCTTGGGTGCCGCCGAACGGGTCGCCTTGCGTCCCGCCGAACGGGTCGCCTTGCGTCCCGCCGCGAGGGTCCCGCGACCCCAGTTCTGAACGCTTCCCCGGTAATGACACCAGCGGAACCCCGATTGCGGTCCTGTTCGGCCGGGTTTCATCACCAGAAGTGGACGCCGGATTTATATCCTGTGAAATCGTCAGTCCGTCTTTTTCGAACTTGATCTTGAACTCAATGCGCATGCGTTCTCCTATTTGATTTGGCGGGCGATAAGCAATTGTTGGAAGCGAGGATCGTTTTGTAATTCGGCCACTTCCGGCCAGCGGCTTAGGTCGGCGATTACTTCGTCGGTTGAGGAGCTCAGAATTTTGAGTGTCTCTTCGCGTTCAGCTAGAGCTTCATAGGTCTCAGCCGCAGTCGAGCGGACTTCGGCATTAGATGGTGTCAGTTGCAGTGCCTGAGCTATTTCGGATTCGGCTCTCTGCCGGTTTCCCAGCCGGGCGAGCAAATAAGCCATTTTCGATCTTGTATACCCGTCTTTAGGATTCTTTCGCGTCTCCGCTTCGGCTAATTCGAAAGCACGGTTGTAAGCACGCGTGGACTGCTCGCTTAACCCCAACTGGCGCTCGGCCATGCCTAACGTCATCCACCATAGATATCTTTCCGGACCTAGTTTCAATGCGCGGGTAATGTACTCAACAGCTTCCTGGTTCCGGTGTTCATATATTAGGTCCACTCCGAGCGTATGCAATGCAGTCGGGGTCTCGCTTAAACGGATCGCGTCGCGCAACTCATTTTCCGCATCGTGAAATCGCCCTAGATTCATGTACACTTCGCCGAGGGCAAAATGCGGGTCCGCCTCGTTGGGGGCCAGCAGCACAGACTTCTCTAGTTGTTTGGATGACTCGCGATAATAAGCCCGGTTGTTATAAAAAGAGCCGACGTTAAAATACGGCTTGAAATAACTCGGTTCAACTTCAGACCCCTTCAGAAATGAAGCCAGCGCGTCATCCAGCCGGTTGTCGTCTTCGTATGTCTTTCCAAGCCAGATATGAGCAATGGCGTCTCGGGGTTGCAACGTGATAGCTCTCTTAAACTCCGCCTCCGCTTGCGAACGGAACCCCTCTGTATATTGGATGTATCCCTCCACGCGGTGCGCGAGCGCAACATCAGGATTGCGAGCCTCGGCCTCTTGTAGCGAATCACGCGCGCGATCACGCCAAGCCTGATCTCTCGAGAAATGATATTCGAACCACTGTGCCTCCGCCAACGCGGCCCAAGTAAGGGCCGAATCGGGATCTTCCTGAACGGCCTGTCTTAAACACTGGATCGCTTTATCGAGAGTCGAGTTTTGGCGCGTGTACCAAACTCCATCCCAATAATTTTTGGCGGCTCGTGAATTGACGGATGGCACCGTCAGAGGCGGCAGGTTTAATGTTGCTGTTACGACACCCGCCAGTGCCACCGGGGCGTACCGCTCATCCCCCGGACCGTAGACTAGAGTCCTCTCTCCAACATTGACGCTGCTTCGCTTGTCTCCGATGGTCGCTTGGATGAGCAATTTCCCATTCTGGCGGGATATTGTCGCACGCACGATGTGTGTGGCGTCGGATACCGATTGCGCTTTTTCGGGCGGGACAATGCTGAGACCTGCAACTCTACCCCCATTAATGTGGCGAAGAGTGCCGGCAACTTTGGATGAGAGGTCCGAAGCAATATTCAAAGTATCGGGCGACAATGCTTCTACGGGCATCACTGCCAGCCGCCACGATTCCTTCGGCGCAGTCGCACGGTCATACGTCACCCACGCGGCTACTAATGAGAGCACCAACGCGGCAGCGGCTGTCAACCACCATCGCTGCGGCCGCGGCGGATCCAGCGCCTTCGCTACTTCCGCGGCATCGCGAAATCGCTTCGCCGGGTCGGGAGCGAGGCAGCGCGAGAGCACCGCGTCCCACTTAGGATGAATTGCTGGAGGCGGGCTGGCCAGCCGCTCCTCGAGCGCCACGTCCGGTCCAAACGGCCGCTTGCCTGTGGCAAGCTCGCATAGCAGGACGCCGAGCGCATACACATCGGATGCAGCCGAAGCTTTCTCGCCTTTCCACAACTCCGGCGCCATGTAGTCCGGCGCCCCGCCCGCTTCGAGCGACTCCGCCGCGCCGCGTGCCGCGTTCGCCGCGGGACCTCGCGCCAACCCGAAATCGGTAATCACCGCGCGCTCGGTTCCATCCGCATCCGGCGCGAGGATGACGTTATTGCTCTTCAAGTCGCCGTGAATTACGCGGTGACGATGCGCCTCGGCCAGCCCGGCACAAAGTTGGCGGGCGATGGAACGCGCCTGCGACTCAGGAAGACGACCTCCGCGCAAGCGGGTGAAGAGCGTCTCGCCTTCAAGCAGCTGCATCGTGATAAAGTCCACTTCGCCGCGGCCCGTTACCGCGGTGTGCAGCTCGTGGATCTTGCAGACGTTGCGATGGCTTATTTCACTCGCGTGCCGCACTTCAGGGGAAAGGCGCTTCCGGAAGCCAGCCTTCGCGCATTTGATCGCGACGCGGCGCTCGAGCTTCTCGTCCACCGCTTCGTACACGATGCCCATCCCGCCCTCGTTTAACGCCCGCACGATGCGAAACCGCCCAGCCAGCAGGTCTCCCGGCTCTAAACGATGCTCGATATCGGGGGCGGGAAATAGCGGCCGCAACAGGAAGCCGTCCATGCGCTCTTCCCACGCCACGTATCTTCGCACCGCGTCGATTAATTCCGGGTTGTCCCCACAAGCGCTTCGAACGTAGATATCGCGGCCGGATGGCGGCTGAGCTAATGCCAGCTCCACCAGGCTCATCAGCCGGTCATCGTCTAGCGCTGGCTTTGGTCCGGACATCTTTTTCCTGCTCCAGGGTCCCCTGCATTCGCGCAAAGAGCCATTGGCGCGCATCGCTCCACATGCGCTGCAGCGTGCGCAGCCGGA
Source organism: Bryobacterales bacterium (assembly GCA_019261985.1). Lineage (GTDB taxonomy): Bacteria > Acidobacteriota > Terriglobia > Bryobacterales > Bryobacteraceae > Palsa-187. Next base: position 7,652 of record JAFAQY010000044.1, on the reverse strand, counting down.
TGCCCATGGCGTCGGATGCCTCTTCGTCCGTAAGGCCAAGGAAGTATTTCATCTCCACCACCATGCACCACTCCGGCTTTTCTTTCCCCAATTCGTTCAGCAAACGGTCCACGTTAAGGGCGGTATCCAGCCGCGCGCCGCCCGCGGGAACAAGATCGTCCATGCCGTCCAGGGCGACGAATTCGGCGTCGGGGCGCTGCCGCGCGTAGTCGATCAGGTAGCGCCGCATGGCTCTAGCCGCTATAGCGAAAAAATGGCTTCGACTCCGCCAATCCCGGTTCTTCGCCGCGACCAGCCGCATATAAATCTGGTTCACCAGCTCGGTCGCCTGCATGGTGTGGTCCTTGCGCTCGCCCCGCATCAGGTAGTGAGCAAGGCTACGCAGGTTGGGCAGAACCAGCTCGAAGAGCTGATTTTCGGCGTCCTGGCTCCCATCACGCCACTGTTGGAGAAGAATGGTGATGTCGCCCATGGGATTAGCCATCCGGCATATATTTCCCGGAATGCGGGGATTATAGCATATGAGTGCCGCGGGCTAAGGGTACAAAGAATACCGGCTGTATTCCTACGGTCGGGTTTAACATGGCGGTATGAGGACGTTATCTTTCGCCATCCTCGCCTTATTGCCGCTGCCTACATTCGCGGCGGAAATTCCCGAAGGAAGCCACCTGCTGCTGAAGATGGTGAATTCGATCACCAGCCGCACGGCCCAAGATGGGGATCGGGTATACCTCCGAACCGCTAGTCCGATAGCAGTGGATGGTGAGATGATCGTCCCGCCGGAGTCGTATGTGACCGGAGTCGTTTCGCACGTGAAGCGCAGCGGCAAAGTAAGCGGTCGCGCCGAGCTTGCCATTCGTCTGGAAACCCTGACGTTTCCGTCCGGTAAGAGCCTGCGCTTTACGCCTCACGTGGCATCCGTGGATGCGGGTGAATTCGGGCAAAAAGTGGAAGGCGGGGAAAGCACCGTCAAGCAGGCGCCGAGCACTGGTGAAGACGCGAAACAGATCGCCATTCTCGCTGGAACGGGAGCTTCCGTCGGCGGCCTTGCCGATCGTTCATGGAAGGGCGCGGGGATTGGGGCCGCGGCTGGAACGGCAGTGGGCTTCGCGACCGCGTTGCTTACGCGCGGGCATGAAGTAGAACTGCTTGCGGGATCGACGCTGGACGTTGTGTTCGAGCGTCCGCTGACAATTGAGTAACTATCCGAAATGCCGGCGGGGCGTCGGTAGCGGACGAGGGCGTCCGCCCTACGTAAGTTCCTAGTAACCGAGCTTGAGCATTCCTTCCGGCTTATTCTCCACCGAGCCTTTTGTCAGCCACTCAAGCGATGCGCGGAATAGAAGCATGTGGTTCTTTTCCCACATGGCGTTGTGAGAGGAGCAGGCGAGATCGACAAAGACCTTCTTTGGCGAGCCCAGATCCGCGTATAGGTCCCGCACGCGATCCGGAGGCACTTGTTTGTCGTGGGCGCCGGAAACCATCAGCGTCGGAATTTGAGTCTTGGCGACGGCGGCGGCCGTCCAACCCCAACTCGTTACTTGTGGCGCTCGGCGTACGCCTGCGCCCCAAGCCGCTCCAACAGGGTCGGAGGCGAGCATGCTGGACCATACGGCATCGCTTACCGCAGGTTCGTATTGCCCCGGACAGCCGACTTGCCGGTCCCAATTCGTATTAAAATCTTCGCGAGATTGAGTGGTCATGGCCGCGCCTTTCGCCGGGACTTCGGCGGGTGGATTGGCCGAAGCATTTCGGTTGTATGCGGGAGCCAGCAAAACCAGCTTTTGCACTTTGTCGGGGTGCTGAGCGGCGAAGCCGCCCGCTCGCGGGCCGCCCAAAGACCAAGCCAGCAGGCTGAGTTTGTCTACATGGCGGAGCGCGCGCACGTGATCCACCACCGCTGCTATGTCGGCCCAGTCGGAGGGGAGTGTCGTCAACTGACGCGGATAGCTGGCTTCGCACGCCGAGGCTATCAGGGTAGGAATCAGCGCAGCCTGCTGTTCTCGCGAGAGATTACAGGGATCGTCCATTGCAGCGGGTCGAGTGGAACGTCCGTAGCCGGTCATGTCCATTGCGAACACGTCGAAGCCGGCTTGGGCCAGATACTCCATCCAACTGTAGTCTTGATAGCGCACGTCGAAAGCAACCTCCGCGGGCGTGCCCGCCCCGTGCACAAACAGAGCGACACGGTCAGCCGGGAGCGGATCGCGTAGTGTCCTCGCCTGAACCACCTCGCGGACATAGATATGCGCGGGCTGCCCGGCGATCGCCGGCACCGACGAACGGACCAGGACATAGTGATCGATGGTAAGCGGCCGCTGGCTGTCATCGGCGAAAGCGTGGGGCGTAAGGGCGAGGGTCAGAGCAAGAACTAGGAATCGCATGGGGCCTCCTTGAATATCGGAAACAGTGTATCCCAGACCGAGGCCACGGATTGGGCTTCAGTAGGGCAGCCGCCAATTCAATTTCGTAAATTTTGCATAGTCCCGGTCCATGGTGATCCATTCGCAGCCCGATTCGATCGCCAGGGCGCCGAACCAGGCGTCCTCAGTCAGGTTACCGGCGGCGTAGCAAAATTAAGCGCGTATTCTAAATGGGTCGGCAGCACGTACACGCGCTTGTGTGTGGCGATACGGATAACGCAAGCAAGCACCTGCGGGGATATTCCGAAGGCCTCGCCGCGGCTAATCACGCAAATAATCCACTTGCGGCAAAGGCGGTGTTCGGGCCAATCGGCGCGAAAGCCTTGCAACAGGACATTGACGTCCGGAAGAATTATTTTCGGCCGTCGAGTACCTCCAGAAGCGAAGCACTGTCGTTCAGGTCCACTCCGGGCAGAACTCCAACCGCCGGCGTGGCATACCGGAACTCCTACGCGCCCCCCGGGGTTGGGAAATTCTCGATTCGGTTAAAACCAACCGCAGGCCGGCCTCGATCATGGATGTCAGGGTTTGTTCACGCCGCGCCGCTTCCTTCTTAACTTCGCGAAGCAGCGCTTCGTTCAAACGAACTGCGGTCCTCATATGTCCAGCCAATATGATCGTACAGCAGTTTGTCTTCCCGAGTATAAACAGGGATCGGGACGATAAGAGAAAAGCCGAGCGTAGTTGGTATCCCAGGCGAGGAGGACCACACGGGCGGAGCTGAAGCTGCCCTACATCACAAGACAAATTTCAGCTTGTCCTATCGGCGTTTTCTACGCACGAAGATCGCGAGTAGCGCGATTAGGATCAGAATTCCGGCCACCCACCGGATCGCATTCACAACTACATTTTGGACTTAATTACGTCGACCAGTTCCTTCACGGCCGCGGCGCTCTTGGCCAGCGCGGCTTTTTCCTCGGCGGTGAGTTGGATCTCGTAAATCTTCTCGATACCATTCGCTCCCAACTTGACGGGCACGCCGACGAAAAGGCCATTGATCCCGTACTCGCCTTCGAGATAGGCAGCGCAAGGCAGCACTTTATTTTTGTTTTTCACGATCGATTCGACCATCTCGACGGCGGCGGCGGAAGGAGCATAATAAGCGCTGCCGGTCTTCAAATACTTCACGATTTCCGCGCCGCCGTTTCGAGTTCGATCGACGATCGCGTTCAGGCGGGCGGGTTCAATCAGTTCCGCCAGCGGGATCCCCGAAACGCTTGATAGCCGGACGACAGGAACCATGGTGTCACCATGGCCGCCTAGCACCACTGCCGTAACATTTTCAACGGAAACATTCAGCTCCTGCGCAATGAACGTGCGAAATCGCGCGGAATCCAACACGCCGGCCATGCCGATCACACGATTGCGGGGGAATTTCGAAATCTGATGCGCGGTCCAGCACATGGCGTCGAGAGGATTTGTGACCAAAACCAAAATCGCATTGGGCGAGTATTTCACGACGCTTTCCGTGACGCTCTTCACTACTTGGTAATTCGCGATCAGAAGATCGTCGCGGCTCATGCCCGGCTTGCGCGCAAGACCCGCCGTGATAACCACGACGTCCGAGTTAGCGGTGGGCTCGTAATCGTTGGCGCCGATGACGGCGACGTCGTAGCCCTCGATGGGGCCCATCTGAAGCATGTCGAGGCCCTTGCCCTGCGGCACGCCTTCGACGACATCGACCAGCACTACGTCTCCTAATTCTTTAAAAGCGAGGTTCACGGCGCAACTCGCGCCGACATTTCCTCCGCCAACTACCGTTATTTTTTTGCGCATAAGCTTTCAATTGTAACATCGCGGTTTCATTGTGGAACCGAATCCGGTGGTAAAATGGAACCATGAATTTGACGGTCAAGAACATTCCGGACAAGGTGTGCCGAACGCTGAAGCAGGAAGCCGTTTTTCAGGGCCGCAGCCTTAATGCCGAAATCATTTTCGTGCTCACCAGAGCCGCTGAAGAAATCGAGCGGCGGCAAGGGATGCGCGAATCTTGGGATGATCTGAACCGGTTCGTCGCGAGTCTGCCGAAATTACCTAGCAGCGTGCCGCTGATCCGGGCAGATCGGCGACGGCATTGATGCCTTCTCCCCCTGTTGCCTCGTTGACGCAGGTCGTTGACGCAAGCGTCGCCGTGAAGTGGATTATCCCTGAGGAACGACACGAGCAAGCCCGTGAGTTGCTGAAAATGTTCGTGTGGGGAAGCACCGAATTGATCGCGCCGCCAACCTTGGAGGAAGAGGTGGCCAGCGCCGTTGCAAAACAGTGCCGCAGGCGGCTACTGTCAGCCGATCAGGCCAGAAGCGCATTTACTCAATTTCAAAGCTTTCGGCCGAGGTTGATGCTCCACGCCGGCTTGGTAGGCGACGCACTCGCCCTTTCGCTGCAGCACCATCTGAGCTTGTGGGACTGCCTGTATCTCGCGCTGGCGATCCGTTACCGGTGCGATTTAATAACAGCCGACGCGCGGTTCTTCCGCGCCGCTAGCCGGCTTTATCCGTTTGTCCGGCTACTCGGGACTTGACCCCGGCTCCGGTTCCGGTTCCGGCCTCTTTGCTTCCTTCCGCGCCTGTTCAAAGAGGAAATTTAGCGTCTTTTCGGTGCGTATGTTTGAAGCGATCCTGGGGATCACGCCTTCCTTCTGAAGCCGCGCGCGGGTCATCGCTACCGCTTCCTTTTGCTGGCGCGCGATCTTTTGCACCTCGCGATCGACGTCTTCCTGCGTCGGCATGATGGCTTCGCGCTCGGCGATTTTGTCAAGCAACAACGATGCTTTGACATCCTTCACGGCGCGCTCCTTCCCGCCTTCGCGCACCTTTTGCCAATCGAGCGTCAGACCTTTCGGGTCCATGCCCTGGGCCACCAGCATGCGGATTTGGTTTTCCACATTCATCTCAATCTGGCGGTCTACATAGCTTTCAGGAACCGGGAAATCATGCGCCTGCACCAGTTGCTCGATCAATTCATGTTTCGCTTCTTCCTGTGCAAGGTGTTCCCGCTCTCGCAGGAGATTTTTTCTAATTGTCTCTTTTAATTCTTCCAGTGTCTTAAAATCGCCTAAATCCTTGGCGAATTCGTCATTCAGCTCCGGCAATTCGCGCCGGCGCACGGCTTTAACGGTAGCGCGGAATTTCACGGTCCGCCCCGCCAGGTTTTTGCGCTCGTACTCCTCCGGGTAGGTGACCTCAAATTCGCGCGTTTCATCCGGCGATGCGCCGCGAAGATTGTCGCTGAAAGCCGCCACTGTCGTGTCACCGCCGATCTTGATCGATAACTCCTCTTGAGAGATCTTCTCCGCAACGCCAGAAAGGCTTTCAAGCGAAATCATCGCATAATCGCCGTCCTGGAGCGGACGTGGTTCTTCGTTGACAAACTCGGCCTTTTGCTCCCGGAGTTGATTGAGTCGCGTGTCCAAATCGGCTTCGGTTACCTCCGGCTCGCTGTAGGTGATAGTGATGCCGCGGTATTCGCCTAGATCGAAGGTCGGAGCTATCTCGAACTCGGCCCTAAAGCGCAACGGCTCGCCCGAGTGGAAATGAACGTCGCTGATTTCAGGACGGCTGACGGGATGAAGATTTTCCTTCTCCGCCGCCGAATTGAGAAATTTGGGGACCAGCTTTTCGATTACTTTCTGGTAAATGTCGCTCGCGAAGCGCGTTTTAACAAGGCTAAGGGGAGCCTTGCCCGGGCGGAACCCGGGCAGGCGAACCTTTTTTTGAAGATCAGCCGCGGCGCGCTCGGTCTCTTGCTCGACTTCCGCGACGGGTACGGTAATGTCCAGGGAATGTTTGCATCCCTCGATCAGGGCCACTTACAACCTCATCAGTCAGCCCTGCGCGGCCGCATTGGCGTGCGCCGCTTCCTTGAGGGCGTGCGCCTTGTCGGTGGCTTCCCAGGTGAAAGAGTCCTCGGCGCGCCCGAAATGCCCGAACGAGGCGGTTTTCCGGTAAATCGGCCGCCGCAGTTTCAGGGTTTCGATCATGCCCTTCGGGGTCAACTGGAAGTTTGCGCGAACCAGTTCCACCAATATCTCTTCGGGAACCCTGCCGGTGCCGAAGGTGTTCACCATTACTGAAACCGGCTCGGCCACGCCGATCGCGTAGGCAAGCTGCACTTCGCAGCGCTGCGCCAATCCGGAGGCCACGATGTTCTTCGCCACGTAGCGCGCCATGTAGCATGCCGAGCGGTCTACTTTCGTGGGATCTTTGCCGGAGAAAGCGCCGCCGCCGTGCCGGCCCATCCCGCCGTAGGTGTCAACGATGATCTTACGACCGGTGAGGCCTGTGTCGCCGTGTGGTCCGCCGATCACGAAACGGCCGGTGGGGTTGATGTGATACTTGGTTGCCGAATCGACCATTTTGGACGGCACGACGGGGTCGATAATGTGCTTCTTCACGTCCGCGCGAAGCTGTTCGGTGGTCACATCGTCGTCGTGCTGCGTCGAAACAACGACGGCATCGATGCGCTTGGGTTTCCCTCCCATGTACTCCACGCTGACTTGGCTTTTTCCGTCCGGGCGCAGATAGCTGAGCTTACCGAAACGGCGAATCTCGCTTAACTGGCGGACCAGCTTGTGCGCCATCATGATCGGCAGCGGCATCAATTCTTCCGTTTCATCGCAGGCGTAGCCGAACATGAGCCCCTGGTCGCCGGCGCCGCCGGTATCCACTCCCATGGCGATGTCAGGCGATTGCGTCTGCACGACATTAAGGACGCCACAGGTCTTCGCGTCGAAGCCCATTTTCGCGTCCGTGAAGCCGATGTCGGCGATCACGTCGCGCGCAATTCTCGGCACGTCCAGCACGGTCTTCGTGGTGATTTCACCCGCGACGACGCAGATTCCGGTGGTCACCAGGGTTTCGCAAGCTACGCGGCCCGTCGAATCACCCGCCAAAACGGCGTCCAGTACAGCGTCGGAAATCTGGTCTGCCATCTTATCCGGATGGCCTTCGGTGACCGATTCGGACGTGAAAATATGACGCATCTTCTCTGACACGTGCCTAACCTCCAGGGAATATAATTCAGGTTTACAGGAAGAAACCTAAATCGCCTAGTCTAGCATGGCCCTCAAGTGTTTACAATTCGTAGTCTTATCTCATGCAAGATGAGCCTGAAGAAAGGGTTTGTTTCTCACGCAAGATGAGCCTGAAGGAGCGCACACGCCGCATGCTGAGGATTGATCATCCGAATGCAAGCAAGGCAGAAGGTAGGCCTGGAGCAAATCCGGGTATT
>JAFAQY010000043.1 GCA_019261985.1 Bryobacterales bacterium | reverse complement strand
TGTGTCGGATTTTTCTTTGGAACTCAGCATTTCGGTGGTTTTTTGAAACCTCTGTCCAGCGGCGCGCCTAGCCCGCTTTCTCGAGCAAGGCCATGTTGATCTTTTGCGTCATCACCATCTCTTTGGTGACCAGGAACTCGCGGACCTTTTTGTAGGAAGGCAGGTAGTACATAAGGTCCAGCATCAGATCCTCCAGGATCATGCGGAGCCCGCGCGCCCCTACTTTGCGCTCCATGGCAAGTTGGGCAATGGCTTCGAGAGCGTCGTCGCTAAATTTCAGTCTAACACCCTCGAACTCGAACAGCTTTTGGTATTGGCGCACGATCGCGTTCTTGGGCTTGGTCAGAATTTGCACCAATGCATCCTTACTGAGATCTTCGAGCACCGCCACCACCGGCAAACGTCCAATAAACTCGGGAATGAAACCGCCTCGAATAAGATCCACCGGTTGGACTTGTTCCAGGAGCGTCACATCCCGCCGGCCGGAACTCGACGGCCGCCGCCCAGCCTGCTGCGCTACTTCTTCGGGATTCGAGAAGCCGATGGTTCGGGTACCGATGCGGCGCGAAATCGTTTTTTCCAGGCCGATAAACGCTCCGCCGCAGATGAACAGGATATTCGTGGTGTCCACCGGAGTGAATTCCTGGTGAGGATGCTTGCGCCCGCCTTGCGGAGGAACATTGGCGATGGTCCCTTCCAGGATCTTCAGCAGCGCTTGTTGGACGCCTTCGCCCGAAACGTCGCGCGTGATGGAAGGGTTCTCGTCCTTGCGGCCGATCTTATCGATTTCGTCGATATAAATAATCCCCTGCTGGCACCGCTGCACGTCCCAGTCGGCATTCTGCAGCAGCCGCAAGATGATATTTTCTACATCTTCGCCAACGTAGCCGGCTTCGGTGAGCGTAGTCGCATCGACGATCGCAAACGGCACGTCGAGGATGCGCGCCAGCGTTTGGGCAAGCAGCGTCTTTCCGGTGCCGGTCGGCCCGATCAGCAAGATATTAGATTTCGAAAGCTCCACCTCGCCGGTGCGCTGCTTATTCATTTGAATGCGCTTGTAGTGGTTGTAAACCGCTACGGCGAGCTTCTTCTTAGTAGCTTCCTGCCCGATCACGTACTGATCGAGATACTCTTTCAACTCCAGTGGTTTAGGAAGCTTGTGCGGCGTGCCATATTGCTGCTCGTGACGGTCGTCATCGAGGATCGAATTGCATACGGCGATGCATTCGTCGCAGATGTAGGCGCGCGGATAATCCGATGGGGAGGAGATCAGTTTACCAACAACGTCTTGGCTCTTATGGCAGAAAGAACAACGCAACGAATCGTCGGTGCCAGCGCGCTTCACCGGAGTCTCCTATTCAGCATGGGTCCCCCTGAAAATTCGATTATAGCGAATATACCGTTAATGACAAGTGCGAGCTAACCTGACTCCGGCATAGACCGTGTAGGGGCGGCCGGTTTACCTCGGCTGGGTGACTACATCGATCAACGCCGGCTCCCCCTTCTTAACCCGCTCGATCCCGCGCGCAAGCGCCGCGGGTAAATCCTTCGGGTCTGTGATCGGGCCTTGGCCATACAGACCGTAGGCTTCGGCCATCTTTGCGTAATTGATATCCGGCTCCCAGAGTTTGGTGCCGATATGGCAGCGCTCCTGGCCGCGGTTGCGCTGGCTGGCGCGGCGCTCCAGGATCATCACCTCGGCGTGATAGCCGCGGTTGTTGTGCATGATCGTCAATAGCGGGATTTTGTGATGCGCGGCCGTCCACAACACGCCGGGAGCGTAGTTCAGGTCGCCATCGCATTGAATGTTAATCGATAGCCTCCCGTACTTTTTGTTCGCGAGCGCCGCGCCCACCGATGCCGGAGCATTGTACCCAATGCCGCCCGCTCCTTGTCCGCCGATGTACTGGTAAGGCTTGTCGAAATTCCAAAGGCGTCCGGGCCATCCGCTAATAAAGCCCTGCCACGATACCAGCGACCAGTCTTCTTTTTCAATCAACGGCCACAGCTCCGCGCACAGCCGGTTTAAGCTCACCGGGCTTGCGTTCCAACCCTGCTGGCCCTCTTCAATAGCTTGGATGCGCTGCTTGCGATGAGCCTCGGCGATTTTCGCGCCGCGATCCTCCATTGCGCGCTTCCGGTCGGCGGGGGTCAGCTTCTTGCAGGCTTCGATCAACGCGGGCAAGGTTGCCTCGGCATCCGCCCCGATGTCGAGATCCAGGTCCGCGCCGTAATGGCCGAAATCCTGAATGTTGCTCTTCATGAAAAGATCGACAGAAGAGATGTTGATCGTCTTCGCCCCGCGCGCATGATTCGCGCGAGCCGTTCCCGCCACATCCGCGACTTCCAAACAGAGGGTCACATCGGGCTGATAACCCGCCCCGCCGTTTCCGGCCAGCGGATGGCGATTTGGAAATTCCATACGCTCATTGCTGTTCACCGGAGCCTGCAAAGTCTCCGCAAGCTCCACCAGCAGCTTCATCCCGTTCGGTGTCCGAACCGTGCGCTGGCTCATGATCAGCGGACGCTCGGCGTTCACCAGCATCTGCGCGGCTTCGGCGACCGCAGAGGAATCGCCCGCCGGAGGCGCGGTCAGCGTAAGTTTGGGTACGCGCAGGTTGCGCTGCATATTCGGATTGGTCTGGGTTTCGTGGCTGGCCACGATAAGCACCGGCCCCATCGGCGGCGTCATCGCAACTTTGTACGCCCGCACCGCGGCCTCGCCGAAGGCGCCCAGAGATTGCGGTGCATCGTCCCATTTCGTAAAATCCCGCACCAGCGCGCCCATGTCGTTCGCGCTGTGATACGACTGCACACCCGCGCCGCGCACTGCGGCGTCAGCGTGGTTGCCGACCACCATATAAATGGGCACGCGATCCGCATAGGCGTTATAGATCGCCATCGATGCGTGCTGCAAGCCCACGGTGCCATGCATCAGCGCCATCATCGGCTTGCCCTCGATCTTGGCGTAGCCGTGCGCCATCGCGACGGAAGACTCCTCATGGCAGCAGGTCAAAAATTCGGGATTCGAGTTGCTCCCGTAATTGATGAGCGATTCGTGCAGCCCGTCGAACGTCGAGCCCGGATTCGACGCGCAGTAAGTGAGGTTCAGGGACTTGAGCACCTCGACCATGTAGTCAGAACCGGGATTTTCAACGACCCTCGCTTCACCGCCTTCGGCCGGCGCGGAACCGGTGTCGGCGGCGAGCGTCGTCGGATTCGGCCGTGCACCGCCGTTGGGACGCGCGGGCTGCTCGGTTTGTTGGCCGCGTAGAACAGGCGGAGTGGAGACAATCGCCGCCGCGCCGGCAGCCGCGCCCTTTAAAAAGCCCCTGCGCCCTACGGATCTGAATTTACGCATTTGTAATCTCCCTCGCGTATTCTATCGGACGGTTTTGACAAAATGAAGGCCGGAGGTTCGAGTCACATGGCAAACGTACAACCGATACCGGAGGGTTATCACACCGCCACTCCTTATCTGCATGTCAAGGGTGCGGCGCAGGCAATCGACTTCTACAAAAAAGCATTCGGCGCGGTGGAGATCATGCGGATGGCCGGGCCGGGTGGAAAATTATCGCACGCGGAAGTCAAGATCGGCGACTCGCATATCATGCTCTCCGATGAATTTCCCGAGATGAACGTGTATGGCGCGCAGCACTATGGCGGCTCGCCGGTGGCCGTCCTGCTATACGTCGAAAATGCGGATAAGACAGTGGAGCAGGCGGTGGCCGCCGGAGCTACTATTAAACGGCCGCTCGCCGATCAATTCTACGGCGACCGTAGCGGATTATTGCCGACCCATTCGGCCTCGAATGGTACATCCACACGCACGTAAAGGATGTCTCGATGGAGGAACTGCAAGCGGCCATGCAACCGAGTTAGCGTGCGTTTACTGGCCCCTGGCGTCTGGCCCCTGGCCCCTAGATCGGAATCCCAATCCGATGGCTTGCCGCGTGTAGACCCACTCCTCGCGCCCTCCTTCAGCCGGTGGACCCGCTGGCCGCGGGCATCCGGGCGGCTCGGGATGAGTTCGTGGCCAATGAAGCGAGGGACGCGTCGACGAGCAGCTAATGCTGTGGCGATCTTGACCACGTCTCGCGGCGGTAGTGCCGTGGTTTATTGGCTTTTTCTGATCTCCTTCACGCCGAGGCCAAGCGTGCGTCTGAGGAGCGCGCCGAGAATGGCGCCTTCAGTATAGCCGACGCGCTCAGCGACCTCGTCAATCGTCGCGTTTGTTGTCTTCAGCAAGTGAACCGCGCGCTCCACGCGAAGGCTTTGAAAATAGGCAAGCGGCGATTTTCCAAGGACCGCTTGCATTCGCCGCGCCAGTGTTCGTTTGCTGCAACCGGTCGCCTTGGCCGCCGCGTCGAGCGAAAAACCTTGAGAGAGTCGCCCTCGTGCCCAGCCTTCGAAGTGTTGAACCACAGGGTCTGAATGGATGAGATGATCGGTCAAAACGTAGGCGGATTGCGATGGCCTCGAATCGACAATCAGGTATTTGGCGGTCAGTGCGGCAAGCGCGGGACTTACGCCGCGAATCAGCCACAGAGCGAGATCCATGTGGCTCAGGGCTGCGCCCGCCGTGACGAATCGCTCCGACTTCACGATCATGTTTGACTCGTCCAGCACGACCGTTCGGTAGCGCTTGCGAAACAGGGGCGCAAGCCACCATGTCGTGGTCGCACGCTGATGATTAAGCAGACCGGACTCAGCGAGTACGAAAGTTCCGATGCAGGCGGCGGTTACTAGAGCGCGGTGCTGCGACCATTCACGAAGAACCGAGGAAGAATCCCGGATGTCTGGCCGCGACAGGGCGTGCTCAAGCGGATCGGGCATTTTGAATCCGATCGCCGGCACGACAACCCAATCCGGTGCGCGCGACGGAATCGCTTGCACGGGAACCTTCAGCCCCTGGGACGTCCGAACGGCGTCGCGCATTCCCACTATTCGCACCTCAAAGCGCGGAACTGCGATCCCGCAGAGTTCGATTAACTCATTCGCGGTTTGGAATGAATCGAGAACCGCCGATAAGCCAAGATCGAAAACGTCGTCCAGAGCAAGGACGTTCACACGCATGGCAAATATGATACTGAAATTGGCAGGTTTGCCTCTGGAAACGGAGCGTAACGAGACTTAATCTCGAATTGAAGGAAGTTCCAGATGCCCGCCTGCATCGCTAGCGCCAGCGAACACGCAACGTAATGAATCAGCAGCCGCAGACTATTCTCGATGCGATCGGCAACACATCTCTATTACAACTTCGAAACATTGTTCCTGAGAGCGGAGCGCGGATTTTTTTGAAATTGGAGAGCGAGAATCCAAGCGGAAGCATGAAGGATCGCATGGCACTGGCGATGATCAAAGCCGCAGAGTCGGATGGCCGCTTGAAGCCGGGCGGTTCGGTGGTGGAGTATACCGGCGGCAGCACGGGTACCTCGCTCGCAATGATCTGCGCCGTGAAGCACTATGAACTGCATATTGTCAGTTCGGATGCGTTCACGAAAGAGAAGCTCGATCACATGCGAATTTTGGGCGCAAAGCTGCAGATTATCCCCAGCGACGAAGGAAAAATGACGGAGACGCTATTTCGACGCATGATCGAAGCCGCTTCCGTTTTGCAAGATAGAACGGGCGCCTTTTGGAGCAATCAGTTGAACAATGCGGATCAGCTCGTCGGGTATCGTTCGATGGGTGATGAGATTTGGGAACAGACCGGCGGCAAAATCGATGCCTTTGTACAGTCAGTTGGTACTTCCGCCTGTTTACGTGGGAACGCAGAGAGTTTGCGGCGTAGGAATCACGAAATCAAAATTGTTGCTGTCGAACCGGCCGAATCACCCGTGCTTTCCGGCGGCAAACCGGGAGCTCACAAAATCGATGGAATCGGCACGGGCTTCGTTCCGCCACTCTGGCAACCAGACATCGTTGATCAAGTCGAAACAGTGCCCACTGCCGACGCCCTCGCCATGGCTATTCGCCTTGCCTTGGAAGAAGGCGTGTTTGCGGGCACCTCGACCGGCGCGAATATAACCGGAGCGCTGCGGATAGCAGATCGTCTTGGGCCGGATGCGACGATCGTTACGGTCATGGTAGACACGGGGCTCAAATACCTCAAGCATTATGGAGCAAATAGCAAGCGGCTCCGGGGCACTCCGTTTCGCTCTGTAAATTCGAATCGGAGACGATCGGACCTGTGAGGCAGAATGCAAAGCACATCGGCATCGTAGCGTGCAGCGCTGAGGGCGCCGCGCTTTGCTACCGCACGATCTGCGGCGAGGGCGAAGTGCTGATGGGGCCGCACAATCATCCGGAAATCAGCATGCACACGTTTCCATTTGCCGCCCACGTAGACTGCATGCGCAATGACGACTGGCAATCTGTCGCGGATCTTCTGGTGGCATCTGGTGAAAAGCTGGCGCGAATCGGGGCTGACTTTCTGATCTGCCCTGACAACACCGCGCACAAAGCGATGCCGCTGATTGGCGCGCGTGCACCCCTGCCATGGCTTCATATTGCGGACACGGTTGCGCAGGAAGCGCTCCGCCGCGGCTATAAAAAGGTGGGTTTGACCGGCACGAAGGCGCTGGTTGAGAGCGATGTCTATCCGGAGAAACTGGCGCGCGCGGGTGTTGATTTCGAGCGCGCAGACAGCAGGGAACGACAGGAGGTCGACCATATTATTTTCGAGGAACTGGTGCGTGGCGTAACAACCAGCGAATCGTTCAGATCTCTGTATGCTGTGGCGGCGCGAATGAAGACCTGCGGATGCGAGGCGGTCATACTTGGATGCACGGAGCTTCCGCTACTGGCGGAAGGGCACGAATTTCCGCTGCCCGTACTGGATTCAACGAGGCTGTTGGCCCGAGCGGCGCTTGCGAAGGCCGTGGACACATCGGCGTAGCCCGAACGTTTGGCCCCTGTCCGCTAAATAGGAATTCCAATCCGCCACAACTCGTAAGCGATGGCTTGCCGCGTGTAGACCCACTCCTCGCGCCAGCCTTCGGCCGGCGGACCAGCCGGCCGCGGCGAGCCATATGCCTTCATGCCCATGCCCTCCAGCATCTTTTTCACGCGATAAATATGGTACCCGTCGCTCACCACGATGCAGGACTTCAGGTTCATCAGCCGCATGATCTCTGCCGCGCCGGCTATGCTCCGCGCCGTGCTATCGCCTTCTGATTCCACCAGGATCGCTTCGGAAGGAACTCCGTGACGGCTCAGATACGCATGCGCGACCTCGCCTTCGGAATAGGTCGAATCGCCACCCTTTCCGCCGGTGGTAAGGATGCGCGGCGCGAGGCCTTGCAGGTACAGCACCAGCGCATGGTTCAGCCGGGCCTGCAATACAGGCGACGGCCGGCCGCGGTATTCAGCGGCTCCCAGCACGACAATCACATCCGCCGGCCGCACCTCGTCGATGGCAGACTGCCGCCGGATATCGCGCGCCACGGCCCTGATCTTCAGCCCGCCGGCAACTAAGGCCAGCGCTAGAGCCCCCGCTGCAATGGTCGGGAACAGCCGTTTCATAGGATATTCTGAACGTTCAAGGCCATTGTAGCGGCCTTTACTATATGCAGACCATGGAAACGCTGGTCAGTGAGAAGAACTCCCTTCTCAAGGAAGTCCGGCGTGCCTCCGCGCGCGGTTCGCTTACGACCGATGGCTTGGCCGTAGCCGAGGGATTCCATCTGCTGGAAGAAGCGCTGCGCAGCCGTTGTGAGATCTCCGTCGTTATCGCCGCGGAGCCGGTGAAAACAACGGTCGCCGCGCATGTTCGCGGGCTCAAGCACACCAGAGTTGTGGTGGTCACCGAGAACAATTTCGAAAAGCTGGCGGCCACGGAAACGCCTCAAGGCGTGATCGCACTGGTCCGGCCGCCCACATGGACACTCGATCAACTGCTGCGCGGACGTCCCCTGGTGGCCATGTTGGACGGCATTCAAGATCCCGGAAATGCCGGCGCTATCGTCCGCGCTGCGGAAGCGTTCGGCGCAACCGGGGCCGCTTTTCTTAGCGGCAGCGTGAACCCGTATAACCCGAAATGCCTGCGCGCATCCGCGGGATCGTTGTTCCGCCTTCCGGTTGCGGCGTCCTTGGATGAAAGCCTCTTCTCGGTCGCGCTGGAACAAAAACGCGTGCGCTTGTTTGCGGCGCATCCTCGCGCGGAGAAGCTGATATTCGAGACCGATCTTACCGGCGCGTGCGCAATCGTCATTGGCGCCGAAGGCCGCGGTGTCACGCCCTCGCTTCAACGCCGGGCCACCGGCGTGCGAATCCCGACCAGCGGGGTCGAATCGCTCAATGCCGCCGTAGCCGCGGGCATTCTGCTCTATGAAGCTAGCCGCCAACGAACTCGCAAGAGCGGCGATACAGGCCGGCCGTGAGCCTGTTCGATGCAGCTCCGCTCGATCGTCCCCCCGATGACAAGGACAAAGTCCCCCGTCCGCTTGCCGAGCGCATGCGTCCCGAGCGACTGGAGGATTTCGTCGGCCAAGAGCACATCTTAGGGCCTGGCAAACCTCTGCGGGTGCAGATTGAGCGCGACCAGTTGCAATCCCTTATTTTGTGGGGGCCGCCCGGCGTCGGCAAAACCACGTTAGCGCGCTTGATCGCGCGAATGACGCGCTGCCAGTTCGTCCCCTTTAGCGCCGTCCTCAGCGGAATTAAAGAGATCAAAGCGGTAATGGCCGATGCCGAGCGCGCCCGCCGCATGGGCCTGCGCACTCTCGTGTTCGTGGACGAAATTCACCGCTTCAACAAAGCTCAGCAGGATGCATTTCTGCCGTACGTCGAGCGCGGCGATATCATCCTGATCGGCGCAACCACGGAAAATCCATCCTTCGAGGTGATCTCGGCTCTTCTCTCGCGTTCGCGTGTGTATGCTTTGCGCGCGTTGACTGTCGAGGAGATCATTACGCTGCTGGGACGCGCTCTGAAAGTGCTGAACCTGACTGCCTCACACGAACTGCTGGAACAGATCGCGATTTATTCGAGCGGCGATGCCCGCACTGCTTACAACATACTGGAGCTTTCCGGGACTGTCGCGCGCGATGGCGCGATTCAGCCGGAAGCGGTCGAAAACGCGATGCAGCGAAAAACGCTGCTTTACGACAAGGCCGGGGAAGAACACTTTAATCTTATTTCCGCGCTTCATAAGAGCGTGCGCTCGTCCGATGCGGACGCAGCGCTGTACTGGCTGGCGCGAATGCTCGAAGCCGGCGAGGACCGTTTGTACATCGCGCGCCGCTTGGTCCGCATGGCGATCGAAGACATCGGGCTAGCCGATCCACGGGCGTTGGAACAAGCCATCGCGGCGCAGCAAACCGTCCACTTTCTCGGAGTTCCCGAGGGCGATCAGGCTTTGGCTCAACTCGCGATCTATTTATCCGTAGCGCCGAAATCGGACGCGGCTTATCGCGCTCTCAACAAAGCCATGGAAACCGTCGCCAACACCACGGCGGAACCTGTTCCCATGCAACTTCGCAACGCTTCGACCGGGCTTATGAAAGCGTGGGGCTACGGGACCGGCTATCAGCATGCGCACCAGTTTGAGGACGCGATGAGCGACATGGAATGCCTTCCCGAGAACCTGCGCGGCACTGTGTTCTATGAACCCAGCGGCCGCGGCGCGGAGCAGCGCATAGCGGAGCGGTTGTCCGAGATTAAGGAGCGGAGAAAGGGTCCTGGTACTCAAATAAGGCCTAAGTAGCCCGAAGAAACTATTGGCCAGCGGCGATTCCCAAGGCAAACTTCCCATGTGGAAGATAATCGCCGGTTGGGTAATGAGCGCCGGCAATCGGAGCGGTTCCCAATTCAGACGCGCGTTCGCTATCGTGTCTTAAGTAAGAGGACCCCGGCTGAAACGGGCGAGGGCGAGACCATCGACATCTCAAGCCACGGCGTCTGCTTTAAACCGCCAGCCGCGCTGACTCTCGGCTTGCGTTTGGAGATGTGCATCAGTTGGCCGGCTCAGCTCAACGACAAATGTGCGCTTAACTTGGTGGTTCGAGGCCGGGTAGTCCGGGTTACGGAAGATCGCGCCGCCATTGAGGTCCAGCAGCATGAATTCCGGACGAGTGGGGCAGGTTGCTAACCTGCGCGCGATTGCCAATCGCGCTGGTTGGGGTTTGTAAAACGTCGGCAGGCGGGTTAGCAACCCGCCGCAGGATGGCATCCTGCCCCACAAACCAAACGGCCTGCAAGCCGTATCGGATTCAAATACCTGCTCGTCTCCTCCAACAGCGCTGGAACATCCCAACGGACCAGCACGGCCGGCCGGTCTTCGACCTGAATCCGATGAAAGCACTCACAAACGGACTGGGGTAAGTACTTAGCTAACTTGGGGCTGATCAGCCGGATTTCCCCATCAATCACGACTAGCTCAGGTGCTTCGCCAAACCGGCGTGTTGCAATCCAATCGCCCCGGTGTTTCGGCGTTCTCAGTACATCGTGCGCGCCCTGAATGGCAATCTTGCGCGCGCATGCGGTCATACTTTTTGCGAATTGAATCTCGTCTAGAAAATCGCCCTCGCTCGTCAGGGATGAATCGGTTCCTAACGCGATCCTTACTCCCGAATCGATTACTTGTCGCGGCAAAGTACGCCCGACGGTGAACAGATTCGATCGCGGGCACCAGACCGCCGCCGCTCCAGCACGGCGTAGCAAATCCCATCCTTCGGCGGTGAGTCCAACAGCATGGACGACCACGGTCCGCTCCGTCAACGCGCCCAGTTCGTGCAACTTGAAGATTTCTCCGGCGGCGTCCGCATCGGTCCCCTCAGCCAAATGGATGATGAACGGCTGATCCGCCGGTGTGGTCTCGAATCTTCCGCGCACATCTTCGGTGAAGGCGAGCGAATGCGCCCATCCGAATCGTTTCACCACACGGATCGGGAAACCGGAATCGAACGCCGGGTGATATTCGTCGTGGTGGCAAACAGTGGTCACGCCGGCAAGCAGATTCCGCAGACCGCCCCAGATGAGCCGCAATGATTTAGGCACGGCCAAATGGGACCGGACTGGCTCGCGGTCGGGATGATAAATGTCGCGCGCCCATTCCGTCGCATTCTCGTACGGGCCCAACCCGAGCCGCGGGAACAATGAAAAATGAAGATGATCGTGCGCGTTAACCAGGCCGGGCATGATCTGGAGCTCATCCAGATCGAGATCGATCCCCTCGACAATCACGTGCGAACCCATTGCGCGACGAATATCGCCGGGACTCGTGTAGCATCATCGAACCGATCGGCGCAGCCCGCCCGATCGAAGATCGCCCGTTCCGGCTCGCCCAGCCTCGGCTCGAAGAGGCGCGTTAAGACAATATCGGATGCCGTCAACTGTGTTATCGAATACTGTTCATGCGCCACGCTAATCGTCGCGGGGTTGTGCCGAAAGCTGCGCGTCCAACCGCTCCTGATCGCTTCCGGGTGAACATCGCTTGCCAGGATCATCCCTCCCGGCCTCACGATTCGCCGCAACTCGCGAAACGCTCCGGGCGCGTAGCCGAGAGCAAAAGCGCATATCGCCAGATCCGCGCAGGAATCCCGGAAAGGAAGCAGACGACCATCGGCTTCAACCGCCGGGCACGCGCAGCGGCATAGCATCTCATGAGAGAAGTCCAATGCAATTGCCGCGGCTCCCCGCGCGCGGCAATACGAAGCCCAACGGCCCGTTCCCGCGCCAACATCGATGACAGTACGCCCCCGAAGCTCGGGAAGAAGCGGCAGCATCGTGCGCTCCTCAAGCGAGATCAATGCATTCGGCTCGCGATCGTAGCTCGCCGCCAGAATACGATATGCCTCGCGAGCCTCCATGGTTAAACACAGTGGGGCAGGATGCCATCCTGCGGCGGGTTGCCAACCCGCCTGCGGACCTTTTTTCCGACCCCGAACAGCGCGATTGGCAATCGCGCGCAGGTTTGGCAACCTGCCCCACGACGTTGTCATAAACTCTCGACGCGCGGATCGCGCGGCCGAAGCACCATCTGCGCCAGGTGCAGCTCGCGCGGCCATTTGTAGCAATTGAATGCGTAGCGCCACCAGCTTAGGCCCTTGAGCATAGCGCGTGCCCAGCGCGACAGGCGCGAATCCTGAATTGTCGGCCAGCGGCAGGACATCACGGTCTCAAACGCGTCGATCAGACGTTTCGTCCGCCGAGGCAGCCATGGCAAAGCGGGATCCTCGCGCACAGTGAAGTTGTACCAGCGCGGAGTTGCCCATTCATCCGGCGTTTTCGGAAACGCTATCTTGTCGTCGATGTCGCCATACATACCGTCCGGGTGCGGCGTCGGCGTGTAGTGCTGAATGATGATCTCCGCATCCGGGTTCGCGCTCTTGAGTTTCCGGATGAACTGCATATTTGTGCGAAGATCCGTATCCGGATCTTTCGGATTGCCGATGACGAAGGAAAACTCGGGAATAATTCCGAACTGGCGGATGCGGCGGGCGAGATCCAGCGTCTGCGATGAAGTGAGCTGCTTATCCATGGCGCGCAGGATTTCATCTGATCCGGACTCCGCGCCCAGAAAAATCATCTTGCAGCCGGAGCGGCGAAGGGCAGCCAGCGTGCGATCGGAATAGCGCAACAGAATATCGATGCGTCCCTCGCACCACCACTGAAGGTTTAAAGGACCGATGCGCTCCGCCAGTTCGGCCGAGTCGTCCTCGCGGAGGAAGAAGTTGTTATCGTAAAACTGGACGGCGTCGATGCCGAAATCGTGCTGCAGCTTCGTAAGAATGGCCGCCGTTCTCTCCGGCTTCTCGCATTTCTGCCTGCCGCCGGCGACTTCCGTAACGCCGCAAAACTTGCACCGGAAAGGGCAGCCGTAGCTTGCCTGGTGCACCGCCGTGCGGTTTCCAAGAAACGTCCGCGCCAGATATTTGTGCGGCTCGCGCAGGCTGTGATACGGCATCCACGGAAAATCGCCCGGCGAGCGAATGCCGCGATCGCGCGTGTGAACGTGCAGCCCGAACTGATCGCGATACGAAATACCGGGGATATGCCGTAGAGCGGAGGGCTGAAACCCACCGCAGGCTGAAGCCTGCCCCACAGATGCCAGCAATTCGAGAAATGTGTCTTCCCCTTGGCCGCGAACGACGACATCGACATATGGCGCGTTCAGAGCCGTATCGGGATAAAGCGACGGGAAATAGCCGCCCCAGATAATTGGCACATGGGGGTAGCTGGCACGGAACCATCTCGATAGCCCGATCGCCGCGACCATTTGCGGCCCCGGCATCAGCGACACGCATAGCGCGCGCGCCGGCCGCTCGCGCATGACCCGGCCTAGAGATGCCGCTGGATCGGGATCGATATTGCCGTCCACGATCTCGTATTCTTCGCGTCCTTCAAGCACCGCTGCCAGCGCCAGCACGGAGAGCGGAAACCGGCGGTTCCTCGCGCGGCGGATACTGCGCGGATGCAAGAAAACGATCACTGAAACGCGGCCTCCAAAATCCAAAAGCGCGAAGGCGGCCGCCGGCGCTTCAATAGCGCAATAGCCGGACGAAGATGCCAGCGAAACCCGTACCAGGGCCGGTGGATTTTCCAGCGGATTGAAAGCCGGCTTGCGAGCGTCCTCAAAGTTTCGAGATCGAAATATTCGATGCTGCCCAAAGCTGCCGAGCGTCCTCCGAAGCGGCGCTCAAAATCCAACTGCCGTTCGGCCCGCATGGCTTCGCCGTGCTCACAGCGCCTGTACACGGGCGAATCTAAAATAACTACCCGGCCGCCGGGCCGCAGGCACCGCCGCGCCTCATGCAACGTCTGCACGTAATCGCTGGAATAATGAATCGACGAGTTGAAGATCAATAGATCGAAACTCGAGTTGTTAAACGGGAGCGTGTTGAAATCAGCCTCGACGGCGCGAACCTCCACCGGATAATGCCTGCGCGCGCGCAACCCATCGCGTTCGTCGGCAAAGATGTCCAGCGCCACTACCGAATGTCCCAGCAGCATCAGATGGTATGTGAGCCAGCAGTTTCCCGCGCCTAAATCCAGAATCCGGCAAGCCCCGCGAGGAATAATGTGCCGCAGAAAATACTCGAACGTGCGTGCCCGAATCCGCCACTGCCCGGAGTTGCGGCCGGTGAGATCCGCGAACGGAAGCGAGCGATAATACGCGCTGGTATCGGCGCCGCGTCCTTCCGCGGCCCGGATCCTGGCATAGTCCGCCAGAAACTGACGGCGCATTGCGGCACCAATCATGCCTTTCTCCGGAATATGAAGAGTTGGTGATCTCCCCACCCGATCGGCACCCGCTTGTGCATTACAAATGTAGGCGCGAAATCCTTTTGAACCTGGCGCCACGCGTGATAGTAGATGTCCAAACCCCGCCACGTCGTCCGGCCGGACCAGCGCCTGGCGGCACGCTGCCATTCAAGCCGTGCGATAAACCGAAGTATTTCCACCAGCGCGAACTTGCCCATAAGACAGATCGCAAGCGGCCCACCCGGACGAATCACGCGCGATAGATCCTCCGCAACCGGCCGCAAATCGCGAACGCAGTTCAGTGCTCCGAAGTTGGAGATCGCTCCCGCATACGAACTTTTAAGCCGGCTTAGATCCTCTAACGGCATCAATCGCGCATGCACGCCACGGGTGCGCGCGATCTGCACCATTCTGGGCGATGAATCGAGCCCAACCACGCGTACCCCGAAACCGCACAAATGAAGAGCATCGTCGCCCGTGCCGCAGCCGATATCCAGAACGCGATCGCCTTGCCGGAACAAGGGATCTATGTGCCGCCACACCTCAGACCTCTGCGACCGGCCGCGGCCGGTGTCGGACCACAGATGTTGATAATCAGGCGCCACGGTATCGAACGGACTGTTCATGCTGCTGCTTCCAACTCAGCTCGCGCGGCCTCAATCCGCGAGCTATCCTGAGGCTGCTCAAGCGAGAGCCTCAGCAAATTGTCGGCATGTTCATAAAAGCGCTGCGACCGGCGGCTGGTAATGCGAACATCGCGTTCGGTCGACGTCCGCCATTCGCCCAGCCGGATCAGCCTGTCTTCGACCTGCTGATAATAGGGCGTCCCTTTTATGGGATATGCGACGGTTGTAAGAAACACGTTCGGGCGGCACTTGCGGACATGTTCCACCGTCGCTTCAATGTCCTCGAGCTCCTCGCCTTCGTAACCCCACATCAGAAACATGCCCGCTTGGAGCCCGTTCGATTTCGCAAGCTCGACCGCCGCTTGCACCTGCGCCACCTTCACGCCGCGTTGCATCGCGTCCAGCACGCGCTGCGATCCGCTCTCCGATCCGATCCACACGCGAAAGCATCCCATTTGCGCCAGCGCCTCCGCGACGGGAGCGCTGAAGCGATCTGCCCGCGTTATGCATTCGAATGGCACGCGAATACCGCGGCGTTTCATCTCCGCCGCGTACTGCAATGTCCAGCTTGTATGAATGGTGAACACGTCATCGGCGTACCACAGCATTTCCGGGCTATAGCGGTGAAGAATCCATTCCGCTTCCTCGGCAACGGCGGTCACACTCCTGCGACGGTGCGTTTTCCCATAAACGGAGTGGCTGCACCAGCGGCAATGATAAGGACATCCGCGCGCCGTAATCAGCGAAACGGAACCAATGCCGTGCCGGGCACGCCAAACGTTCAAATATCGATCAAGTCCGATGCGCTCGCGATCCGGCCACGGCAGGGAATTAAGATCGGCAATCATTGCCGCGGGCGGAGTGCGAACCACCTGACCGGACATATCGCCATAAATCACCCCAGGCGGCGAGGAGTTGCCTAGCAGCAACTGCTCGAACGCGAGCTCGCCTTCGCCCGCGACGATGAATTCAGCACCGGCTTCGAGATACTCTTGCGCATAATTGGCGGGCTCGGGGCCGCCGAGCACTACACGCCACCCCTTCGCGCGTGCGTGCCCGGCTATCTCCGCCACGTTACCCCGAGTCAGCAAATTCCCATATACGCCGAGCCATCCCGGCGCATCGTGCTCCAAAATATCGAAGAGCTCCCGCTTCGATCCAAACGTCGAATCATAGACTTCAACATCGAATCCCTTTTTTCTCAAGTACGCCGAAAGATACAAGATCCCGAGCGGCGGATACGGCCGCATCACGGTTTGTTCTTTTGGATCTTCCGCGAGGAAGAAGCCGTGCGTCAGCAGGACACGCATCGAAAATCCTCGACTCTTTCCCAGGCCCGCCGTAATTCCGCCGCCGATCCGTTTCGCCGCACCTCTCGATGCAGCGCCTCCGCCAGCGCGCGGTACAAGTCCGATGGGAACTGCGTTCGGAGCATTCGCGCGAGCTCGCCACTATCGGACCAATTCGCCTTGGCTCCAATCTGCGCCTTGGCGATGTTGTAGAAACGCGTCCCCTGCATCGGGTACGACACCGAAACCCCGATGTCGTCCGGCTGTACGCGGCGAATCATTTTGATCGTCGACTCAATATCCTCCCACTCTTCGCCGAGGTAACCGAATTGTAGAAACAGGCACGCGCGAATGCCGTGCCGCCGTAGATTCTCGCGCGCTTCATCGATCTGCGCGACCCGAGTGCCCTTGTCCATTGCGTCCAGCACGCGTTGCGAGCCGGACTCCGCGCCCATCCATACCTCGACACAGCCAGCCCGGCGCAGCGCCGCAACTGTATCGCGAGTCATCAGATCGCATCGCGATTGAATACGAAAAGGAATGGCCGCATTTCGCCGCTCGACACAGGAAGCAAACTCGCGCACCCATTTCCCCGAAAGGCCGAAAATGTCATCGGCGAACCAGATCTGATCGGGCCGGCACAGTTCTTTGATCCGCTGCATGTCGCGGGCGACGCGATCCGGCGAATGGAAGCGATACATCGAGCCGTAGATCGGCTTCGCGCACCAGTTACACCGGTACGGACAGCCCCGGCTAGCTACTAAATTAATCGCAAAGTGGCCGTGAGCGTCGACCCAGGCGCGACGATACGGCTCTAAGTCGACTAAGTCCCACGCCGGAGGCGGTATCCGGTCGAGATCGGATATCGGCGCGCGAGGATGACCAAGGCCCCTGTCAGAAGCCGTACCCGCCTTCGGCAAATCGCCACAAGAAGCGGATTCGGAGATATCGGCCAAGGTATCTTCCAATTCGCCTAGAATTACGGAATCGAATCCGCTTTCCAAATAGACGTGTGGATTGGTTGTCGCATCCGAGCTGTTGATTACGGCGCGTATACCCAGCGCACCGGCAGCCTGCGCGATTTCCAATGCCAAACGCCGATTCTGCTCCAGGCACATTTTCGTAAGGAAATTGAAATTGTCCTCGCAGACGGCAACTAAATCCGGCCGTACGCGATCCAACGCCGAAACAAAATCCCGATTGAATGTCGTATCGAAGAACGCGACCTCCACGCCCTGTTCGCGCAGCATCGCCGCGGCCAGCAGAGTCTGCAATGGCGGATACGGCTGCATCTTCTGGACCTGCTTGCGATCCGAATAAAGATGGTTTGCGTGCGTGAGAAGAACTAACACGCGAGTGCCTCGGAAGGGAGTTTTTGCGGCGCGGCCTTTTCAGGCCGCGCTGGCATCTGGTCGATGGCGCGCTTGAGCCACACTTCGAACGGAAAGAAGTAGAAATCGTGGTCCAGCCGCCAGCGCGCGAAAGGCGCTATCGATTGATACACCAGCTTCGCGAGCAGTCCTTTGCGCCATCTGCCGATGTTCACGCGCCGAAAAGCCATGCGGATGTAGTCGCGAATCGCCTGCACCTGCTCATGCTCCCGGCCTTTCAGCCACGGCAGAACGGTGTATTTGGGGAAGAAATCGGCCCATTCCTCCAGGCGCTTGGGCGCGTGAATGCCTAGCTCGAACGCCTTGTTCATAATCGGCGCGCCCGGATATGGAGTGAAAATATTGGTCCAGAATTCCGCGCCCGGATAGGTGCGGCAGATCTTCATAATTAAGCGGATCGATTCGCGGCGCTCTTTACGCCCCTCACCCGGATAGCCGAAAATGACGTTGAAGGATGGCCGGATGCCCGCCTGCGACAAACGATCCGCGGCCTCATAGATCGTTTCCAGCTTTTGAAAATCCTTGTTCATCAAATGCAACACCTTTGGCGAGCCCGAGTCCGCGCCTTGCGCGACCTGCGTCAATCCCGCGCGGCGCATCAGCTTCAGTTCGTCCACACTCAGCCGTGTGACCAAATTTGTTGATGCCTGGATGCTCCACTCGAACCGGACGCCCCGCTGAAGAATTCCTTCCGCGATCTGCAGCGCGCGATCCCGGTCGACCAAAAAGTTGTCGTCCACCACCCAGACCAGTTGCAGACGATATCGCGAGGCCAGATCGCACAATTCCTCGCTCGCCTGCTCCGGGGCCAGCGCGTTCCACTTGCGGCCGTACACGCCTTCATTGGTGCAATATCCGCAGTTGAACGGGCACGCCAGACTGCTGGTGTACATCGCCCAGCGCCGGCCGCAAAGGCGCTCATAGGCATCGAAGTCCGCAACCTGGTAAGCCTTTGGCGGCATTTCCGAAAGCGGACGCAGCTCGCGCCGGGGATTGAAAACCATTCGGCCGTTTTCCTTGTATCCCGCCCCGCGTACTCCGCGCGGAAGCTCGCCTGCTTCGATATGCTGCACGATCTCAAGCAGGGCTTCTTCCCCCTGCCCGATCACAACGATGTCGACGTACTCGGCCGCTAGAGTCTGATCCGGCAATAAAGACGGATGCCAGCCCCCGAGAATCACCGGTTTGTTGGGATAAAGCCGTTTGGCCTCGCGCGCGATCGCCACTGTTTCACGGATCATCGGCCCCGTGACCAGCGAGATTCCCAGGCACAGCGCATCGGCCAATTCCTCAATCACGCGCTGTTTGAAGTTAGGCGTGATTGTCGAGTCGATCAGCTTGACCTGATAGCCGGCGCGAAGCAGGGGAGTGGAAATCGCGAGAATTCCGAGCGGCGCAGTCGCCTCGGAGCTAGTAAAAGAGGGAAAGAAAAAGACGATCTTCTTCGAAGCCATTCCAACCTGCTTCATTTCGACCTTCAGACGAAAGAATCGGGAACAGGCTCGGACGCGCGGTCAGCCGATTGTAAAACCGCCCACATGCTCTCTTCGAACTGCTTTTCCGAAAAGCGCTGTGCAAAAGTCTGCAGCCGGAGAGGGACGAACTCCGTTTCACACGCATCGAAGCGCCTGAGACTCTTCTCGAGGTCGTCTTCCGACGCGGTGGGGTAAAGTACACAACACGGTGATGTCGCAAGCGATGCAATTTCCAGCAGTCCGCCCCTGGCGAGCCCGACCACGGGCTTGCCGCTGGCTAAGGCTTCCACAATCGTGATGCCGAAATCTTCTTCACCCGGCATAATCAGCGCGCGCGACCGCGCGTACAACTCCCTCAGCTCCGAAGCCGGAACACGTCCGCAGAATTCAATCGTGCGCCCGGCCCGCTGCTTCAAATTCTTGTACTCCGGCCCATCTCCCACAACTCGCAGCTTTCGCCCCGTCCGCGAGAATACCCGGACGGCATGCTCGAGCCGCTTGTATGAAACCAACTCCGCCACGGCCAAGAAATAATCTTCCGCGGGACGATGAAAAAACGTCTCGACCGCCACGGGAGGATAGACCACGTCGGAATCTCGCCGGTAGGTTTTCCAAATTCGCTGCCGCACGTTGCCGCTATTGGCAATAAAGCGATCTACTCTCGCGGATGACGCATAATCCCAAAGCCGCAGCCGCTTTGCCGCCGATCGGATAAGCATGCGCTTAAGGCCGTTATGCGTCCATTCGTTCAGGTAGTCCGGATAAAGCTCCCAAAGATAGCGCATCGGCGTATGGCAATAACAGACATGGCGCGCGCTCGCAGGGGTTAGCGCGCCCTTAGCCGGTCCCGATTCGCTGCTGATGACGAGATCGTATCCGCGCAGATCGAAGCTCTCAAGCGCAGCCGGCATCCACGGCAACAACGACCGGTAGAATCTTCGCAGCGGGTTCAGGTACGACGGAGTGACTCTGTGCGACCGGATCACTTCGGAAACGCGCTCCGGATCGTAGAAGAGCGTGTAAAGGTCCGCGTCCGGAAACATGCGGCACAGCGATTCGATGACGGCTTCTCCGCCTCGCATCCCGAGTAACCAATAGTGGACGATGGCAACGCGCACGTGTGCTGCTGGTTATGACTGTTCCGTTAACCGGCGCGGCACAGTCATTAACCACTGTGGGGCAGGTTGCCAACCTGCAGCCGGTTGCCAATCGGCTGGCACGCGCGAAGGAAGAAGGTTCTCGCACTCAGTTATTCACTCATACCCTCACCGTTGGCGTTCTCACGTCGGCCGCCAAACTTGCCGGGGCGGGGAAGACGATTTTCATGGCGCGATTCTTCGGCGCCGGCGATGAACTGGATGCATTTCTTATCGCATTCTTGTTGCCGTCTTTCGTCGCCGATTTAATAGGCGCAAGCCTCACCGGAGCGCTGGTGCCTCAACTGGTACGGGCTCGCGAAGCAGAGGGCCCCACGGGGGGGCGGGAATTGGCGGATTCCGCCCTGTCCTCGGCGGCAACAATCATGCTCATAATAACGGGAGCACTCGCCGCCTCCAGTCACTGGCTGATGCCGTTCGCCGCGGGAGGTTTTCCGGAAGAAAAGCTCCGGCTGACGACGGTGCTGTTCTTAGGGCTCCTGTGCTGGTTGCCGATGAGCGCGTGCAGCGCGGTCTGGCGCGCGGTGCTGAATGCGCACGGATTATTTGCACTGCCGGCGATTGCCCCGATCGCATCTCCGTTCATGTGTATCGCATGTCTTTATGCGTTCACGCGGCGCTCGGGCGTTGGCGTCCTATGCATCGGCACAGTTGCCGGAGTTGCACTCGAATGTTTCGCCCTGGCGATCGCGGCATCGCGCCTGGGATATCCGGTCGTGCCGCATTGGCGCAAGTGGCGCAATCCTGCGATGGCGGGGATCGCCAGGCAGTACCTGCCGCTGCTGGCGAGCTCGGGTTTGTCCTCGGCATGCGTGTTGATAGATCAGTCCATCGCCGGCAGGCTTGGTCCCGGTCAGGTGTCGGCCTTTGTATACGGCACCCGGCTAACTACGGTGATGCTGCAAGTGATTGCGATGCCAATCGGCGTTACGATCTTGCCGGTTCTATCGCATTTGGCTTCGGCGCGAGATTGGGCGCGCGTTCGCGCTACCGTTCTGATATGTGGCGCGGCATCCGCCGCGATAGCGTTCTTGCTTGCAGCGGGGTGCATTCGCGGCTCCGAGGCTTTAATACGAGTCTTATTCGAACGCGGAGCTTTCCATCATGACTCCGCGCGGCTTGTGGCTCACGTGCAGCGCTTCTCGCTCCTGCAACTCCCCTTCGCTCTGCTGCTGGCGATCGGCGCGCGACTCGCATCGGCGATTTCCGCGAATGCGTTGCTCGCGCGAATAGGTGTTCTGGCTCTGATCTCCGGTGTTGTGCTCGATTTAGTTTTTTCACGCTACCTGGGGGTCGCCGGGATTGCCTTAGCTACCGTTTTCGTTCAGATCGTTTCTCTCGTGGGCTTAACCGTATTGCTTTACCGCCGCGAGCCAAAGTTGTTCATGGAGCCACGCTAGATGCCTGCCGCGACACTTTTCCCGTTGGGCTATCCAGTGCGGATCGCCACGGAATCGCCTGAGGTGCTGAATGAAGCCGCCGCGCTCTGGGGTTCCTGGCCTCCGCTGTTCGATGTGGCGCACATTGAAATAACCGCCACGATTCGCCCCGGGCCACCCCCGCGCTCGAAGCCTGCGTTCAGCTCGACCTCGGGATCGCTCTTCTTCTACGCCGATGAATCGAATTACGCGGAATTCGATCCACGCGAACGCAAGGGATGCGTCAACTGCACAGCGGATGCGCTCGGCACAGCGCTGTTTCGCCATCACTTATTGGAGGCTCTGGTTTTAACAGCACTCGATGCAATTTTCTTCACGCCGCTCCATGCCGCGTGCGTCAGCCGTGCCGGCGCGGGCGTTCTCCTGTGCGGCGACTCGGGAGCGGGCAAGAGTTCTCTGGCTTACGCGTGCGCGCGCCGAGGCCTGACGCTCGTATCGGACGATGCGGTCCATTTGGCGTCGGGATGCGCTCGCATTGGGGTTGGAGCCTCGACGACAATTCGCCTCCGCCCGCCGGCGCGCAAGCTTTTTCCCTCGCTCGCCGAGCTTCCCGCGCAAACGGCGCCGAATGGAAAGCAGGCCATTGATATCGATGCTTCAGCGCACGGGTTAAAGACGATGCGATCGGCGGTCATTGGCCAATGCGTCTTTCTCAGGCGCAGACCAGGTCCGGTCGCCCGGCTCCATTTCGATAAAGACGCGGCCGTCGAGTACTTCCTCAAATATCTCCGTCCGCGAGACACAACCCGAGCCGAGCATCATCTTTGCAGCGTAATCGATTCACCGTTGCTTCTCGAATACGAACACGCCGATGACGCCGCGCACGCAATTGAAAACCTGATATGATCCCGCCCCACATCCGCGCCGCCTTCCAAATGCTAGCAGTAGGACAAGCTTCAGCTTGTCCTTACGACGTGGATTGGAATGCACTCCTAGCTTTCACCGACCGTTTCCAACTAACCCTGTATCTGCGCCACGTGGACGGTCTGCCCGCGCATATTCAGGATCAAATCCAATTGCGTCGTGCGAAGAACCTTAGCAAGCGCGGGCGCCTGCGCACCGCGTATTACGAAGTCGCCGAAATCCTAACCACCGCGGGCATCGAGTTCCTGCTCCTCAAAGGCTTCACCCATCAAAATGTTTTTGGGATCTCGCCCGAGGACCGTGTCCAATACGATCTGGACATCTTGTGCCGCCCGGAGGACCGCGAATCGGCAACCCGGGCCTTGTTCGAAGCCGGTTATCGCTCTCACGGCGAACGCTCCTTGTCCGCCGAACATTCGCGCCCATTGGTGAAACCATCCGAGTGGAAATGGCGTGGAGATTACTTCGATCCGGACGTACCGATTTCGATCGAGTTGCACGATTCGCTTTGGCATCCGGCCCACGACCGAATCCTTGTCGATATGCCGCAAGTTTGGCGGCATAAAACTGTTCTCAAAATAAACTGCCTTACAATCCCGGCTCTTTCCGAAATAGACCGCATCCGCTTTGCCTCTTTACACGTCTTGCGACATGTGTTGCGGAACGATGCGCGCCCGGCACACGCATTCGAACTGGCCTGCGTTTCCATCCCGCCCCAGAATCCAGACCTGCTGGAGCTTTGCGGATTTCGATTCGCAGCCGCATGGTTCGGTTCGCCGGTAGTTCTGCCCGGACTACCGCCCAAGATCGATGCCTGGTTCAACCAGTTCGCCTGGTCCCCGATTGAAAACCTGATTACCCCGAATAAGGACGCGATCTGGCTGCATTTGATGCTGCTCGAAAAATGGTATGACCGCGCGGCTGTGCTGCGCCGCCGGCTAACTCCATTCCGTCTTCCCCACCAACACGCCGGCTTTTTCGAGCGTCTCGGGTATCACGCCGC
The DNA here is from genome assembly GCA_019261985.1 of Bryobacterales bacterium. Taxonomy (GTDB): domain Bacteria; phylum Acidobacteriota; class Terriglobia; order Bryobacterales; family Bryobacteraceae; genus Palsa-187. The sequence goes on along the minus strand of JAFAQY010000043.1, from coordinate 10,521 downwards.
CGCTCTGGCCCGCGCGCTCTTGAGCGGATTCCGGTGGCGCCGCTCGTATACGACTTCCACTGCATCGCAGATTTCCGCTTGGAACCGGCCTAGAGTATAACGTTCCCGCCAGAGCCGGTGTGCGCGCGCCGCCATTTCACTAAGCGCATCGGGCTTTGCCACGGCGGCAAGAATCGCTTCGGCTAGCGCCTCTGGCGTCCGTTCCTTTACCAATAATCCCGTTTCACCATGCACAACCAGTTCCGGAATTGCACCGGAAGGAAAGGCCAGTACGGGAACGCCGGCTGCGAACGCCTCTAGAATCACCCTCGGAATGTGATCGTTGAGCGACGGTACCACAAGCAGATCGATTCCGCTCAAAAATTTGGGCGCATCCTGGGTCCATTCTTGAAACTGAACCGCGCCCTGCGCGCAACCTCGCACCTGATCGACGTACTCGCGATCGGCAAACATCGGCGCGCCACAAATGGTAAACCGCAAACCGCGGATTCTCTCGCAAACAATGCGGGCCGCGCGCGCGAATTCAAGTTGACCTTTCTCCGGCGAAATTCGCCCCAGCACCGCGATATGCGCGATCGACTCGCTACGGCGAGCTTCCGCCACACCCGATGCCACGCCGTTATAAATCGTGAAAGTGCGTTCGCGCCGGACAGAACTCCCGAGCCACTGCACGGCAAGGCGCGACGGAACGATTACACTCGCGCTGCTCCAGTTCAGCGCCACGCGGGCGATTTTAGATGCGGATTGTTGAGATGGCATCCAATGTGCATGGTAGATTACCGCCCGGCCCATGCGCGCCAGACATGCTGCGGGCAGCAGTCTGGGTCCATTCACGTAAACAACGTCAACGTGCTCGCGTCTGACCAATCGGGCAAGGATCGCCGCCTGCAGCGGAACTTGAGCCGCGAATCGAAGTCCATCATCCAGTCTCTTTGTGGAAGAACGGAACGGCCCGCAGAGGATTCCGTGCACCCGGCGGCAATGCCGCGCCAATGCCGCGGTCAGCGGGCTTCCGGCGGGTACGGCCGCGGCCAGTTCCCATCCGCGGTCCCGAAACCCCGCCGCGGCTTCCAGCAGGCAGCGCTGCGCACCGCCGATCTCGCCGAACTGGTCAACCAGGAGTATCTTCATTCATTACCTGCGCGAGCACCCAAAAGAACACCGGCAGCACTCGCCAAAAGGTGAGAACGTCTGCGAGGAACATATGGAACATCTCGCCAAGCCAAAAACAAAAGATCCATTTGCCGAAGAACGAGCCGCGCCGGGCGCCGCGGAAGCCGGCGCGAAGAATCGCGATATTCAAAGCTAATAACGCGAGCAGTCCGAACAGGCCCGTTTCCATTAACGTGGACAGATACATGTTGTCCGCAATCAGCGGGCGTCCCAAGTGCCGCGTATACGGCAGCGTTTTGTAGCCGATCCCGAACACGAGCTCCCAAGGATGCGCCGCCAGGAAGGCCGCGGCGGCGCGCCAGGTTTCAAGCCTCCCGGAAAAAAAGCGCTCGGGCGTTGCACCCGCGCCGGAGCTGAAGGAGAATCTCGCGATGTATGTAGAGGCAAATTCGGGAAGCACCAGAGCGAAGGCCGCCCCCGTAATCGCAACCAGGGTGGCCACGGCGATCACAATCCGCCGCTTACCCCATGTTTTACAGTCGAGCAACAGCAACGCCAAACATCCGATCGCCGCGGCGCCCAATGCTCCTCGCGAGTACGATAGCAGCAGCGCGGCGAGGAAGACCACCAGACCGAGCGCCGAAACGGGCCGCGGCAGGATTTTCTTGCTCATCAGTGCTGCTACGCTCATCACTACAAACAAGGCGCAGAGATTTCCCAGCGCGCTCGCATCATAGAAGAAGCCTTGAGCTCGGCGGTAGACGCCGGAATCGAGCCAAATAAACTGCGCGCCGAATCCGGCCGGCGCCGGCAATTGATACAGGAAGTCAATGCAGCCGAAGAGGGCCGCTGCAAGGGCGATCCAAAACAACCAGCGCGCTGTCGTGTCCGCCTGGGCCGCATGTCGATGACCGGGCCCCTGTGATGAAGTGAAATAAACATAGATCGCGGCCGCCAACAACAGCCATCGCGCGGCGGACCCCGCGGCGATCAACCACCCCGAATAAAGTGCCGCGAACCCGAGGCTCATTCCCGAGGAGGCGAGCACCGCGCCTAGCGAGAAATTCAGAGCTGTCGATCGAATCGACCAGCGGTTAAGGTTCGCCAAGCCCCCCAAAACTCCCGCCGCCGCGACGATAATCGCGGGGTGCGCCTGGAAGCCGCCAATCGAAACGGGAGGCGAGAGAATCGCCGCCGCGCAGAATAACAAAGGCCATCGAACAGGCGCAGCGAACGCACACCACAGGATCGGCGCCGCAGCCATGCATGCGATCGCAATCAATGCCGCGGACGGCGACCGCGAAGCCGCAGCGCCTAAACCCGAGCTTACGGCGATGGCGAGCGGAAATGCATAGTCCCGATATCGCGACGCCTCAACGACCGCCGCCACCGGCCACCCTCAATCCAGCCCGCGGACTTTGCTCCTTGCGCCGGGCGAAGCCGAACTGCGCGGTCAGCCACAAGAGGCAGGCTCCGCAAGAAAGGATCGCCGCTGAAAACAGAGCCAGGGGCAGGTTCGGAAAGCTTGGCTTTTGCGGAACAATTCCCGGGTCGATGATATGCAATTGCCCAGTACGAAATTTCACGACATTTGAAACTTCGTATTCGCGCTTCCGTGCAGTGTCGTAAACATCCTGCGCAGTCTTCAAATCCTCCGTCACGCGGCGCTTCTGCTCGACGATACCCGCCAGCGCCGCCGACTTCGCGCTCAAGTTCTTCTGCAGCCCGGCCAGCTGGCTTTCGAGCGTGGCAACACGCGCGCGCACCTCTTCAGCCGTCGATTGATCTCCGCGCGCCACGCTTTCCGATACCATTGCGCTAGTGTCAATCCGGTCGGCTTCTATCTTGCCCTGCAAAGTCGCGAGAGCCTCCCCTTCGCTTTCGAGCAGCGCCTCCGAACCCGCCGACTTCAAACGGTCCGATTCAACGCGCGTCTTATCCAGGTTTGCCTTCGCTTGTTCAAACTTGCGCTCAGCATCTTCCAGTAACTCACGATCGCCGGAGCGCGCCACCGCGGTATCCAGAGCCACGGTCTGCTCAGCCAGGTATTGAGCCACCTCGTGCGCGCGCTTCGGATCGGGTAGTGTTACGTTAATCTCCAGCAGCTTCGTGTCTTTGAGTTTTTCAACCCGCAACACTCGCTTCTTCAGCGACTCAATCGGCGCTCCCGTCGTGCCGAACCCAAACTTCTGAAGCGCCGTGGCGAAAAGCGAATCGCTGGACGCGAACGCTTCGTACGATTTCAGCGATTCGAGATACACCGGACTGACCGCGATCGCGGCGCGTGGATCAACGCCGGGCGGCTCGATTACCAGCGTGGCTGTAGCGGTGTACTGCTTCGGGAGAAGCAGGCAGGCGACCGCTGCGATAATCGCGGCAAGCGCTACCGCGCCGGCGATTACCCGCCAGTGTCCCCGCAGAAAATAAACATAATCGACGGGATCGAAGTCACGCTCAGAAGCCATGCGTTCCTCTGAATTTCCCAGTCAGTCTCAACCAATATGCTTTTCGCGGCATCGGCTTTCCTGTTTTTGCTCCCGCTCGCCGTCGCGCCTCATCTGGTTTTCTATTACGACATCACGCCCAAAGTCGGGCTGATTTTCCTTGCGGCAGCCGCGGGCCTGACCGCCACCTTCTTTCGGTTTGACCGCTTGCAGTCGTTCATCGGAACGGCATTCGGCCGCGCCTATGGAATTGCAGGCGCGGCGTCGCTGCTGGTCGCGATCGCCACAGCCGCGGCTTCAAACAACCCGTCGATCGCCTGGAATGGATCCAACTGGAGGCGCTACGGCGCATTCACCGAGTGTGCGGTGATCGTAAGCTCACTGCTGCTCTCGGCCTTCGTTGCCGGAAACCCGGCGCGGTTGCGTGCCGTTTTAAAAAGCACCTGCGCCGCCGGCCTGCTCGCCTCCGTATACGGAATCGCCCAATATTTCAGTTGGGACCCGCTTCTGAGGCCGTCCGTATACCAAGCGGGTGAGGACGTGTTCACGATTGTCCGTCCGCCGTCGACGATGGGCCACGCCGATTACTTCTCGGCCTTTCTGCTGGTACCGGTTTTTGCGGGTATCGCGCTTGCGATAGAAGAGTCCCGCATTTTTCCCAAGCTTGTATGGATCGCGACCACAGCCGCCGGTGTAGGCGCGATCGTTTTAAGCGGCTCTCGCGGAGCGGTGCTTGCGCTAATTGCAGGGCTCTTGGTGTATTGTGTTTTGTTCCGTCCGCGTCTGCGTACGATGCTAGCCGCTATGGCGTTCGCTGCCGCGGCCCTGCTCGTTTTCTATGTCTCCCCGGCAGGCGCCCGTCTGCGCGCGCGCGTCCACTGGATCGGAGAGGACCGCGCCGGCGGAGCGCGTCTGCTTCTTTGGCGCGATTCATTGCGCATGGCGGCTGATAAGCCGCTGACAGGCTTCGGTCCTGACACCTTCGTAGCCGAGTTCCCCCGCTTTCAATCCGCGGAACTGGCGCGCGCCTATCCGGACTTCATGCACGAATCGCCCCACAATATCCTGCTGGATTCGCTCGCCTCGCAAGGGGTTGGCGGGGCTGCCGGCTTGCTGGCCTTCGCTGTAATCGGCATCCTCGCCGGTGTAAAGCGCGCGGTTCCGATGCCTCTAAAAGCAGGTGTATTGGCCGGATTCGTGGGCGTGCTAATCGCTCATCAGTTCATCGCGTTCACGGCACCGACTGCGTTCTATTTCTATTTGGGCTCCGGCCTGCTCGCGGGCATGTATCCGCACGTCGATACCAGGCCGGCCCAGCTACCTTTTCTGCGATGGCTCCCGTTACCGGGGGTCCTCGTTGCCGCGCTCGCATTCCGCCTGCTATGGGCGGATGCGCAGTTAGCGGACATCGATCGCCTGCTCGACTCGGGAAACCTGCCGGGCGCGGCCGAACAATATCGTGCCGTTTTGCAACATAACTCGGCGGGCGTTTCAGCGGATCTGCATTTCGCGCGGCGATTTGCCGAGGTCGCAGCCAAATCTACTGACCTGCCGTCCCGCATCTACTTCTCTCAGATCGCGACGGCGGCCGCCGCCTTGGCCGCGCATGAACCCGAGTACCGTCAAAACGGTCTTTTCATGCTCGCGATCTTCGCAGCTTCGGGACTAGATGCGAGCGCTGTCGAATCGGCGCTGCGCGCCACCATTGGAGTGGGGCCAAACTGGTACAAACCTCACTGGGCGCTCGCGCGTCTTCTCTCCGCCGAAGGACGCCTGCAAGAAGCTCAAGCCGAAGCTTCCCTTGCGCTCCAATTAAACGCCGGCAAAAACCCCGATGTCGCCGCCACTTTCGCGGCGCTGGCCAGTTCCAATGCCCCGTTGCCGTGAGTCCCAACTGAACGGAGCACCTGCCTTATTTACGAGGAGATTTATGCGAACTTTAATCTTCTTGCTGACGTTATTGCTGGCGGTTTCTGCTTCCGCGCAGCCTTCCATCTTCACGGGAGGTGTGGTGAATGCAGCCAGCTTCGCGGCTGCACAACCGGTCGCGCCCGGTTCACTCATCGCCATTTTCGGCAACTCGCTCGCGGATAGCCTTTTATCGAGCGATACGGTGCCTTGGTCGGCAAATCTGGGCGGCGCCTCCGTTTCCGTTAACGGCGCACCGATTCCTTTGTCGTTTGTGTCCACGGGGCAAATAAACGCGCAGATGCCTTGGAACGCATTGCCGCCAGGCGTGACCTCGGGTACGGTGAACGTCTCGGTGCAAAATACGCATGGGGCGTCCGTTTCGGTCCCGGTAAACGTGGGGCCTGCCGCGCCCGGCATCTTCAGCATCCCAGCGGGGGCGGGCTACGCGGTAGCTGTAAATAATCGCGACGGCTCGGTTGCCGCCCCTCCGGGCGCGATTTCCGGAATTGTCACTCACCCTGCCGCGGTTGGAGATGTTTTGATCCTGTATGCGACCGGTCTCGGCGCCGTCGATAACACTCCCGCGAATGGAGCGGCCTCGCTCGATATGGTTCGCAACACGCTCGCTGTTCCGACGGTGCTCATTGGCGGTAATTCCGCGCAGGTGCTCTTTCACGGACTCTCGCCGCAATTTCCCGGCGTGAACCAAATCAATCTCGTTGTTCCACAGGTGTCATCGGGGTCGTCCGTGCCGATTCAGCTCCAGATGGGTAACATCACAAGCACGAATCAAGTCGTTATCGCGATCCAGTAACACACTTCGATGACCGCTCCCTCCATTCAGCTCATAAACCCGGCGTGTGCGCGCGTTTCCCCGAAGCCGCTGTTCGAATCGTTTGTCGAGCGCTTCGTCGCCGCGATGGTTCTGATCCTGACCGCGCCTGTAATCGCGGCCACCGCGCTCTCCATCGCCGTTCTCTCTCGCCGCTCGCCGTTTATCGCGCATCGCCGCGTCGGCCAATATGGCGCCGGGTTCTGGATGCTAAAGATGCGGACCATGTGGGGAAAAGAAGCGCGGGAGACTCCGCGGCGCTGGATCGAATATCTGGCGGACACCCACGTTCCGATCGCGAAAGGATCCTCGGACCCGCGCGTCACCAGCCGCTTCGCCCGCCTTTGCCGCCGCTTCTCAATCGACGAACTTCCGCAGTTATTGCATGTGATCACTGGCCGCATGCGGCTGGTAGGCCCGCGCCCGATCACATTTGCCGAGTGGAGTGCGTTCTATGGGGACGGCGCCGAATACGTGCTGACAACAGCGCCCGGTATTACCGGACTTTGGCAAGTGATGGGCCGCAACCGCTTAACTTATGCCCAGCGCCGGCGTCTCGACATGTTTTACGTCGCTCACCAGAGCCTGCGGTTGGATGCGATGATTCTACTGCGCACGCCCCTTCGTGTATTTACGGGAAGAGATGCCGGTTAAGATCTATTTGCTGCCGGTAGCGGGCCGGACGAAGTTATCGTTCGATACCTTCGTATCCTTACCCTGCCCCTCTAGCTGACGGGCGGCAGTAAGCGCGTCCAGCATCATGTAGTTTCCTTCGTGGCACGCGTACTCATATACGATGTAGCTCTTGTCCATCTTGTACGGCATGTGGATGGTCCAGGGCCTTGTCCATGTTTTCGGATCGTCTACAGTAGCTTCATAGGCCAGTTCTTGCGGGCCGGTCCGCGTGAAACGCTCGGTCAGCTTGGCGGCATCGCTGAAGAACGCTCCGCCAGCGCCGGTTTTGTCGTTGAAATTGACCGTTTCCACCACCAGAGTATTGCCTTCCCAGTGCCCTCGCGAGTCGCCCATGTAAGTCTTGATGTCCTTGCCGGCGTGCGGACGCCCGTCCAGCGGGATCACGCGCGTTTCATGGATCATCTCGTTGCGTATCACCACGACCCCCGGCGCCTGGATGATTTGATTGCCGAAATTGTATAGCGTCGGAAGCATGCTGCTCATCAACCCGCGGGTGATGCAGCGGCTATAAATATCGAAGTCTTCCCACGAATCGACTTTCTCAGGAAAATGGCTGCCCGGCCCAAGTCCGCCACGCAGAGACTTGACGTAAGCTTGTCCGGCGGACGTCAGCGGCGGCGTTCTTCCATTCTTTGGATCGACAATTAACGACGCCTGGCGATTCACTGCTCCGTGCTCCACCCAGTACGATGGCGGATTGATCGTCACGCTGGTGCTCGAACTGACGAACTCTTCGCTGTCCGATTCCGCCGTATTTTGCGCCTGCTTCTCTCGCTGCGCCACCTCTTCGTCGGTCAACGACGCACGCTCCCCGAGGGCGGCTGGACGTTGCAATGGAATGTTTGCGGTCGCCGGCCACTCGCCTTGAATATCGGGGTCGCCCCAGGACGTTTTGGGCGGAGTGTAAGCTTTCTTTGCCGGAGCCGCACTCTGCGCGAGCAACGCGGCGGCAGCGATGGACACAAACGAAACGGCTGGAAGAAGACGGCGCATGTGATCCTCCTAATTCTTCTGGTTTTCGGGAATGTCCGGATTTGACCCGCCCACAAACAGCTTCTTGCCGTCCTTGAACGTCACCGAACTGCCGTTGGCGCGATTGGTGCCGTTCTTTGCCTGGTAACCCTGAACTTCAAGCTCGGTGCCCACTTCGAGCGACCGCTTGGTGAAGCCGCGCCGCAGCATGATATTCGGGCTCCCGCACTCCACCATCCAATTGGTAACGCTTCCGTCCGGGTTCGGCACGTCAATATGTATCCATGAATGGGGGTTGATCCATTCCATCTCGGTGACCTTGCCCTTCAGATGCACCGGTTTCTTGTCGTCGAATTCCGCCTGGAACGCATGATGGGCCCACGCCGGCGCAACCGCAAGAACCAAGCCCGCGCCAACCGTCAAGATTGCTAGTTTCGTCCGCATTCTGTCTCCCTGCTTGGATACCGCGCTCATAAAGCGGGTCCGCTTATAAGTTTACTTGGATTTAGCCGCGGCTTCATCCGCCCGGGCGCCACTAAGAATATCGCCCATAGCGTAATTGCCTTCGTGGCAGGCGTATTCCAGAAGATCGTAGTGGGCATCCTTTTTGAGAACGATGCGCATGGTCCAAGGCTTGGTCCATGTTTTAGGATCGTCGATGGTCGCTTCGTAGTTGATCGTCTCAGCGTCCACGCGCGTCAGGCGCTCAACCACCTTCAGATCCGCGCTGTGATGGCCCGGGTCGCCTGGATATCCCGCGCCGTTCGAGCCGATAGCGTCCTTATCAGTTAGGTTGGTGGTCTCGATTACCAGCGTATTGCCGTCCCAGTGGCCGCGCGAATCGCCCATGTAGGTTCGAATATCGCTTCCGACGTGCGGGCGTCCATCCAGGGGAATAACCCGGGTTTCGTGGATCATTTCGTTGCGAATGGCAACATAGCCGGGCGATTGAATAATCTGGTTTCCGTTGTTATAGACCACGGGAATCACCGATCCGAGCAGTCCCCGCGTGATGCAACGGTAATAAAGGTTTAGATCGTCGGGACGCGCCGCTTCGCCGCGCCATTCACCCGTAAAGCCTTTTCCGTCCCGCGCTTCTTTTCGCAACTTCTGCTCTTCCGCGGTCAGCGGAGGCAGCCGCCCATCGGCAGGCTGGACGATGAGGGAGGCCTGCTTCGTGGGTTTGCCGCGCTCCGTCCAATAAGAAGGCGGCCCTATTCCCGGACGAGAATCGCTTGCGGCAGGGGATTCGGAATCGACCGCGGCCTGACGCTGGGCCTGCTCCACTTTTTGCGCGAATTCCTGATCCGTCAATTCCGCGCGCGTTCCGAGATTCAGCGGCCGCTGCATTGGAACGCCCATGTTCCCGGGCCAAACACCTTGCAGATCCGGATCGCCCCAGGGCGTCTTCGGCGGAGTGTAAGGTTTTGTGGTTTGAGCCGCAGCCCCAATCGCGAATGCAATCGAGAGCAAGAAGCAGCTATTTCTTCTTATATTTGCCATAAAGCAACTCCTCCGCAAACTCCACGCACTTGAACTCCAGGATCTGCGCATTCTTTTCCACCCGCCGGTAGATCGGCATGCTGATCTTCCAGGGGCGCGAAAACGTTTTTGAATCTTCGATTGTCGCCTCGTATAACAAATGATCCCGATCCGTCCGCGTCCAGCGCTCGACAACATGCACGTTATCACTGGCGAAATTGCCCGCGCGATCGAACCACGCCAGACCATTCAATCCAGTCACATCTATTACTAATGCGTCACCTTCCCATTTCCCGTTATTGGTGCCCATCCATGTATCCGAACCAGCCTCAACAGGCTTGCCCATATTCACGAAACGGTTTGAGCTCGCATACTCGTAAACGAATAGAATGCCCGCGGGGGACTGCACGATCTGAAACGGGTAAGGCATGTAGTTGCTGCGTGGAATTCCGCCCATATAGCATTTGGCTTCGGGATCGTCCGTGCGCCGGTTTTCGAAGTGCGCCTTTTTCTGCGCCAGTTTATCGGGCAGATATGGAATCTCGTTGCCCTGCACTACTCCCTCGCCCGCCGGAACCGCGCCAATCGCGCCCAGTTCCCACATGGGCCCCGCATACGCAGGGTGATCTTGCAGGTTCCAATTCGCGGTGTTCATCGTCTGCCAAATGCCGTTCAGATCGGCATGCCCGTCGGCCGCGCGAGGTGCGCGATACGCCGCCGGAGCTGGACCACGGCCGGCGGCCGCGGGCGCTTGGCCGCTCACCTGAACTGACAAAACCCCAAGTGCGGCTGCCACAAACATCGAGCCGCGAATCGCGTTATACATGCTTCTAATTCTCCAAGACGGCTAGCGGACCTGAGCAAGTTACTCTCGACCCAATCGGACTCCGATGCTACCTGAACATCGTCCGCCATGTCAACCGCTAGTCTTATCTCATGCAAGATGAGCCTGAAGAAAGGGTTTGTTTCTCACGCAAGATGAGCCTGAAGGAGCGCACACGCCGCATGCTGAGGATTGATCATCCGAATGCAAGCAAGGCAGAAGGTAGGCCTGGAGCAAATCCGGGTATT
>JAFAQY010000071.1 GCA_019261985.1 Bryobacterales bacterium | reverse complement strand
GCATCTGATCGGCGACGCGCAGGGGCAGTACATCAAGAACTCGGCGATTCACGACACCTACAGCCGCTGCGTGACCGTGCATGGCACCAATGACCTGCACATTGAAAACAACGTGACCTACAACAACATTGGTCACTGCTTCTTCCTCGAAGACGCCGTGGAGCACGGCAACCAGTTCGTGCACAACCTGGGGATCCTGACCAAGTGTCATCCGGACGCGCCGTGCGTCGCAACAAACCTCGCTGCAGCCGGAGAGAACCGACCGGCAGGACGGAATGGCCAGAATGCCAAGGATATCCTGATTCCGTCGGACAACACCGCGGCGACTTTTTGGATCACCAACCCGGACAACGTCTACCGGGATAACGTGGCCGCGGGTTCCGACTCGAACGGCTTCTGGATGTCATTGCCGGAGCACCCGACGGGTAAGTTCGAAGGCACGGAGATCAGTGCGAAGACCTGGCCGCGTCGCACGCCATTCCGCGAGTTCAAAGGCAACGTCGCCCACTCCAACTACGACTCGTTCATGTTCGACCGGAACGTTGGCCCCGATGGCCATTTCGGTGTTACCGGCAGCTCGCAGACGGGACATGAAAATCCCGCTGACGCGAACAGCAAGGCGGTGGAATCGGTCTTCGAGGATCTCACCTCCTACAAGAACCGGAATGGCGCCATCTGGGGCCGGGGTGAGATGCACGTATTCAGGAACGTGAAGCTGGCCGACAACGCTAACGGCTTTACGCATGCGTCTGGCGAATTCGGCCGTTACGCCTTTACGTCAAAGGTCGTTGACTCGCTGTTCGTGGGCGAAACCGAGAACGTCGGCAACCCCAGGACTGACGCGGAAAAGGCTTACGGCCGCAGCTTGCCGAAGCCCGAAATTCCGGATTACCCGATCCACGGCTACGAGTACTACGACTACCGTCATGACGTGGAGAATACCACCTTCCGGAATTTCGAGGACAACGCCACTCGCAAGTCGGGAGCGATGACTTACCTGCTGTATACCAGCTTCGGGGTCAGCTCCAACAACTCCGTCGAGCACGTGAAATTCGTCAACGCCAAGCCGGTGTATTTCCCGCCGATGGAGCGTAAGTGGGGCAACGATAACGGAGGCAGTACGGCATATAAGACCGCGGTGATCCGCGACAAGGACGGCTCTTTCGGCGGTGGTCCCAATTCCTACGTTCTCATCAATGACGGCGTCAACGACAGCATCGCGGCCGACGCAGAAGCCTGTGAGATCAAGCCCACCTGGATCGCTGCCGTGTGCAGGGGCGATGTTGGGCGCCTGAATGTTGGCGGCCCCGGCGGGGGTCGTGGCGCATTTGCCGGTCCTGGCGGTGGCAGAGGCATTGCTCCGGCAGGCGCCGCGCCCGGTGCCGGCCCTGGTGGTGGTCGCGGCCCTGGCGGTGGTCAAGGCGGGGCTGCGGTAGCCGGCGGCGCTGGCGCTGGCGGCAGAGGAGGATTCGGACGCGCTGGTGGACCTGCTCAGCCGCCGGTCGTTCTCAGCCGCAATGGCAAGGAGTACAACGTAACGGGCACCAACGTACGAGCCGGTACCGAGATCAAGGTGACCACCGAAAGGCCGTCCGTGTCCCTGTCCCTGAACGAATTGGATGCCGGCTCGTGGGTGATCTTTGAGCTGCCGGGATTCACCACCGCAGCCTCGGGTGCGCCGCAGGACAGCTTGGATGCGCTGCGCAAGGCCAGCGCCACCTCGTACTACAAGGACAAGGATGCGCTCTGGGTCAAGGTTGTCTCCAGCGGTGACAGCGGCACCGGCGCCCCTGGTGGTGGAACCAGCGTCCAGGTCAGCCGGTAGGCTGAACCCTGCTACAGATTTTTTCGTGACTTCATTTTGGTACAGACTTTCGGGACTGGCAAGCCTTTATTTACCTGCCTCCGAATTTCGTTCCAAAACTTACCGTTTTCGAGACGTGGCTACCGCTTCCGCATGCCCGTTTTTCAAAGCCGCCAGTTTTTTCGAAGTCCTCCGAAGCCCTGCTTCTCCGTCTCTTTTAAGCAAGTCCTTACACCTCGGACAAAGAGACATGGGGAAGATTCCGCCGAACCATGCACTCGCGATTACCCAGGGATCAGCACTGGTAAAAGTTTGAATCCCCCAGCTTCGAGATCGTCGTCATGTCGATTTTGAAGGAAGTTAAGAGGATGGTTTGTAAGGAGTAACCCTCGGCACCCATCGCGGCACGTTCTTACAGTAGGTGCGATACTTCTCGCCGAATTGCTCCCTCAGCGAGGGCTCTTCAAAGATCACCACGACTGCAAACGTGAAGAGCCAAAAGAGCACACCCCACGCCGCGACGCGCTCATCGCCGAACAACAGCGCCTCGCCCAGTAGAATGACGAGCAGCGCGACATATATTGGGTTACGCACGCGGCGGTAGAAGCCGGTCATCACGAGATTCGTAGGTGGTGCGATCGGTGCGGGTGTGCCAAGCCCGTCCCAGGCGAAACGCGCAAATGAACTGAGGAGTGGCAGCAGCCCCAACACGATGAGCGCGGCGCCAACCCATCGCAAAGGCTCAATGCCGAAGAACGGCGGCCGGATGCGCCAGCCCGTGAGCGACCAGGGAATGAACCCCAAGATCGTTCCTGGCGCGATGATGAAGAAAACCAGCGATCCCAGCCCTGCCCAGAAACGGCGCATGGTTGCCTCCTCTGTATCCCGTCAGCATACCAGGGGCAGGGAAGGCGAAAAACTAAGAGGTCAAATTGGACCGTTTATGAGACTGGAAGAGCGGCGCGGGCTTTCGCGGTTTCTAAATCATCAGTTCCGCCGAGGATCTTGAAACCCGCAAAGCGGCCCTCAAGGTGTAGAAGCTGGTCCCAATTGCCCATGGTGTCGCGGTAGATCACGGCGTATCGGTCAAGGTCAATGCCGTAGGCGGCGGTCGCCGTTTCAAGCTGACGGATTATTTGCTCTGCCGCGTTCGTGATGCTACGGCCTTCGCCGGAATCCTCAAGGCAGATAAACGAGCCGTCGAAAGTGACCGTGTGGCCGGAAGGCAGTTGTGCGAACATTTTTTTCTCCTCTGGTTATTGGTTGCTCATGCAACCCTGCTCGCGGCGAGCGTGGGGGTAGCACGGTCAAGGCTTGCGAAGTGCTTTAGCACTTTTTTGGGGGGACCGCGAAGCGGGGGAGCCAAAACCCGGAGGGCGTCGGCCTTGACCACGCGAGGGGCAACGCCCCTTAGAAACCCGGCGCGGGTAGCGTCGCTAAAAGGACCCTTTTTGGGACGGTACGGGAGATCATGAATTACCCTCATGGGCTATAGTTGTGTCCATGCCCAACAATACATGTGAACACTGCGGCGCTTCACAACTCATCAGCGGTCTCACTCTTTCTGCTTCTGGTGGTCAGGGTGACGTACGTCCAGGCCGCCTCTGCAAAGAGAAAAAGAAGCGCTTTTTCGGATGGTCTCCCGAAAGGGACAGAAGGGAGACCCTTTTTGCTGACCTGTGCACCTCTTGCGGCACTGTAAAACGTTTGTACGTGAAAGACCCGAAACGTGATTGGGTCGTATAGCTTTCCAGTTTCAATCGGGACTCTCCCCGGCCCAAGGGGCGCAAAGGACCGATTTTGAGAATGCACTATTCAGAAGCCGAGTTCGCTGTGTGAACCCAAACGCACCAATTCGAGAGTGGCGCTGTCGGGTTTGCGATAGATCCGGATAAGGTCGGGCCTGATGTGGCAGTCACGATGATCGCTCCATTCGCCGGATAAAGGATGATCGAAATTTCGGCGGGGAAGGGGCGCGTCATTGGCAAGCAAGTTGACGACTTCCATCAGCAGTAAGTCGAGTTTCTTGCCGTGCTGGCCGGATTTTTCGCGGCGGTAGTCTCGCTTAAAACGAGCGGTGTATTTAATCTCCCGCATTGAGGCTGCGGAGCAAATCTTTGGGCTTTCCAGCCTTGAGGAGGTCGCCACGGCGGGCGGCTTTCATGGCTGCAATCGTTTCGGCGTTGGGTTTCAACGGCTCAAAGGGCAGTGTTTTTTCTGCCGCAACGCGCACCATCAGCAAGCGGAAAGCATCGGAAACGGTAAGGCCAATTTTCTTTAGAGCGGCGGCGGCCTGTCGTTTGGTGCGTTCGTCGATACGGGCGCGGACAACGGAACTGTTAGTCATGCTGTACATCCTTTTTGAGCTACATTGTAGCTCAAAAAGTTGGGGCCGTCCAGCGTTGTGTTGTGTGTCTACCCTTTTTGAGACTAGTCCTTCACCAAATGCTCGGCGTCGGTGCCGGTCTTGGTGGCGAGTTGCGCTAACTGCGCTTCCTGCTCTGTTGTGAAACGCACTTCCATGTCCCCAAGATACGGGAAATTCGGTTTTCGGGCAAGGTTGCAGCTAGCGATTAGAAAAACGCTAAAATCGGCGCATATGCTCAAGCTCGCCGCGCTCCCGCTCTTGCCGTTGCCGCGTCCGGTCAACGTGTCGCCGCTCAACTGGCCGGTGGCCTCAAGGGTGAGATTATCCTGCTCGCCAAACAATTCGGGGGCGGGTCAGTGGGAGCTGGTCGCGATTCTCGCACGCAAGACCGGGACTGAATCTGACAGGAGAAGTAACGTAATATGAAAGTCCTGTCGTCAGGTCTTCAGTTGTTGCATGGCATGTAGAGGTTTAACAATGCGAAAACGCTTTCTCTTGTTCCTTTCGTTGCTGGTTCCAACCTTTTTCGTCCTCGGCGGATATGCCGTTGTTAAGGCTCAGCAAAAAACTTCTTCGACGGCCCGCGCGAAGCGCTGGTCTGATGCGGCCACCTGGCCTGACAAGAAGGCACCAGGCAAAGACGCCGTTGTCACGATTGAGAAGGACATGGACGTTATCCTCGATGTCAGTCCGCCGCCGCTGCACGGTTTAACGATCAACGGCAAACTGAGCTTCGCCGATAACAAAGATCTTGAACTGACCACCGAGTGGATCATGTTGCACGGGGAGTTGGAGATTGGTACTGAAGCTCGCCCCCACACGCGCAATGCGACCATTACCCTGACCAATAACGTCCCGGATGAAAACATAATGGACATGGGCGACCGCGGGATCATGCTCATGGGCGGAACCCTGAGCCTGCACGGTAACCGGAAAAACTCCTGGACCAGGCTGGCAAAAACAGCCGCCGCGGGTAGCAACACCATCGAAGTCTTGAATCCCGGTGACTGGAAAAAAGGTGACCTGATTGTTATCGCGTCAACGGATTTCGATCCACACCAGGCAGAGCCACGAACGATCGCCAGCGTCTCCGGAAACGTGATTACGCTGGACCAGAAACTTCAATATATGCACTACGGTCAAGTCACCTTCGGCGTGGATGAGCGCGGTGAAGTCGGCATGCTGACACGCAATATCAAAATCCAGGCTTCCGCCGACGCAGAGAAGTCATTCAGCGGCGGGCATGTGATGGCGATGGCCGGCTCCAGCATGACGGTCTCCGGTGTCGAGTTCTATCGAATGGGTCAGCACGAGAACCTTGCACGGTATCCGATCCATTGGCATCTGGTTGGCGATGCGCCGGGGCAATACATCGAGAACTCTGCGATTCACGACACCTTCAGCCGCTGCGTGACGGTACATGGCACGAACGATGTGCGGGTTGAGAACAATGTGGCGTACAACAACATCGGTCACTGCTACTTCCTCGAAGATGGCGTGGAACACGGGAACCAGTATCTGAACAACCTGGGGATGCTGACCAGGTGCAATCCCACCCGGCCCTGTAATTCGACAAATGCTCTTAACGGCTCCGGGGCCGGTCAGAATGACAAGGATCAGCTGATTCCTTCCGACAACACAGCATCCACCTTCTGGATCACGAACCCCGACAATACGTACCACGGGAATGTGTCCGCGGGTTCTGAGGCAACAGGCTTCTGGATCGCTTTGCCGGAACACCCAACGGGTAAGTTTGAAGGCACGGAGATTAGTGCGAAGACCTGGCCCCGGCGGATGCAACTGCGGGAGTTTGCCGGCAACGTCTCGCACTCCGACGTCGACGGGCTGATGTTCGATCGCGGAACCAACCCGCAGGGTAGATTCAACCTTGGCGGGAACTCGCATCTGCCCTATGCGGATCCCAGCGACACCAATAGCGCAAGGCTGGAATCGGTAATCAAAGACTTTACCAGCTACAAGAACAGTGGCGCTGCCATCTGGGCCCGGGGCGAGAATCATGTGTTCAAGGGCCTGATACTCGCCGACAGCGGCATCGGCTACACACATGCGTACCCTGGTGTGGCCCCGTACCACGGTGACTTTACCTCGAAAGTCGAGGACTCCCTGTTCGTGGGCGAAACTGACAATAAAGGCACCCCCAAAACCGAAGCGGAAATCGCCTATGGCCGATCCATGCCTCGCAAGGACGCGGATTACCCGATCCGTGGCTTCGAATACTACGACTTCACGCACCATGTTGTGAATACCAAGTTCGTCAATTTTGTGGACAATGCCACTCGCAAGAGCGGAGCGATCTCGTACTTGCTGTACACCAGCTTTCCCATCAGCACCAACAACTCCGTCGAAGGCCTGAAATTCGAAAATGCGAAGCCGGTGTATTTCCCACCGCAGCAGGATCGCCGCTGGTCCTTCTCCGGTGAATTCGGAAGGTTTTCAGGCTGGAATGGCGCGGTGTTCCACGATATCGACGGGTCGGCCGGCGGCGTCCGCGATTCCTACATCGTGATTGACAACGGGATCGCGGACGATCCTCAACACTGTCAAATCAAGCCGGACTGGAACGCTGCCGTGTGTAAGGGTGATATGGGGCGCATGGGGATTAACGCCGGCGGCGCCGGAGGTGCTAGAGGCGGAGGTTTCGGCGCTGGCGCTGCCGGCGGTCCTGGCGCGCCTGCCGGTCCTGCCGTAGCTGGCGGACCTGGCGCTGCTGGCGGTCCTGGCGCAGCTGGAGGTCGTGGTCCCGCTGCTGGAGGTCGTGGTGGACTTGGCGGTAGAGGAGCCGCCCCACAGGTCGTTCTCAGCCGCAATGGACGGAAACTTACCGTCAGCGGGGACACCACGGTACTCGCCGGCACCGAGATCCGGGCGGAAAGCGAAGCGCCGACCCTGAACATTAGCTTGCGGGAGCTGGACAACGGCTCATGGGTTATCTTCGAATTACCGGGATACACCAGCGCAGCGACGGGCACGGCACAAACCAGCTTGGATGCACTGCGCAGCGCCAGCAGCACCTCGTACTACCGCGGAGAAGGCGCACTTTGGGTAAAGCTTATCTCTAACGGTGGCGGTGCTCGTCCGGGCGCTGCCGGTCGTGGCGGCTTAGCCCCAAGCAGTATCCAAGTCAGCCGGTAAGCTGACCGCGGCTGTATATGGATGAGCCTTCGGTAGGCCGGGGGCTTTCTATCCCGATCGCGTTCGGGAAAGTGGGACGTCGGTCGGAGATAAGCCCCGCTTGAGAGAGCCGGTTGCAACCCTCCCGACCGCGCTTTGTCGATCAGTTCGCCGACCGTCATACCCGCCCGCAACTAGGATCTTATGCTCCCCACATTCAGTAATTTTTCACCAGAAAACAGCCTTGCTAAGGTGTCATCTCTTAGTAGAGGCGCGAGACACGCCAAAACACCGGCCTGCCCCGCGTCCAGCTCGCCCGTCCTGCGTTTCCAGTAATTTTCCAGATGGAAAACTGGCTCGCCAAATCGCAATACGTTTAGGCGCGAAACGCGCCAAAAAATCGGTGGGCAACCCCCGCTCAAAGGAGTGAACCATGTCTCAACGATCCGACGACACGAACCAACGACCCGCGAACTCAACCGAAAAAGACAGCCGTATTGACAGCCGCGTTAAGCAAGATCCTCAAAGTATCCACGCCGTTCAGCCTCGACCTCCTTCCCGGTGGACAGACAATCGAAGTCCCGGCTGGTGGCACGGCGGGGAATGACGCTCCGCTGCGACTCAGAACGGCTTTCCGAAACGGAGCCGTTCTGATCGAACTGCTAAACACTTTTGGTATGGTTTACCGCGATTGCCAGATAGAGCGCAACGAGTGAGGTTTCAAGGTGGTTCGGAGCACTGACGTGTGCCAAACGGGAAATTTCCCAAACCACCCCTTAACGGCGAAGCCAGCCATCTCGTTCTGAGCTGCCAACCCATCCTGATATGGCCACTCACAGGATGTTCCGACGACCAGGTTTCCTTGTGGCTCGCTTCGCGTTCGAATCGCTGACGAGTGCAGTACGTCATGAACGTACCGGCAAGTCGCAATCTTGGCCCCGTTTTACCTGGCGGGAGCTGTATGCCTCCGTGTTGCTACCTGCACACGTGGAACCGGAAGCTAGCCAGAATCCAAGAAGTTATCTTGGACAAAGTTCACCTCCAGGAGGAAAGTATCCTCACCGCTTATTATGCAACAACATAGGCATGAGACTTAGCCAGCCCCCCTTGTCGTCTCGCAGCTGCCCGACACGAGCGTCAGCAGTACTGCAGCGGAATGAAATCCGCGGCATTCACAAGTTTCATCATGGAATACCGCCACCGCCGAAGCTCGGTGATGCACTTTGATGCACTATGGTATTCTCTAGTCATGGCTGTCTCTTCCACGAAGCGCCGCACAACTGTTACTTTGCCGGTGGCCACCCTCCGCTCGGCGAAGCGTCTGGCGAACCGGCGGAAGGTCCATCTGAATGTGATCATGAACGAGGCGATTGAGGGAGGGCTACGGCAGCAACTGGCCGTCGAACGAGCCGAGGACTTCGTCGAACGAATGGGACGCGCTTTCGCCGGACTCGCCGAGGAGGAGCTCCTGATGGTCAATGGTATCTATCTGACCGGGAAAAAGTGAATCCGGAAGGACCTTTCCTCTTCGACACCAGCGCGGAGAGTTGGCTGTCCCGCGACCCCGCTGGCCGGCAGTGGCTTCTCCAGTATTCCCGGCGTCATCTGGTCTACGTCTCCGCGATCACGGTGCTGGAACGCCTGACCGGGTTTGGGATTGCGCTGGCTCAAGCGACTTCAGAACGTGCCGGCTGGATTCGCTCGATGCGCGATTCGTACGATCAGACCCCGGCTCGCGTTCTTCCGGTACATCATGCCGTTGTCCGGGCCGCGGCGGAGTTGATTTGCCTGGTACCTGACGCTCCCAGCCCGCCGGTGTCGGCTCGTCGCCGAGCCGAATCCAAGGCTGGCCGGATCGCGCGGTGGAGGTTCGATATCGTGATCGCGGCAACGTCGCTCGTGCAGGGGCTTCCGCTCGTGCACAACAACTCGCGGGACTTCGAGGTGCTGCGGGAAGCCTTGGCAAGACATCCTGAACGGTTTCCCGGGTTAGGTGCGATGCGGCTGTTGCGCTGCATAGATCTGAAGGAATAGTCCTGCGGCCACCCGGTAGAGAAGTGGCGTTCGGGTGTCGGCGTGGTCACGTGGCGAGCGGTCGCCGCCCTGCGTGCGGGCACTCAGTGAGTAGCGGGCAGCCCAACGACGATGAGAACCGCGTAGTCCTGCTTGTTGCAGCCGTTCACGACGGGCATGGCCGCCCCTGGAGTCACCGGAAAACGCGCGGTCTGGGGAACGTTCGCGGGCGAGCACGAGTTGTTACCCGTCGCCGGCGTGTAGCGCGCGGAGCGGCATCCGAGATGGGTGACATCGTAGAGGCTCGCGCCGTCGGCGAGTTCCCACCGCTGATTGCCGTCCTTGTCCTTGGGATGAATTGTCAGCACGGTCGTCACCTTGCGGTCGCCCGTGACGAGGTATTTCCCAGGAGGCAGCGGAAAGGCCGGCTTCTCCATGATCAAGCCGTGTTCCTCCAGCCACCAGTCCGCAGCGTCGAATTTCCACTGTGCCGGCGCCACGCCGCCGGCCGCCTTCAATTCAGGGTAGCGGTCCAGCTTGCAACCGCGCGGGCCCGGGTCCTGGCTCCAGACGCCCCATGATTGCGCGCCGTTGCCGGAGGTGGCCCCGGGGTCTCCGAGCGCAGCGATGTACTGCGGCTCGATGAGCACCTTGAAGTTCGAGAGGTCTACTGCTGACGCCGGCTGCTGCAGGCCGGCCGCCAAAATGAGGGATCCGATGGACAGGAGCCGGGGGCTCACGGACGGCACGAGGTGGCGGACATTCATGCGATTGCTCCTTGGACGACCTGATGACATCCTACACCAACGCGCGCCCCGAAGTTGGCCTCCTCGTGGTGGATCTCGACCTCGGCACGGCCCGCGTCGCTGGTGGAGCGGGCTTCAGCCTGCAACCGAGGCTTCAGCCTCGGCACCCGACGGGTGCTAAAGCACCCGTTGCAGGCTCAAGCCTGCTCCACCATTTTTCGCACTTATGGACAGATTACGGACGGCCTCAGGGCTGCTCGCGTCACAGCGCCGTACCTCGCCGATGTGGCGCTCAGCACGATTACTGCCTGGGAACGTTCCGAACCAACTGGAAATCACCCGGCCTATTCCCGGCACGCACCACCCAACCCGCCGCTATTTTGAGCGTCCACCCACTGCCTTCGAGCATCGAGCCCTGGACACTGGCCGGAGCAGGCAATGTAATGTTGCTCCGGTCGTCCGGCCGAAGGACCTGGGCCGCGTCCAGCACACCCCACTCCGCGGTTACATGGACCGTCGGAAACACAGTCCCTACGCCGGGAATGGGTGTGATGCCCGAGTTCGAGAACGAACCGCCGGCATTCGGCAGCACAAGCACCGGACCATCCACGAATCGCCTTCGTAGTTCCGCCACGTTGGCCTTTTGATCCGCGTCACGCTTCTCTTCGGCGGTTCTGAGCGAAGCGGAGTCATACCTCAGCGCGGCCTGATCGGCCGCTTCGCGCGAATTGATACCGGTCACCGCAATGCCGGCGGCGACCCTTAACCGTTCGCCCAGATCCTCGGGTCCTTTCAGTTGCCTGGTCCAACCCGGAGACCACGCATCCAGCAAAACTCCGTACGCGGTTCCCGATGCATAACCGAAATCGCGCACCAGGCTCTCTCTTTTGGCATAGTCGGCGAGTACCAGGATCGCGCTCGACGCCGCGTCTTGGGGCGACGAAGCAGTGGTTACGATTGCCGTGTAATGGGCCAGTCCCTCACGAATCTCCTCCAGCACTTCGTTCTCCGCCGCTGCTGGAAACACTTGCCGTCGCGCCAAGCGGAAGGCGAGCGCGTCGCGCACGGCAGAGGTTCGCTCCGTCCCCGAAGATCCCAGGCCCCTGGCCAGAGCCCGCCACTCGAGCAACTGCCAATAACGCCCCTCGAGCGTATCGAGGTGGTTATTCTGTCCATCAGGTGTCATCAATCCGAGAGGGCGCTCTACTCGATGAAACAGCTCATGCATCATCAGAACACCTCGGGAGGGCTCGTCGAACGACGCCAGGAGCTGCCAGACAAAGGTGGACCATTGCACGCCGCCCCATTCGGTTATCGCGTTGGCGAAGCCGAGACTTCGAGGCCTGGCTGCTTCCGGCGCCGGCTGATTCGTTGCAATGGTGCCGGTCGCCGCATCGGCAATCACCATGGGACCGCACAGCGATACGCCCCACAGCCGTCCGCCATCGCGTTCACAGAATGCCTTCGCCTCTTTGAAATAAGCCTCCGCGCGGACCGGGTCTATCTGGCCGGAGAGTGGCAGCGTAGAACATATAGCCGCGGCGATCGCTAGAGTTTTTCGAATGTACACAGGTCCTCCCTTTCACGACCATGGCGGCACGGCCAGCGGCACCTCCATTCTCCATGTGCTTGCGCCGCGGCGCAATCGCTACTCGGCTTCATAAGGCGTGGTTTGGCGTGTATGGATACTCTGGCTTCCTCCGTGAGTCACACGCCGAACGTCTGTAAACTCCGGGGCGCAGCGCGGAAGGCTAATAGGAACTGCCGGATCCGGTCGTTGAAAAAGAGCGCCACTCAGAAGACTTTCGAATCGGCAGCCGGCCGAGAGCCTCCCGGAACTCCCGGATTGTCTGGCATTCGACAAGCACCAAAATGGTGTCCCTGGTCTCGCCGGCCTGTCGCATGTGTTCGTACGCTGCGTAGATCGGCGCGGTATCAGTCAGACCGGGAATGACGGGAGCGAATAACTTTCTGTAGCCCGGGACGTTTATCGCATCCTGGATGAGATCGGGTTCGATTCTGACGGTTAGCGAGGTCTCGCCCCGCCGCTGCTGTGCGGCGAGTGCATCGAGGATGGCGTGGATGGGGTTGTTGGGTTTCAATGTATTTTCCTTTTCTGTGTGACTGGGGGCCGGTTTCAATTTGCAATCTCAGGATGATGTTGTGATCCGTTTCTCATGCAAACGGCGGAACACGCCTCGCACTTCCCGTTCACAATTCAAATCTTGAAAATTGCGTCAGGCTCGGAAGGAATTACACCTTGGCGGTAACCGAGACCGTGAGACGCTCAGAACGACTGCATCTCACTCCTAGAGAGTATCCGGCGGGCGACACGAATGTCAAGGGCAGAAGTTTGAGCAGTCATCGAATTGGCTCCATCCCTTCGTTCAGAATCGCCAGGTATGGCTCGTAGACGAACAACCGATGACGCTCGCGCCCGGTAATCTCACGCAGAATACCCAGTTGGCGCATGTGCTCCAGTGACTTCGCAACCGTGGGTGCGGAAATCCCGATTTTCCGAGCGGTCGCCGAAATTGAGACGATTGGACTGCGTTGCATATGCTGGAATACACGTAGGACAGAGGCCGCGGGGCCTAGCGCCTGGATCCGCCGTTGGTCATCATCGAACAGCGCAACGATGCGACGCGCAGCGCTCGCAGCCTGCTCCGCAGTGTTTTCACGCCGGTCAGGAAGAAGTCGAGCCAAGCTTCCCAATCGCCCTTAGCACGGACGCGATCTAGAAGATCGTAGTACACCATGCGGTGAGTCTTAAAGTAGAGGCTCAGATAAAGACTGAACCTCCTGGATCGGCACGCCGGGTACCTCGTCGTTCTCAAACATCAGGAGGTCCGAAAGGGAAGACTGTGTGCCCTCAATCTGCGATGAGAGCACCGCCTCTTTCGAACATATGTGTAGATGAACAACGAAAGATCGGGAGAATGAAGGCAAGGCCGTCGAGCCGCCCGACCGCCTGGTTCGCCTGCTCCAAGAGTTGCTGCAGCCCGTCCAGCCGCAGCGGTTGGGCTGGCGGTAATGGCGGCGGCTTTGGTTGCCCCGAGTCTAACGAAAGGATATACCATTTTCGTTTTGTTATGCCGGTTTCGAATAACCGGCTCCTTCAGAAGGCCCAACGTCGACGCCGACGGGCAATTACTCTGGGGGTGGCCGATGATCAACCTTAACCCCGAATCGCCCAGCGCACCATTTCTGAGACCTTCGCGCCTTTGCCTTGCATCAACATGCCGACACGAAAGATCCGGCTGGCGGCAAAAACGCAGATGAGCGTTGCGGCCAAGACCAGGACAATCCCGGAGATGGGCTGCCAGATTGGAACACCCGGCGGAACAGACTGCCGGACAATCATGAGCATTGGAGTCATGGGAGGAATGAGAGACATGACCAGGGCCAACGTTGAATTCGGCTCGCGCACCACATTGAACCACACGAACATCGGGCTGACTAGCAGCAGCATAACCGGCGTCATCATGCTTTGCGCTTCTTTCATGTCGGTAACGGAGGCGCCGATCGCGATGAAGATCGAACCGAACATCAGAACGGCCAGTGACAGAAAGGCGACAAACCACCACACCTGGTCCCACGGAAAATATTGCACGTAGCCGGCGCGCTTGAGAGCGAGGTAGGCGCCAAGCAGATACACCGACCCGGTCGTCAGAGCGACCGCAACCGTTCCCAGAAGCTTGCCCAGCATCAACTGGAAGGGCGGAATCGAACTCAGCAGGACTTCGGCGATGCGCTGCATTTTTTCTTCCAGCACACTGTTCATCAACGCCGCCGAGGTCATGACTACCATGAACATCAACACCATCAACCCGATCGGGACAAAAATGTTAGCCGCCAGGTTGGCCTGCTCGGCCTGGATTGGATTACCGGCGGCGTCCGCCTTGACCAGACCGAGATTGCTCACCAGAACGCGTCGCGTAGCTTCACGGACGGTCCGGGCATCCAGGGCCGCCGCCTGCAACCGCATTTGCTGAATGCGCTCGTTCACCGGTCCGGCAATCCACTGTTGGATCTGATCATAGGTGGGGCTTTCGGAGTGGTACTGAATGGGACTCTGGGCAGGGTTGCCGCCGGATTCCAACGCATTCGGCTGGATGATGACGAACGCGAAGAGTTCTTTCTTCCGAACACGATCGGATAAAGCCAAAGCGATGTGAGTCGAGTCGTTCGTTCCAGGATCGGCCTTCTCGATGATGTATCGCGGCTGGATCTGCTTTCGCGCCGCGCCCTCGCCATCGTAGATCAAAGTCTGGTTGCGCATCTTGGACGCCTGATTAATGCCGTCGAAGAGCTGTCCGGTGTAATCCACAACAGCAACGCGCTTATCTCTGATGTCGTTGTTGTTGCGAAACACGATCTGAAAGAGGATGCCTCCACCGAACATCAGGGGCATCATCAGAAGTCCGACCAGGAACGCCTTCGACTTGACTGCCGCCTGATAGTCTCGAAGAGCGACAACCATTGTCTTACGCATGGGCGGTTCCTCCTTTCGCCGCGGGCTGCATCATATCGGCTGCATCGGGGCTGGCGATCCGCACGAAGATGTCGTGCAGGGAAGGCCGAGTCAGTTCGAAGTGCATGACACGCCCACGCTTCATGAGTTCGGCCAGAACCGCTTGGGGATCGGTATTGGCGGCCATCCGAAGTTCCTGCAGCCGTCCGAAATCCGTCACCTTTTCCACACCGGGGATTGTATGCAGGTGGAAGCCATTGCCCTCTACGCGTACACGGATGGTATCGCTTCCGTAACGATCCTGAATCGATTCCAGAGTCCCGTCGAGCACTTTATTGCCTCTGTAGATCATGAAAATAAAGTCGCACAATTTCTCGGCGACGCTCATGTCGTGCGTGGAAAAAATCACCGTTGTTCCCATTTTGCGAAGCTCCAGCACGGCTTCCCGCAGAACATCGGCATTGACTGGATCAAGACCTGAGAACGGCTCGTCCAGAATCACCAGTTCCGGCTCGGCGATGACCGCCGAAATGAACTGGACTTTCTGCGCCATTCCTTTCGAAAGCGCTTCGACCCTCTTGTCGGCCCAGCCGGCAAGTCCCATTTTGTCGAGCCATGGCGGTATAAGCGCCACGGCATCACGCCGTCCCTTCAATTCCGCGTAGAAACGAAGAACATCACGCACCGTCATTTTTTTGTATAGACCTCGCTCTTCCGGCAGGTACCCTACTCGATCGTTCGCCGCGGCGGAGTTCGCTTCCCCAAGCACACGAATGACACCTGGTCCTGGATCCGGATGATAGATACGCATGATCATCCGCAAAGTGGTGGTCTTTCCGGAACCGTTCGGTCCGATAAAGCCGTAGATAGATCCCCTGGGCACGGAGAGCGAGAGGCGATTCACCGCAATATGCTGCCCGAAGGTTTTGGTTACGTTCTCGATCTCAACGATGGTCATATTAATCAGCCGAATGATAGCAAACGCCGCTCGTCAGGATTTCGACTTTTCGGCGAACAAACGCGCTCCACCGGCAAGCGGCGCACGATAGAAAGTTGTTGCACGACGTGTACGATTTTTTTGGTCTGTAAGAATTTGCGCCCAAGCAAGTCCGCCTAAGAGCCGTGCAGCAAGGCGCGTGAATAACCGAGAGCGCTGAATGGAGGGGCCTATACTGAGCCAATGGCGGAGCATTATGCGGATCAGGCCGTGCATAAGGCGGCATTGGCTGGGCAGGCCGACACGTTAACGGCGATGCTGCGGGCGGATACTTCGCTGATCGACGCGAAGGGAATGGACGCCCGGACTCCTTTGCATTGCGCGGGAACGGTGGCTGTGGCAGCGTTGCTCTTAGATCATGGGGCTCGAATTGACGCCCGCGACGAGGATCATAATTCGACACCAGCGCAATGGCGTATCGGCGAGGCGCCGGACGTGGCGCGGTTCCTGTTAGAGCGCGGCGCGAGACCAGACATTTTTTTGGCCGCGGCGCTGGGCGATATGGCCCTGGCCGAGAAATTGGTCGGGGAGGATCGGAGCTGCCCGGGGCACCGGATCGGCAAAGCGCCACAGTTCCCACCGCTTGGCCACGAAGGGCATGGCGGCACGATCTACCAATGGACGCTGCGCTTCAATTCTTATCCGCACCAAATCGCTCTGATGAAGGGATATCAGGCGATGTTCGATTTCCTCTACGCCGAGAGCGATCTAGCGACGCGATTATTGGTGAACTGCGTATTGGGGCGGCGCGAGGAGGCGCAGGCGATCGCGAGCGCGCATCCGGAGATCGTGCCGGAACTCGCGGATGTGGATCGCGAACTCCTGGCAAAGTATTGCTGGGAGACGAACACGAATTACGAAGCGGTAGAGCTAATGCTCGATCTGGGATTTCCGGTCACGCATCCGGAGCGCAACCATGGTTACACGCCCCTGCACAATGCCGCATGGGCGGGTTCCGGCGACCTCGTGGAACTACTGATTGCACGCGGCCATCCGGTGGATATTCGGGATCCCGTGTTTCAGACAACGCCTCTCATTTGGGCACTGCACGACTGCCTGGTGGAGAAGCGTCATCCCGAGGGCGAGTTCGCGCGAGTGGTCAAAGCCCTGCTCGAGTCTGGGAGTCCTCTGGAAGGCGTGAAATATCCGACGGGCCACCCAGAGGTGGACGAGGTCCTGCAGGCGTATTTCTAAGCTGTCATGCATCGGACCTCGGCCCACCCAAAAATGGATGAAAACCCAGGGGCGGACTGAAGTCCGCCGCAGCCTGAAGGCTGCCCCACACCCCGTTCGAATGCGACAATATGCCGGCTGTCTGTAACCACCGAACGCTGCAATATACTTTACTAATGCCCAAAGCCGCTTTTACCCGCCGCCCGCCGCCCCTTCCTGCGCGTTTCGCCATGGGAGTAATGATCGACGGCTTCATGCGCCCAATGGTCAGGGTGATGGATAAGTTCGGCCGCGCCGACCGCATGTTTCAAGGGATGCGCAAGCGTCAAATCAAACAGCTTGCCGAAAACAATCCGTTCAAAGGCTACATCCCGACGGAGCACGATGTTTTTGTCGCTGTTTATATCAAGAGCGGGACCAACTGGACCATGCAAATCGCCCATCAGTTGTTGACGCATGGCAAAAGCGAGTACGAACATATCCACAGCGTCGTGCCGTGGCCCGACACCAAATTGATGGGCCTGCTGCGCGGTTACGCGATCCCGCTGGAAGACGATTCGGTGTGGCGAGCTTCACCGGAGCAGAAGCGCGTGATCAAAACACACTTCGGATGGGATGACCTTCCGCATTCCGATAAAGCCCGCTATATCTTCGTAATCCGCGATCCAAAAGACGTATTCGTGTCGAGCTACTTCTTCTTCGGGAACCAGTTCCCGCTGCCCTCGGTGGATACCTGGTACAAGCTGTTTTGCGCGGGCGACTTCATGATGTTCGGCTCGTGGGCCAAGAGCGCCGCCGGCTATTGGGCCCAGCGAAATCGCCCCAACGTCCTGCTCTTATCCTTCAAAGCCATGAAAAAGGATTTGCCGGGAACCGTCCGGAAAATGGCTGATTTTCTCGAAGTGAAGGCGACGGAGGAAGACCTGCGGCGGGTGTGCGAAAAATCATCGTTCGAATATATGAAGCGCATCGACGATAAGTTCGGCGTTTGGAAGATGGTTCCGTGGAGCACGCCTACAAGCATGATGCGGAAGGGAACGCAGGGCGGATCGTCGGAGTTGCTCAGCCCCGAACGGCAGCGTGAAATGGACCTGCATTTCATGGCCGAGCTAAAGCGCTTGGGGTCGGATCTGCCGTACGAAGAATTCTGCGATTTGAGTCCCGGCATCGACGATCGAACGCGGCGAGCGGGCGCGGCATAACGAACGATCATGGCCTCCGTTTTCGACAAGCTCAATCTTAAAGACCAACAGCAGATCGTCATCTTGAATGCTCCCGAAAGCTTCGAGCGGGAATTAAAATCGCTGAAGGCTGTGGAGGTGGTTCGAGATCTGAAGAAGGCGAAGTCGGTACAGTTCTCATTGACGTTTGTAATGAAGCAGGAAGAAGTGGAGCGCCTTGCGCCGGCGATTGCCAAGAAAGCGGAGGGCGACGCCGTGATTTGGTTCGCCTATCCGAAGGGCAGCTCGAAAAAGTACAAATCGCAGATCAACCGCGACTCAGGTTGGAATTCGCTGGGAGCGGAAGGCTTCGAGCCGGTGCGTATGGTCGCCATAGATGAGGATTGGTCGGCGCTGCGCTTCCGCCGCGTCGAGTTCGTAAAAAATATGACGCGCGCCGCTGAGCACCGGCTAACGCAACGGGCTAAACAGTGATGTGATTCACCCCCGGCCGTTGCGAACCGGCCTGTCCGGTTCGGACTTACGGCCAAGCGGATTGGCAATCCGCCGCAGGTTGGCAACCTGCCCCACCTATCCTTTAGCGACGGGGGGGAACTTCTTGAACATATCCTTAACCGCGTCCTGGAGCTTCTTTTCGTTCTTCTCAGGATTTCCAGACAAAGTCTTCTCGGCCGTGCCGCGCCAGATTAGCTTCTTGGTCTGGGCATCGAAAATGTCCACATCCAGGCTACCCACGGGAATAGTCTCCACCGTGGTGGTGGCCATGCCGCCGCCTCCGCGCCAATACCAGCCGCCGCCCATGCCGTCGTAGAACGTATTCAGTTGTTGTTCATCCTTAGCGGCGCCGACGGCCGCGATTGCCGCATCGCCTCCCGAGGGCGCCAGCATCCAACCTTTCGCCGCTAATTGGGCATCTACGGCACGCTGAATCCGGTCCTGCCAAAGCGAATTGGGCGCCCCGACCTTGAGCCAGGAATAGGTGTGGTAATTATCAAAATTCGTAGAATGGCTATAATCCACATGCGTCGCCGCCCAGAGCATTAGGGCGCCGGCTGGAATAACGAATAAGATTTTCATAAGAAGTTTCATTGCAGCTGATACGCCCCGCACGGGCGGTATCCTCCCGCTTGGGTGATTGCGAGGCTCGGGTTCCCGTTACGGGGCGGGATTTGAACTTTGACTACTTCCCCACCGAGTGACGTGAGTCCCGCTCGTTATCGCACACGTCCTCGATCATCTCCGTGTCGGGTAAAAACACGAATTGCATCGGGAAAGACCATGGCTTTGTATATGCGCCGGGATCGTCAATCGTTATCTCGATATCCATATGCCCGAAATCCCTGCGGCGAAATCGCTCGATCGTGTGGAGCATTTCCGTGTGCGGCCGCCCGCTGTCATCCAGCCAGCTTTTATCATTGAAGCCGCGGGTGTCCACGACGAACCAGTCCCCGTCCCATGATCCGATGGAATAACCGAGCCATGCCGGACTGGCTACCGGCGGATGCGGCCGTCCATCGGTAAACACCTGGCGGAAGCGCGCGAACTCTTCATACAGAATGAAAGTGATCCCGGGATTTTGAACGATCTTCAGCGGCACTCCAATCAGCATCTGATCCGGAATCCCATGCGGCAGGCACTGCGCGGAAGGCCGGTCCGCCATAAAGTTCGCCAGTCGCTGCTTGTAGAGCGCTTCCGTGGCCGGGAGCATTGGCGGGATTTTCTCGCCGGGCCGCATGAAGTCCTCCAGGTTCGGCCCCATTGCCAGGCCGTTGTTGCTGCGCTGAACCGTTTGACGCGTCCGCTGCCGCTGCCACAAACCCGACAGGTCAGGATGCCCGTCCGCGGCCTTGGGAACGGGCGCGGACAAGTTCGGCTTCCCATCGGGAGTCCGCGGAATCCCCGGCGTAGGATAATCTAACCACTGCGCGGAAACCATCCCCGCAACCAAAAGCAAGGTGGGACAGGTTGCCAACCTGCGGCGGCTTGCCAAGCCGCCCTCAGCGCTTCGACATTTCACAAGAGCCGGGGCTTGCAAGATAGTGGCACAAGCCTCAGCCTGTGTACCGCCGCGTACCCGGCCGTTTCTCGACTTCCAAGCCAACATAGCAATTTATCCTTACTGCGTTAACGCTCGCCGCCGCGTTTCCGCCTCCCGCAATTCTAGTACTTGAGATGGGCACGCACAAAGACACCGGGCCGTATCGACCTCCGCGATGACGTCGGATTCTCAGAAGCCAACAGGCAGCACAATCGATAAATCAACGCTGGCCAACTCAAGCTAACCTGGGTTGATCATACAGGCTGCGGGGAGAGCATAAGGGAAATTGACCGAGGCAGGAGCCAAGTGACGTACACTTGAGGAGCGGTCGCAGACGAAATAAAGGAAATGATATTCAGAACGATACTCCTCGTCGGCGTTGTCGCTTTCGGATGCTTCGTACTGACCGCCCAACAAGCGGCTTCCTTCCGTATCTTCACCGCAGAGCAGGCGGATGCAGGGCGCCTGGCGTACGAGCGCACATGCGGAAAGTGTCACACCAATAAGTTGATAGGACGGAAAGGCGACACGAGCGAACTCCCGCCTCTTACTTCCCTCTCGGCTTCCTATCAGGAATTCATCGGGCCTCGGGGTTTTGTCGCCCCGTTAGCGGGCAAAGTGTTCCTCGAGCGTTGGGGAAATAAAACCGCGGCCCAGCTTATTGCGCGTTTTCAGGAGACCGTCGATGACCCGTATTTTAAGTTTGAGGGATTTCGACAATGAGACGACCGTCAATATCACGGCGTACATCCTTCAAGTGCTTTAGTTTTGCATCAGACATTTGCAACGCGTCAAGCCCAATGTTTACGGGCCTTCCGCGAATGGTGCAAATATTACGCTTTTTGAGACATACCCGCATGCAGGATCACTGAACCGCTATTCTAAAAACTCGTTATGCGCTCAGTCTTTGCACTCTGCGGGCGTTTTTTTCTGCTCTGTCTGCCTCTCTTCGCGCAGACCATTTCTGAACCCATTCCCGAAGCTAACCCGGCTCGCCCGACCGTCTCAACCCCTGCGACACTGACACCTGTAGGCTATCTTCAGTTCGAAACTGGTTCTCTCGGAGCTGTCACCTCGCCGGAGTTTGGCACCCGTATCGGCATTAATCAGGTGACAAAAATGGCGGTGACCCCGCGTCTCCAGCTTTTCGTCATGACAGAGCCATATGTTCACAGCAGCAACAGCGCGGGGCAGGACAGGCAAATTCATCCGGGTGAAGTTTTTATCGGGGCGCAAGCCGTGGTACTGGCAGGTAGCGGCATTCTACCGACGGTTTCAGTCGCATACGTTCGACGCCTGTACGAAAGTCCTGCCCCGGAGCTCGATCTGGGAACATTCCGAGAGAGCGGAACACTCCTGCTTAGTAACGATATGGGCGGATTTCATTTCGATGCCAACTTCATCGTGGCCGAACAGACGGCGTTCGGGACGCGCCGTGCGCAGCTAAATCAAACGCTGTCGATTTCACATCGCCTTGGCAAATTCACGCTCGCCGGGGAATTCTGGCACTTTACGCAACCTTACTTCAGCTCCTACGCAGTCGGTAACCTCTGGGCCGTTTCACGCCCACTGCGCAGGGACCTCGTCATCGATGGCGGTCTCGATCACGGTTTCACCAAGACCTCCACGCATTGGGAAGAGTTCATCGGCTTCACTTATCTTCTGCCTCACCGCCTCTGGAAACGCTAAAGGTCCCGTTGCACAAAGGACCGTTTATGAGACTGGCAATCGGGACAATTCTTTCGTCCGCTGTGGTGGATTTCGTGTCCTCGACGGCCGAAATCCGGCGACTGGCCGATATACAATACCGTGGGACGCGACTGGTCCCAATGACAGAGGAACTACGGTAATGGACATTTTTGACCGCGACGACAAGTTGCTGTACCGCCACCCTGAACAATCGCTTGAAGGAGCCGACTTAACAGGCCTCTGCTTAAGGCGTGCCAACCTGTCTGGTGCCAATCTTCGTAGTCTGAAGTTCAGGCTCAATTACAAGCAAGAAACGAGAACTTGGGAAGGTGATTTAGATGAAGCTGATTTTTCAAATGCTGACCTCACAGGTGCGAGGTTCGGCTCTGAGGCTGCTCTACAATTCGCCGATTTCCGTGGGGCGATCATGCACGGTGTCCATTTCGGACCGGGCTGTTATCTAAAGGGTGCAAATTTCGAAGGTGCTGTGCTAGCAGATTGTAGGTTCAATACTGTTGACTTAAGTTCAGTGAACCTTCGGAACGCTGACCTGTCCCGTTCCACATGGTGGTTGAAAAAACAACGCGCAGAACGCAAACCACCAAAACGCTAAGCTCGTCGATGCACTTATTGAGGGTGGCACCTCGCTCTTAGGCGCAAATCTGATTGACGCCGATTTGCGTGGGCTGCGGTACCACAAGGCCGTTCAGTGGCCGTCGAACTTTGATCCGTTAGCGCACGGCACAGTGATGATCGACTAGTCATTCGCGTTGGTCGGCGGCGCACTATTCAGGGGCGGGCTCCGGCACTACTTCTTGATCGCCTTCCTCATCAAAGAGAGAGATTTCCTGCCCCAAACCCAGGGCAATACATTTCCTTAAGAAGCTCTGTAATCCTGCGTGTGGAATGCGCTTCAGCTTTCCGAAATTGGTATCTTCGTTGAAGCCTTTGCCCTCGGACTCTTTGCGACCGTAAGAACTTACATGGAGTGGTCGATCCACGGCTCTTTTCTGAGCGCCCTTTTTGCTCATGACGCACGGGGCTTCATAGTTGCCAAACCATCGGCCGCCGCCCTCTAAAAGGCGGCGGTCGCGAGCCTCAACGAGTTCGATCACGAGAATACTTCTAGGTCAACAATGGTCGGCGTGATGGCCAAGGGATTGTCGGTGTGGGGTTTTAGTTGGTAGGCGATAAGGAGCATTGCATCGGTCGCCGGAACCACATTTTTGATGGTCACCTTTTGCGTTAGGCGGGCGGATGGCTCACGCTTGGTCGGCGGTCGTTTCATCTCCAACTCGGGATTGTCGATATATATGAGCTTCAATTCTATGCGGAGGCTGGAGTCGTGGCTGTAATCTGGATAGCCTTCCCGATCGCCCAAGATACCAGCGTGTTTGTGAAGGCCGATTTGGGGTATATCGGTGAGGTGCGGAATGAGAGCGTCCATTAGAGCACCTACGATAGCGCCGATTTGCGAGGGTTCGAATGCCTGCATCGCGACCTTGGGGAGGGAAAGGCTCTTAAACTGTAAATGGCGCCAAGCCCGGAACCGAGCCGCTGACCAGAACAACAGGGGCCATCGTTAATTCAGTGATTCGCTGAAGCGCCAATAATGCAGGCGGCTGGCTCAGCCGGACGAGTTCCGGCCATCCCTATTCCGCGATACGATAGGCGCATGCGATTGCTCCTCAGCGCCACATTCACGATTGCAATAACCGTCTCGGTATTGGCACAGGGTGGCGGCCGCGCGAATCAGCCTCCTGCCGCCACTGCCGGTCCGGCAATGACTTTGACGATTTCAGGATTTGCGGACGGCAGCCAAATTCCGGTCAAGTTCAGCCAAGCCGCTCCGGGGGTAGCGCCTGGCGAGGGCACGTCGCCCGCTATAGCGTGGGCAAATGTCCCCGCCGGCACTCAGAGCCTCGTGCTTAACATGCACGACATGGACGTGGTGCGGAACAAAACCAGCGACGATCAAGCGCACTGGGTTGTCTGGAACATTCCACCGACGGCGACAGGCCTGCCGGAAGGCGTCCCAAAAGGTCTGCAACTTGCGGACGGCAGCTATCAGATTAGCGCCACGGGAACTATGTACCGAGGTCCGGGCGCTCCGGCAAACGGGCCGTACCACCATTACATGTTTGAGCTTTACGCGCTTGACACAAAACTGGACGTGAAGCCAACAACCGACGCGTTTGAAACCCGCGCGAACGTCCTTAAGGCGATGCAGGGCCACATCCTGGCCAAAGCCGTTTACGGCGGCCTCTTCCGGCGGCCGCAGTAGCATCGAGGCCATTGTTTCGCAGACCCGATAATCAACTCAAAAAGTCCTTTCGTTCCGCAACGCGCCGGCCAAACCGATATAATTTTCCCCGAGCCATGAAACGCCACATTATCTACTTCACTTCCGCGACGCTCGCGCTCGCCGTGTTCCTCGCCGTTCACGTCATTGGTCAACAACCGGGCCGCAACCTTGTGCCCCTCACCGAGGACAACCTCAAGAACCCCAGCCCCAACGACTGGCTGATGTACAACCGCACCTACGATGCGCAGCGCTTCTCGCCGTTGCAGCAGATCAATAAATCCAACGTCGGCCAGCTCAAGCTCGCCTGGTCGATTACGGAGGGCGCGGGCTCGCAGGAGGGAATCCCGCTTGTGCACGATGGCGTCATGTACCTGCAAGCGCCCGGAGCCGTCCTCGAAGCCCGCGACGCCGTCACCGGCGAACTTATCTGGGAGCACAAACGCAAGATGCCGGATAACATTAAACCCGGCGCGCGCGCGAAAACCATATCCATCGGCTATGACATGGTCTTCTGGACTTCGCCCGACAGCTACCTCGAAGCGCTGGATGCGCGGACGGGTGAGTTGCGCTGGGAAGCCAAAACTGAAACACGCGGAGCTACGCAAGGCACCGTCGTCGCGGGGGATAAAGTGATCTCCGGCGGCGCCTGTGGCGGTAAGCACGAAAATTGCTTTATCGATGCGCACGATGCCAAGACGGGCAAGCTGTTATGGAAATTCATGACCGCCGCCGAAACGGGTCAGCCCGGCGGCGATAGCTGGGGCGGGCTTCCCGACGACAAGCGCGTCGCCGGCCCCTGGGGCCTCTCCGGCACCTACGATCCCACCACCAACTCCATCATTTGGGGTATAGCGAATCCGACGCCGAATACACGTCTCGAACGCCACGGCGATTTCAATGCGATTCCCACGCATGCTCCCGCCGATCTGTTCAGCAATTCCACAGTCTCCCTTAACGCCGATACCGGCAAGCTGAACTGGTACTATCAGCATCTCCCCGGCGACGACTGGGATGAAGACTGGACGAACGATCGCATACTGATCTCGACCACGCTCAATCCCACGCCCGCCACCGCGAAATGGTTCAACCGCAAGATCAAGGCCGGCGAACGCCGCGATATTGTTCTCGCCACCGGTGAATCCGGAGGCGTCTTCGCTCTCGACCGCCGCACGGGCGAATTCCTGTGGGCCAACCCCTGGCCCTACGACGTGCCCAACTTCTTTTTGAAAAACGTCGACGAGAACGGCATCACGTATTTGAACGAAAGCGCCATGCTGCCGCGTCCGAACATGACCAACACGGTCTGCTTCTTTAACACCCGCAGCTACTGGTCGCAAGGCTACAGCCCCATTACCAATTCCTTGTATGTGCCCTTTGTGGACGCCTGCAATCAGGAGAAGACCGGCGAACCCGGCACACGCTCCAACCACGGCGGCGTGGTGCGCGATCCCTCGAAGCTCGACGAGCTCTCCGGGATTTCAAAAATCAATGCGGCGACCGGAAAAATCGACCACATCTTCAAAGGACCTGCTCCCATCAACGGCGCCATCCTGCTCACCGCCGGCAATCTGGTATTCTTCGGCGACCTCGGACAGCACTTTCGAGCGCTTGATCAGGAGACCGGCAAGGTGTTGTGGGATCAGACGCTGCCCGGCCCCGTCGCCAATTCGACCATCACCTACGCCGTCAATGGCCGCCAGTATGTGGCCGTGTATACCGGGGACGGCCAGTTGACCGCCGGCGTCGCGGCCTACAATAAGCAGATTACGTCCACCCGCAAGGTGAATACGATCCAGGTGTTCGCGTTGCCGGAGGATGTTGCCAAACAGATTCCGCTGGTATCCGCGACCCCGGCGAGTAAAGGGGCTGCGAAAGGGAAGGCAAAATAGGGCATTGGATGTCGGTACCTGCCACGACCGCCGTGAGCACTGATAACGGACCCACGCCTAACCCCTCCGAAACGCTTCTCAAGAAGTGGGCGGAACAAAGAGAGAAACGGCGGGTGGCTGGGTGGGAACACAGTATGTGTCTGAAGTGTTTTCGAAAGCGGTGGCCTCACGGGAAATATTCCTCGTGGCAGACGCCGGCAAAATTCCGGCAGTGGGAAATTTGTTGTTTCTGCCTCCAGAAGCATAAAGACGGTATTCACAAATGGCGTGATCGCTTAAACCGGGAACTTCGATGCGGCGGAATCCACCAGTGGCTCACTTGAGCACGAGTCCGAAGAAGGGGTTCTGGCGGGTCTTGTTCTTGCGATATCATCGTTGATCTCGGTATCTCGCTCATCAAGGAGATGACTAATGAATAAGACCATCGTTACTGTCGCCGCAGTGCTTCTCATAGCAACCGGCGCTTGCCTCGCCCAACCGCCCGGCATTACTCGTGAAATGATTCAGCGGTCCTTGCCTCTCGAAGGCGCGCCGCTGGCGGTGCCCGGACCGTACAAGATCACTTCCGAAGCCGCGTTCGGCGCGCCCGGATTTCACGTGTATCGCCCTGAGGAGCTTGACAAGTTCCCGAAAAAGGACACCCTGCCCGTGATGGTATGGGGCAATGGCGGCTGTGCGATCGACAGTAAAGGCTACTCGGATTTTCTAACCACGATTGCCTCGCACGGCTTCCTGGTACTGGGTACGGTCCCTCAGGAAGGCGCGCCGCAGCGCCAGGAAACAGCCGACGACATGCGGGCTGCCATCGACTGGGCCGGGACGGAAAACGCGCGAACCGGCTCGGCGCTGAAAGGCAAGATCGCCCTGGACAAAGTCACGGTCATGGGCACGTCATGCGGAGGATTTCTCTCGATGGTGCTCGGCGCCGATCCGCGCGTAAAGACGATTGGCGTGTTCAATTCAGGCGTGCAAGAGGCGCCGGCTGCACAGGGCAAGGGCAAGGCGGGGCGTGGGTCGCCGCAACCCACCGCGGAAGCGCTCACCAAATTGCACGGACCCGTGCTGCTGCTCAACGGCGGCGAGCCGGACTTTCTTATGGGCGCCTCGGCGGCGACGTTCGACCTAATCGACAAGCTGCCGGCGTTCTACGGCGCCCGGCACAACGCTGGCCACAGCGCGACCTACCATCATCCAGGCGGCGGCGAGTTTGCCAATGTCGCATCGAATTGGCTCCTGTGGACGTTTAAAGGGGACAAGAAAGCCGGCGCAATGTTCGTGGGCAAGAACTGCGGCCTGTGCACCAATTCCAACTGGGACGTGAAATCGAAAGGCATTGAGTGAGGCTGCAAAGCATTCTCGCGGTAGCCGTCGCGAGCGCCGCGGCGGTTGCGTCCGCGCAAAGCCCGTCGTCCTCCTTTCCTCGCGGCAGCAGCCTGCAGAGCTGGCAAAATCCCGGACTGAAAAGCGTTCTCGCGAAGTGCAAGAATCCGCCGCAGCCGTTTTCGATTCCCGGCGCCGGGCAGTCTGCGAACTCGAATGCCGAGCCGCCGGCTCCAGCCCTTCCGTCCACTTCCGCAATTCCCGGGGTCCTTGCCGCTGGGCAGTCGTGGAAGGTCGTCTGGAAGTGGGAGGGCAATAACGTGGACGGTCCCATTGCCGGCGACAACGGCACAGTGTTGTTCGCGAACAATGATGCAAGCAACGTAATGCAGCTCGACCCGTCGACGGGTCTCGCCAAAATCGTCCACAGCAATACCAACACCGGGGGCGCGGTCTCGCGCAGCAAGAATGGCGCGCTGTTCGTCGCCGAACGCGGGCTCGGCTCGTCCATCGAGCAACTGGAGCCTCAGCGGAAGATGCTGGCGAATTCGTTCCATGGCGAGCCCCTCGAATGCATTGGCGGCGTCCTGAATGACTTAATTGCCAATGGCCGCGGCGGCGTGTACTTCTCGGTAACCGACAGCGGAGTATTCTACGCGGATCCGAAAGGCGTGGTCTCGCAGTATGGGAAAAATGTTCCGCTCGCCAACGGCATCATCCTGAGCCCCGACGAGAAGACCCTCTACGTAACGAACGGAGCGGTCGTCTTTGCGTTCGACGTAAAGCCCGACGGCTCACTAACCAATCAGCGCGAATTCGGCAAACTGCAGGGCGGTGAAGCGGGCGACGGTTCTGCCGTCGATCAACAGGGCCGCGTCTACGTTGCGACGGGCAAGTCAGTAGATGTTTTCTCGGCAGACGGCAAGTTCGCGGGCAGCATCCCGGGCCCGGAGGGGCTGCACGGCACGTTTTTCGGCGGCCGCGACAAAAAGACCCTGTTCGGCATTGTGTTTTACGGTGGATGGGGAACGCCGAGCGCGCGAAACCAAATCATCGCCATTCCGGTCATCGCGCAGGGTTACACCGGGCGAGCGAAGTAGTCCGGGCGCGATCGTGTGGGGCAGGTTGCCAAACGTGTCACGCATGGGCCTGCAGAGCAGTCGCGTATTGCCAATCGCATGGTTACCGAGCATGATGGGCGTCATCGCATCGAGAACTCTCGTTGCACAGCAGTGGCTGTTTCCTATGACGTTCCGTGAAGTACGGCTGGATCGGCTTTACAGATCGATTCTGCCCGTACTCGCCGGCAGGTTCTCGATCTCCGCGCCGCCCAAGTGCGCCAGCGCCAGAAGCAGGTTCGCCGTGGGCGTATCTTTCGCGACGATGTGCCGGTTGCCTTTCATCCGGCCGCATGCTCCGCCCACCACCACTGCGGGGGGATTGTTGCGGTCGTGCGCGTTACCGTTGCTCATGCCGCTGCCCCAATACAAAGCCGTGTGATCCAGCAGCGTTCCGTCGCCCTCTTTCGTCGCCTTCAGCTTCTCGCAGAAATCCGCGAATTTCTGGATCTGGTAGGTCGCGATCTTAGCGTACTTCGCCAGCTTCTCCGGGTCGTTCCCGTGATGCGAAATGGTGTGGTGCTGCTCGGGGATTCCGATGTGCGTGTACGCGCGGTCGCTGGCTTCATGGCCGGTCATGAACGTGAACACGCGGCTGATGTCGCCTTGATACGCCAGGTGCATCAGGTTGTAGGTAATCGTCATGTGATCGTCGAACGCTTCCGGCAAGCCGACGGGCGCTTCCGGATTGCCGGTGATGGTTCCCAGGCGGCTCTCCATGCGCTCGAGCTGTTTTTCGACGTCGCGAATGTTGCCGAGATATTCGTCAAGGATGGCGCGATCGGGCGCTCCAAGCGAGCGCTTCAGCTTCGAGGTTTCCTCGGTCACCGAATCGAGCAGGCTCTGCTTCTCCTTTAGGCGCGCAAAGCGCCGCTCTTTTGAATCCGTCTCGCCGAACATACGCTCAAACGTAACGCGCGGATTGATTCCCACCGGCAGCGGATTGGTATCGTCGCGCCACGCCAGCGTGTTGAAGAACGTGCATGCGAAGCCGTCGCAGGCGCCCACAGCGGTGCCCATATCCTCGGTGCCGACTTCGATCGATCGCAGTGGTGTATCACCGCCCACTTGATCCGCGATGAATTGGTCGACGGTTTTCTTCGACTCGATTTTTCCGAAGGCGTCGGATTTTCCGTCGGTGCGGCTATTGGCCGGCCCAAGGCCATTCAGGAAGGCCGAGCTCGCCCCCAAATGGACCGAGGAGCCCCACGGCGCCTTCATCTTGCTGACCGTGACGAGCTGATTGCGGAAGGGCTCAAGCGGCTGCATCACCGGCTTGAATTCGAAGTCGCTCCCCTCTTTATCCGGATGCCAGGTATCGGGCCACACGCCGCACGGAAAGTAGACCGCGCCGAAGTGGAATGGCGAGCTCGGCGCGGCGGACAGCGCGGGAATCATGGCGTCCATAAAGGGCAGCGCAACCGCGGCGCCTAAACTGCCGCGGACGAAAGTACGGCGAGAAACGTGCTTCTTCGTAATGAACATGGCAAGTCCTTGTTAATTATTTGATCGTGCCAGTTTGACGGTGTCAACCGGCCTATTTCTGTTAACCGCCGGGACGGATTCAGCGGATTCCGCCCCCGATTCCAATTTCGTGCGCATCTGAAATGGCGCGCTTTCGACAATTCCCATGACAATAGACGAGAGCCGATAATCGTTCTGCGCGGCCTTCTTTACGATGCGGCGAACCACCGGCATGTCGCTCGGCTCGAGTCCCCGGCCCAGAGCGTAGGTCAGCATCCGCCCGGCGACGACAGTCGTAAAAGCATCGGGCCGGCTCAGGATCGCCTCTCGCAGCGCCACCGGACCGTTGACCTTCGACCCGTCCGCGAGCGTGCCCGCCACATCAAGCGGCGCGCCATCGGCGCCTTTATCGCGCCATTTGCCCACGGAATCGAAGTTCTCAAGCGCAAAACCCGGCGGGTCGATCACGCGATGACATCCGGCGCAAACCGCGTTGCTGCGGTGCAATTCCAACTGCGCGCGCACCGTCTTTGGGACCGCGGAGGCAGCCTTGTTGCTTTCATCCAGCGTGGGGACGTTCGGCGGCGCGGGCGGAGGAGGCGTGTCGAGGAAGGTGCTCAACACGTATTTTCCCCGGAAAACGGGGGAGGTTCTCGTCGCTACCGAGGTCATCGACAGAATGCTTCCTTGCCCCAGAAGGCCGCGGCGGTTGGGATCGGTGAGCTTCACGCGTCGGAATTGCGGGCCGTAGACGCCGGGTATGCCGTAGTGCTTGGCGAGCCGCTCGTCGACAAAAGTGTAGTCCGCGCTCAAAAGCTCCAGGGCGCTGCGGTCATTGCGCAAAATGTACCCAAAGAATAGCTCGGTCTCTTTGCGGAAGCCTTTTCGTGTGTTGTCGTCGAAATCCGGGAACAGCAGCAGATCCGGAACGACCTTAGATTCCAAATTGCGCAGCTGCAGCCATTGCCCCGTGAAATTCTCTATTAGGGCGTCGGCGCGTTCGTCCGCGATCATTCGTTGCGCCTGCGCGGCGAGCACGCCCGGTTCCCGCAGCCGCCCCGCAATCGCCAGGTCCAGCAGCTTTTCGTCGGGGATGCTGCTCCACAAGAAGAAGGACAGCCGCGAGGCAAGCTCGACATCGCTCACGGGATGGGCAACGCCAGGCCGGGCGCCGGGAGCATCCTTCTCGATGCGATACAAGAAATGCGGGCTCGAAAGAACCCGCGCTACGCCGGCGCGGATGCCATCGTCGAAACTGCCGCCGCTATTCCGGGCCTGTTTGTAGAACGAGATCGGCGCTTCGACGTCCGCGGCCGTAACCGGTTGCCGGTACGCGCGGCGTGCGAGATTGGTAAGGATCTTAGTCGCGCAGTTTGTGTCCTCGCTAGTCGTCGCGGGATGGCACACAAACAGCCGTTTGCGGCTGAGCCCTTCGCTGACGCCTTTGACGTTGTACGGCCCATCGATAGATACCGTTCTTAGTTTTGGCATGCCGCCGACCATGTGAATTTCCTGGCTGTCGCGCCTCGATGGCTCCCAGACATCCTGCAACTGTTGCGGACGCTCTTTCCACGTAAAGCCCACCTCATGCGGGCCGGCCGTGACCCGCACGCGTCCTGTCATTCTTTTGTCGATAATCGGCTGCGCGGCGGCCAAATCGGCGGCTTGGATTTCGTCGTCCTTCGGACCGCCGATCGGAGCCGAATACACCTCGTTGCCGTCCACGGTTATGACGAAGGTATACGGCGTGTCATTTCCTTCTACGCCGGCGTAACCTTCCTGAACGCCCCGGACCAGCCGGCCCGACAGTTTGTACTCGGCGTCGGCCGGAAAATAGTGACGGACGACAGTGCCGCCGACAGTTCCCAGCGGCAGGCCGTCGATGTATCCGTTCTGGCTGAATTCGCGGCTGATCGAATGCTCGGTGGTCCCGGGCTTCATCTGCGGATCGCCGACCGCCATCGCGGCGACGCGCTGCGCCGCGTTGACGTATCCTTCGAGCAGCAGGGGCGATGTTTTTAGCGCCGTCGCGATGTTGTCGAACCCGAACTCCGCGCCATCGGTCGGCAGCACGTCGGAGACGTCAATATCCACCGCCAGCAGGTCACGGACCGCGTTCGCATATTCGGCGCGATTCAGGCGATGCACAACATAACGTCCTGGGTTGCCGCGGCCTTCCCAGGCGCGGTCAATCGAGGCGGCGAGCCAACTCGTAAAGCCGGCGTACTCCGCCTCGGACGGACGAGGCATGCCTGGAGGCGGCATTGCCCGGACACTCAGCTTCCGAAGTACTCTCTCCCAAGTCCCTGCGTTGCTTAGTAGATTGTCGAAGCTCACGTCAAGCTTCACTGGATCGTCGGCCGGCAGCGGCGCGCGGCTGTTGTGGCACGTAACGCAATATTTATCCAGCAAAGCACGGTATTTGGCGCCGTCTGCGATTG
This sequence comes from Bryobacterales bacterium, assembly GCA_019261985.1. GTDB lineage: Bacteria > Acidobacteriota > Terriglobia > Bryobacterales > Bryobacteraceae > Palsa-187. The sequence continues at coordinate 55,607 of JAFAQY010000071.1, read as the reverse complement.
CATTCGCTGCAGGTGTTACGGTCGCCGAGGAGTGAACGGGCGCCACGGCCGGACGCGGCGAAGTGGGTTCAACCTGCGCGCCGCTTCGTGTTTGGGCTACCATCACCGCGGCAGCGCAGAAGCATCCCAGCGCTGCAAAGATTTCAATTTTGCTTGAGCTAAATCGTCTCGCCGATTGCATTGCTACTCTCTTTTCAACTCGTTCTAAGATATCCGGTGGTGACGTGGAGTGCAAGGCACCCGCTCAGAGGGGGTGCTAGGCCGAGCCGCGACCGCAAGGGAGCGGTGTTTGAGGTATTTCATTACGTTCTCCTGCCAGGGTGCGCGTCTGCACGGTGACGAGTTGGATCGATGGACCGCCATCACAATCTGGTCGGCAGCCGCATGTTGAACCCCGATGCTCCAGGGTCCCTATCTGCTCGCCAAGCGGGTGGGGAACTCGTGCTGCAGGCCATCCAGAGGCATTGCGCGCACCGCAATTGGACCCTGCTAGCTGCACATGTGAGGTCTAACCATGTGCACGCCATCGTAGCGCTGAGACTCTACCTGAGCGAATTATGGCCGAGTTCAAATCGTACGCCAGCCGCGAACTCAACCGGATGGAAGGCGAAGCCCCGATCGCACCCGCTCGGCGCGGCATGGCAGCACACGTTGGCTGTGGAAGGAGGAAGACGTCAGGCATGCTCTTCGGTACGTCGTCGAGGAGCAGGGCAAACCCACAAGGCACGGATGCCGTGCTTAGCTGCAAACTCTTGATCCGGCGGCGGTGGGACGAGCGTGACGAGCACGCCGCCTCTGCGAAGAACGGCAAACGAACGCACGCGTGTGTCTCCGCCTATCGTGTCTAGCACAACGTCAACCTCGCGGGCATGATCTTCGAACCGGTCCTTCTTGTAATCGACCACCACGTCCGCACCTAAGTCAAGCACACGCGGGACGTTTCGGCCGGAGGCCGTGGCGATCACCCGTGCCCCGGCGCGCTGCGCGAGTTGAACGGCGAAGCCACCCACGGCGCCTGAAGCGCCATGGATGAGCGCCGTCTGGCCGCGACTCAAGGCAGCCAAGGCAAATAACGCATTATCGGCGGTGGCCAGCGCCGAGCAGACCGTCGAAGCCGCAGCGAAGTTGAGAGCCGCCGGCTTCTTGTAGAATGCAGCCGCCTCGACGACGGCATACTCCGCATAGCCCGAACGAGCCCACGGAGGCGATGCGCCGAAGACTTCTTCTCCAATTCTGCTTCGGGGCACGCCCTCACCTACGTCTTCGACGGTCCCGGCGATGTCGTAGCCCAGGACATCAGGGAACCAGGCAGGGTAGAGCTCGCGAACGGCGCCCGCGCGCATTTTTGCATCAAGCGGGTTCACAGCCACAGCACGAACACGGACCAGCAGCTGTCCGGGACCGGCGACGGGCCGAGGGACGGACTCGACATGGAGCACATCCGGACCACCGAACTGCCGCATGACCACCGCCGTCATCTGTTTGCGCTGAGGCTTCGGTGGAACGATCCGTGCTTCCACACGGAACAAGCCCAGCCGGCTCGTCACGCGACTCCCCGCAGGCAAAGTGACGCGCGAGTTTTGGGGGAAGGCCCTGTCAAAGGGATCCATCGCCTTTTCGTACGCGGCGACGCTCCGCCATTCCGCTCGGTTGAAGACGGTGGCCGGCAAGCTTCCCGAACGCAGCCGGTGTAACGCGGCTGAGAAAAATCCGTCTTGGCGGGACATGAAGTCGCCGCGCGGCGCCCACCCCATCATAAAGCCCTGGACCATTTGGGGCGGCCCGATGACCTCAAAGAGATTGTAAAGGATCACCTCGGGTTCGACATCCGCCTCTGCGAAGAGCCGGAACGGAACTTCGTACGTCGCCGTGACGCGCTGGTAGCTGTCTGCAGGCGGGTCTTCGACTTCGGGCACGTCCGCGTCTGCGAGGAGCACGGCATAATCGAGGAATTCGAAGGGAATTGGCTCCTGAATCTCGCGTGCGATCCGCGCACCCCACTCCGGAACCTGGCGAGCCAAATCGCGATACAGAAGCCCACGCGGCGGCCGGTCCGTCGCGGCCAAGGACCACTTCTCAACAAATTCTGCACCGGCCTCCTTGGCGCCGTTATGGTATCCGACGAGTCGCACGAGTACGTTGCGCTCGAGAAATGCACTGGCCCTCGTCATTGTATTGCCCCATTGCCTCTGTTTCTGAGGTAACGGAGATAGGACAGGCGCATCAGGCACAGCCAACGTTTCAGATCGTGCTCGCTTCCCGTGCGGAATGTGATCCAATCCGACTTGGGCGCCCAGTAGCGCCTCTCGGCCAGACGCTGTTCTAGCCGCGGCGCATGATCTTCGGGAAAAGCCATGTAGGCCCGACCGTGAGGAATGCTCCCACGGTGAGCACGCCGACCGTCGTGCCAATCGCAAAATCCGAGGCGCTCACGAGCCCGCTGGCAAGGCCGTATTTGATCGCTAGATAAAAGATGACGAGGTAGAGCGTGCTCGAAACCAGGCCGGGTGAATAGGTGTTCCGACGGATGGTCCAGTAGAGGTGTACGGTGAAAACGTGGGTGACGAACCCCGCGATCCAAAGGAGCGGCAGAATGACCCAATGGCCTCCCAAAGAGTCGAAGAGACCATCGCTTGCAGCAATCAATACGAGGGCAACACCATTGAACCAGATGAACATCCGTGCGTTGTACGTCGGCCAGAAGCCGTCCTTGATCCACTGAACGAATCCTCCGTTCAGGATCGTTTCGTCGAGGATATGAACGACATATGTGGCGAAGAACGCCCAAAAGAGAATGCTGAGAGATATCATCCGAGACCTCCTGTTTGACTTCACAATCTGAGGAGGCTCCGCCCGTGCCTGCCGCAGTCAACATGACTTGTAGCTTCCCCATCGCTTTACCTCGACGTAATCGAATTCAGTGCGGGTGCGAGCCGATCCACGGCATCATCGATCTGAGTATGGAGCTTGTTAAGAGATCGCATATCGATACCCCGCAGTGTTGCGCGACCGGTCTCTTCGATGATCACCGAAAAGATGGTCACAACCGAGAAACCAAGAAGCCTGGATGCCAGTGGCGACACTTTGCCGCCACTTTCATCAACCACGACTGTAGCGATACTCGAGGCGTATCGATCCACGGCCGCCAGCCAGACCCGCCGCACCTGCGGGCTGGAATTCATAAGGCAGGGTAGGCCGCCTCTGCTTTTCCGGCCTTTCGGCCTGGCCTGCATTTGCTTCAGGAAGGCATGTGCTCGGGCCCGCACAGCGTCCGCGATCTTTGTCCCAGCTGGTCGCTCTCGGATCATTCCGACCAGGAGCGCCGCGAAGGCTGCGTCCTCATCCAAAACGAGCAGTTCCTTGCTGGGGAAGAAATTATAGACCGTCTGTTCTGAAACCTCAGCGAGTCGCGCAATCTCAGCCATCGTGACCGCATCGTAACCTTTGGCCGCAAACGAAGTCGCTGCTGCATCTGCGATACGCTGGCGCGTTTGAATCTTCTTTCGAACCCGCAGCGGCTCCTCTTCTGAATGTCGTGCGATCGTCGGTCTCATAGACAAGCGTCGGCTGAAAACCATCAATATTTGACTAACTAAAATATTATAACTACCATAACTTTGCCTCTGCCGCAACGCATTCAGAGGCGCGAAGGAGGTCACGCCGGTTTCGCCGCGAACGCCATCCGGGTCAGACCATTTCTTGACGGTGCTCGCCGACCGGATCGCTGCTCAAGTGGCTGAACGCGTGGCGGGCAAACCATTTCATGGACCGGACTGGGGTGCGGAGCGGAAGCAATTGGGTTGGCATTTTTGGTCAAACGACAAGATTGCCTGCGTTCGTTTGCCAGGGCGGTTAATATGCGTCTAGCCCCTGGCCCCTGGCCCCTGTACTATTGAACTATGCGCGCGTCATATTTATTTCTGGCACTTGCGGCAGCCAGCCGCGCTTTCGCGGCCGGCGGTAGTCCGGTTGCGGACGCGGCGATGCGCGGCGATCGGGCGGCTGTTTCGAATTTAATCAAAGATAAGGCGGACGTAAACGCTCCGCAAGCGGACGGCGCGACGGCGATTCAGTGGGCGGCTTATAAGAACGACCTCGCGCTCGCCGATGTTTTAATCGCGGCTGGGGCGAACGTGAAAGCGGCGAATCGCGACGGGGCGACCGCGCTGCAGCTTGCGGCGATCAACGGCAGCGCGCCGATGATCGAGAAGCTATTGAAAGCCGGCGCCGATGCGAATGAGCGTTCCCCGCGCGGCGAGACGCCGCTGATGTTCGCGTCACGCAACGGCATCACGGGCGCAATTAAGGTGCTGCTGGATAACAAGGCCGACGTGAACGCCAAGGAAAACCTTCGCGGCACCACCGCGCTTATGTGGGCCGTGGAGCAGCGCCATGCGGAAGCCGTGAAGCTGTTGGTGGACGCGGGCGCTAATGTCTCGGCGATTACAAATCCGGACAACAAAGGCGGAACGGCGTACCTTGCGCCGAACGTGCAGCAGAGAGCGGCGCAGGACCGGAATTTCGGTCAGGGGAATAACGGCGCGGGAGCACGCGGCGCGCGCGCCGGCGGAAATCCCGACGATTTGGCTGCGGCCGATGCCGCGGCGGCCGAAGCAGCCTTCGGCCGCAATCAGCAGAATACGAAGGGCGGGGGCTTGACCGCGCTCGTATTCGCGGCTCGCGAAGATTGCCTGGAATGCGTGAAAATTCTGATCGGCGCGGGCGCGGAGGTGAATCAGAAGACGCGCTATGGCTGGACTCCGCTGTTGACGGCGGTGCAGAACCGGCATTATGCGCTGGCGAAGTACCTGCTGGAGCGCGGGGCGGATCCGAATATTAAGAACGACGGCGGCTGGTCTCCGCTTTATATCGCGGTGGACAATCGCAACATCGAAGGCGGCGACTACCCGGTGCGCACGCCCGATATGGATCAGCTCGAGTTCATCAAGCTGCTGCTCGAAAAAGGCGCGGATGTGAATGCGCGCATCTGCGGCGTGGAATCGACGTCCTCTGAGTGCAAGGGCGACAGCACGGAAACGCGGACGATCTTTACGATGCAATGGCTGTACGAAGCCGGAGCGACGCCGTTCCTGCGCGCCGCGCAATCGTCCGACCTGCCGCTGATGAAACTGTTTTTGACGCACGGCGCGGACCCGAAAATCGCAACTTCGAATGGCGACACCGCGCTGATGGTCGCGGCCGGAATCGGCTGGGTGGAAGGCGTGACGTTCGAGTGGTCCGAGAAGGACAATCTAGAGGCGGTGAAGATGTGCCTGGATCTGGGGATTGATCCGAATTTCGCCAATAAAGACGGCCGCACCGCGCTGCACGGCGCGGCGCATAAGGGACGCAACGATGTGGTGCAACTGCTGGTGGATCGGGGCGCCAAACTCGACGCGCACGACAACGGTAGCCGCGACACATTCACAGGCGCGCTATTTGGCCACACATGGGAGCCGGTCGATTACGCGCGAGGGCTGGTACGCGTGGGCGTGCAATCGGCGATCGCACACCCCGAGACCGAAGCGCTGCTCGAGAAGTTGATGAAGGAGCGGGGCCTTCCGGTTCCTCCTCCAGCGGGGCAGACGGTCTGCGTGACGGATTTGTGCAAAGGTAACGCGCAGCCGTAAGCTCGACGGATTGCGAAGCCGCTGCCCGAGTGTTTATACCAACTCGCCCAGCGGGGTTGGCAACCGCGCGCCGGATTGGCATCCGGCCCGACTTAGCCCTTCAAGAAAGGATTCTTCCTGTTACGCTGACGCGCCCACCTCCCTCTACAGGGAAGGAGGCGAGTCCACATGCAAGCTGTAGTGTTTCACGGAATCGGAGACATTCGCCTGGAACGAGTCGCCGATCCGAAAATCAAACGTTCGACGGATGCAATTGTTCGCATCACCGCGAGCGCGATCTGCGGCACGGACCTTCACATGATCCGCGGAACTCTGGCGCCGATGAAGGCCGGAACCATACTCGGGCATGAGGCGGTGGGCATCGTAGAAGAATTCGGGCCGGGCGTTCGCAATTTGCGCAAGGGCGACCGGGTGCTTGTCCCGTCCACGATTTGTTGCGGATACTGCTCCTATTGCCGCGCCGGGTACACGGCGCAGTGCGATAACGCGAATCCGCACGGGAAGTCGGCGGGCACGGCGTTTTATGGCGGCCCGGAAACCTCGGGTCCGTTCGATGGTCTGCAAGCCGAGTACGCGCGGATTCCATATGCAAATGTGAATCTGGTCAAGCTGCCGGCCAACGTCTCAGACGATCAGGCAATCCTGATTTCAGACATTTTTCCCACCGGTTATTTCGGCGCGGATTGCGCTGAAATCAAGGACGGCGACACGGTGGCGGTGTTCGGGTGCGGACCCGTGGGCCAGTTCGCGATCGCCAGCGCAAGGATGATGGGGGCGCGGCGCGTGTTTGGAATCGACCGAATTCCGACACGCCTGGAGATGGCGAGAGCGCAAGGCGCGGAAGCGATTGACTTCGAGGAAGACCACCCGGTGAAAATTCTCCAGGAGCTGACCGGCGGGATCGGGCCCGATCGGGTGATCGACGCCGTGGGGGTGGATGCCGTGATGCCCGAGAAAGGACCGGCCGCGAAAGAGGCTGCGAAGAAAAAATCTGCGTTCAGCGAGCAGCTTAAAAAGATCGCTCCGGAAACCAAGCCGAAAGGCGGTAATTGGATTCCGGGGAACGCGCCGTCTCAAGTGCTTGAATGGGCGGTGGAATCGGTCTGCAAGGCGGGAACCGTGTCCGTCATCGGCGTGTATCCGGAAACGGCGGACGTGTTCCCCATCGGCAAGACTATGAACAAGAATCTGACCCTAAATGGCGGCAATTGCAATCACCTGCGCTACGTTCCAAAGCTGGTAGAGATGGTGAGCGCGGGCCACTTCAATCCGCTGCAGGTGCTCACACAGGTGGAACCTATGCGGAATGTAGTCGAAGCATATAAGACGTTCGATAAACGCGCCGAGGGGTGGGTAAAGGTGGAGCTGAAACCGGCTGCGTGAACCCCGGCCGCGATGGCTGTGAGGCCAGGGGGCCAAGTAGTCACCCAGTAGCGCGAAACGCGGCGCTTGGATCGTGGCGCTATCGATTCAAAACGAGCATTCGGATCAGGCCCTCGTCGTGGCCGGCGAAAGGTTGAAGAGCCTTACCGATGACAGTCCCCGTCAAGCGGCTGCTATTCTCGCCACGCATTGCGACTCCGGGGACGCTCGAGCTGACCAGCAAATCGCCAACCGAAATTTGACCGCCCTCCACAGTCACACGAACATACACTTGGCCGGAAGTGGCCACCGGAAGATCCGTTGTCTCATCGTCTCGACCGCCCATGACGATGCCGCTGCGATAATCTCCAGCGCCGGCGATCACACCAACTACCGCGCGATTGTATGCCCCGGATGCGAGCACCAATCCTTGTCCACCGGGAGACTCCGCTACCACCGACCCGGGGCGAATCCCTTCGCGGTTAGCGATATCGAAAATCTCGGCGTAATCGTGAATTTGTCCGTTCAGTTGGAACTGAGGAGCACTTCCCGAAAGATTCAAAATTCCGGAATTACCGTCATTGACAACTTTTGCCAACAATTTATTTCCCGTTCCGTCGTAAATGAACAATCCTCCAGTGGTATGGTCGCTCGTTACTCCGAGGGTCGCGACCCGGTGGTTATCTTTGTTGGTAACGGTCACCTCCCCTCCGCCGTCGGGGTTTACGAACAACGCGACTGCGGCGCCACCTCCGGCTGAGTTCGAAGGACGAAAAACCTGCATATATCCGCCCTCGTCATCGCTGCCGGCGCGAAACCGACCCTCACCCTTTGAATTAAAGATATCCAGCAGCGCGCCGCCCGCCGAATCATCGGGGCGCACGGACGCAATGAGGGTCTTTCCATCAGAGGCGTAATACCAACCGCCGCCCCCCTTACGATTCGCTGCCTCGCCCATGAATGCGAGACGTTTTTCGTCATTGGCAAGCGCTTCGAAATATCCGCTGCCGTCGGGCCCGGAGGTGACACGCGCGATCGTCTTCCCGGACGATTGGACGAAGACCGGCGATCCTGCCGCGGGCGCAGCATTGGCGGCGCCGGTAGCGGATGGCGGATTGGTTTTGAGCTTAGCAACGTCCGCGCTTAATTTGTCGACGTCGGACGTTAGTTTCTCCACGCGCGCCGCCACGCCTTGCGCAAAGGCGCCCATAGCCGTTAAGAAAAACACCGCAAGCCCTTTTAACCGCATTGTTTCCTCCGTGGTCATTTTTTTTTACGCCCTTTTTTTAATGCATCAACGAACAGACGTCGACATTTTTCCAGGTCAGACGAGCCGCAACCGAAAGCTTGCTTATTACGCACATGCCGGCGAGCTCGGAGTTGTAGTCGAGCGGCAGATCCTCGATCTTGCTAATTCCGCAGGCAACGAAATCGTCCGGTTGCAGGCGCTTTCCGCCGTCAATCTCGTGGCGCAGAAGCAACGCCCTGCTTGTGCTTAGATAGCCCAGACATACATTGCATGTCACCGGAGTCGCCGCTACCAAGCCTCGTTTCGGCGCGGCGAGATTATAGCCTTCTGTAATTTTTCCCCTTCGCTCGCATGTGGAAGGGTGCGTGGCGTCTCCCGCCTCTTTCAGTTGAAGGGAGTTGAAGGCGGCGATTAGACCGTCGTACGTCACCCCATCGATCCTTGTCAGCCATCGGGCGGCTTGCCAATCCGCTTCGCCTTCCTGGTCTTTCACCGGATCAGTGTTGTCCAAAAGGTGATCGAGTTTGTGATGCGCGAACTCATGGCTGAGGATAAAGTACAAGGGCAGACCGGTTCCGGGCAATGAGCGCTTAAGCTGCTCGATCCTGGAAGGAGAGTAGAAGATGTATTGCTGGTTCCCGTTGCAAAGCGTCGCAGCGGCTCCACCCTCCGCATTGATCAACGCCGACTCCGATTGCTGGAGACGGACCCTAAACGTGGGCAATTCTATTTCATTGCCGATCCGGTCTAGCGCGGCGCGTACTTCACTAGAGGTGTCCGGCGGCAACCCAAGTTTTAATTCATCGCACAGCGCCAGCCGTTGCTGAGGCTGTGCGAACAACGCGGCAGCCGCGGAAATCAGATAAATAGCCGTGGTCAGAGGTTTGACGATGTTTCTCATCTTGGGGCTACGATAATGCCCAACAAGTCCGGCTGTCTCCTGATGTCACCGCCGCAATGAACGAGTTGCCGGTCGATGCTCTCAAGTTTGCAGGATTTCCTGGGCTTGCCTCTCATAATTACGACATCGACATTTGAAGAGTCAGCGGTAGTGCTATTGGAAGACTTGGCGATTGCGTTCGAGGAACCGATTCCAAAATCTTTCGGCGGCGCATTTTGGTTGAAGTACTCGGTATTAAAGTTGATCCGGTCTACGTCCGCAAGGCTGTATACGACTGTTCGGGTGCCGGACGCAAACCGCGCGTCAATCGAAACTTTGCCATTTTGCAAGCTTTGCAGATCGCCATTAATGCTGCCGCCCTCGCGGAAATAGACGGTATCGCCGAACAAGGATGGCGCCATACCTAGGAGAAAGGCGAGCCACGCAACATTCATCTTTCCCTACCCCTTTGCACATGGATCGCATCTATTTGCGATTCCGGAAGCGCGTAAACATCGATATTCGGTACATCTGCCGGCGTTGAAGCCGCGATCGGTTGGAAAAAATAGTATATCTTACCGGAATGCAAAAGCAGGCGGCACGGCGGAGGCTCTACGCCATAATCCGAAGTGAACGCGACGCAGCGGGGCAGAGTATGGTCCAGAACCGCAGGGATTTTCTGCGTGAAGAGCGTTACGTTCGGCAGGCTGTCGGACTGCTTGAACATATCTTCGTTCGCGGCCCTGCGCCCCCGGGACACTCCCAAACTAATCACCAAAAAAAGAAGAACGGTAACACCGGCGACCACCTGGCCGCGATGCGTTCTAACAAATCGATGGAAAAGGAACGCTAAAGATGCAAGCAAAACACCTGCAGCCATCAGCCAAAATGCCGGAAAATAACTAAACAGCTTTATCGCGGAGTCCTGGATCATGTGGTGGAGGGTAACAACACCGACGGTTGAAACAATCGGTACAGCGACGTCCATATCGAGTGGGTCCAGGCCGAAGGTCTTATAGTATGAGGCCAGGTAGGACCAGCCACCCAGGAAGGTAAGGGCAACGAAAACCGCGGAAGCTTCGGCAATCGCCTTCAGGACCGAGAGAGAGTCCTCTTTAGGATGTACGGGTGTTGATGAATCGGCCATACTTAGAAGGCAAGTATAGCCGAACAGCTATAAATTTTCCCGCGCACGGCTGATACGGATAGAACGGCGTCGCGCGGTGCGAGGTTCACATTACCAGCAACTCAACTCACTCGCGGCTTATCGGGAGTGATTAACTGAGGCCGATCACGCGGCCGGTTTCCGTATCCAGATCCACATCGTAATATCCCGGGCGCGTGGATAGCCCGGGCATCGTGCTCATGGTTCCAAGCAGCGGGTACAAAAATCCGGCGCCGACACTCGCGCGGATATCGCGGACGGGAACCGTGAATCCCACAGGAGCGCCTTTGAGGTTGGGATCGTGGCTGAGGCTGAGATGCGTTTTGGCCATGCAGATGGGCAGTTTGTCGAAACCCTGCCGCGTGTACAGCTCGACCTTCTTTTCGGCCTCCGGCGAATAGGTGACACCGGCGCCGCCGTACATTTTCTGCACGACGGTGAGGATTTTGTCTTTGATCCCCATGTCCAGCGGATAGAGGAACCGGAAGCCCGTGCGCTGGCCGCACGCGGCAACGACTGCCTTGGCGAGGTCGACCGCACCCGCGCCGCCTTGCGCCCAATGGTCGCTCATAACAGCGTCAACCGCTCCGGCTGCCTTCGCTACGGCGCGCACGAGCTCTATTTCGGCAGGGGTGTCGTCCTTAAAGCGATTAATCGCCACCACAACGGGCATGCCGAACTCACCTGCATTGCCGATCAGGCGCAACAGATTGCTGCATCCCTTCTCGAGCAACTCGAGGTTCTCGCTAGTATAGGCATGCGCGAGCGGCTGGCCCGCCACGACTTTCGGCCCCCCGCCGTGCATTTTAAGCGCGCGGATGGTGGAAACGAGCACGACGCAATCCGGCCTCAGTCCGCTGTAGCGGCATTTGATATTGCAGAATTTCTCGAAGCCCATGTCGGCGCCGAAACCGGCTTCGGTGAGGACATATCCGTCGGCCCCGGCGAGCTTCAGCGCAATCTGGTCCGCGACGATGGATGAGTTTCCGTGCGCGATGTTCGCGAACGGACCCGCATGCACGAATGCAGGGGTGCCCTCGATGGTTTGCATCAGGTTGGGCATGATCGTGTCCTTCATCAGGACAGTGAGCGCGCCACCCGTGCCAAGGTCGTCGGCGGTGATCGGATCGCCCGCTTTGTTGGTGCCGATGACCATGCGGCCAAGGCGCTCGCGCATATCCTTCAGATTGGTTGCGAGCGCGAGAATCGCCATGATTTCGCTGGCCACCGATATATCAAAACCAGTGGACCGGGTGAACCCTTTTTCCTCCGGTCCCTCTCCGACGGTGATCTGCCGTAGCATGCGATCGTTGGTATCGGTGACGCGCCGCCACGTAATGCTGCTTGGATCGATGTCCAGACGCGCGAACTTGCAGCGCTCTTCGGGGCTCAGCTCATTCGGATCGGTTTTATCGATGCCGAGCTTTCGCAGCCTTCGCAGCATAACGGCCGAGAACTTCCGGCTGCCGTCTTTAGCCACCGGGCAAAGCCGGTCGAAGAGCACGTTGGCGTCCGGGGTCGCGTTCTCATGAAACATGCGCGCATCTATTGCGGCCGCAAGCAGGTTGTTCGCGGCCGTGATGGCGTGGATATCGCCGGTCAAGTGGAGGTTGAATTCCTCCATCGGGATGATCTGGCTGTAGCCGCCTCCGGCGGCGCCGCCCTTGATGCCGAAGGTTGGCCCCTGGCTGGGCTGGCGGATGCAGGTGAACACTTTTTTCCCAAGATGCGCGCCCAGAGCTTGGCTCAAACCGACGGTGGTCGTGGTTTTGCCTTCGCCGAGCGGAGTCGGCGTGATGGCGGTCACCACGATGTATTTTCCGTTCGGCGCGTCCTTCAGGCGATCGCGGATGGAGAGGTGAACCTTGGCCTTAGTCTGGCCATAGAGATCGAGTTCCTCGGGCAAAATGCCCACCTCTTCCGCGATCTTTTGGATCGGGATGGGCGTAGCCGCCTGTGCAATTTCAATGTCGCTAGGGACTTTGGAGAGGATGTTCTTTAGTTTGTGGGGCAATTAACTACTTTAAACAGCGCCCCGTGGAAGGTCAACTGCGGCGCACGTCAACGGCGTGCGACATAAGGGGGTACATAATGTAGAAATTCGCGCGGATCGTGAAAAGCCGAGCGTGCTAGTACGCCGGGCCGAGCCGCGACCGCAAGCGAGCGGTGTTTGAGGTATTTCATTACTCTACCGGCTCGGTATCGGCTATTCGGTTGTCCCCACTTCCCTGTCGCACACCCGCACGTCAACGGCGGCGATCTCGTCGGGAGGGAACCGTTCGAGTTGCGCCGTAAAATACGGAAATTATTGCAGCTACGGGTCCGCTTGCATGCACCCTAGTACCTAAGTACTGCGTTTAGAAATTAGCAGAATCGCTTACAATTGGGTGTTGTGCCCCGCTTCCGCCCTAAGGCAATGTTGGAGAGGTCCGCGACCGCCGACCTCTTTAAGAATACGCTGTCCCATATACCAACGGTCTTCGGGCGCCTGGCGTATCTCGCTTCCTTGCGGGATCCTGTGTCCGGCATTTACCGCCATCACGGACTAGGAGCGATTTTCGGCCGCGAAGAAAGCCGCAAGGCGCTGTACGAGAGTCACTGGAACGTTTTCCGCGAGTGGCTGAATCTTCCCTTGCAGCATAAGAGCGAAGACTTGCAAGCATACCTAAGCGGCCTGGAGGAACCGAGAGCGTTGGTGCTGCAGCACTGGGCCAATGCGCAAATGCATCGCAGCTTTATGCCAACGGCGGTTCGTAAAGCAGAAGAAGAACTGTTCGTGCAGGAATTCGACATCCTGCTGGAAGTGCTCAACTGCGCTCCGAAGAGGCAAGCCACTAACAACATTTAGGCCGCGGACGGGACCGGCGCCCAACCCGCTTCATTGCGCCAAACCAGTATTCGCCGTTATCCCGGGTTTCCAGGGAATGCTGACCGTGAGGCTCCAGCCGCGTCCGGACGGATTCTCCAGACTATGCCGCACGGATACATTTTTTAGCCGCTTCCGGCAACACTCGATCGCCAGACCTGCTTCGTGGCGAACAAAATCGGCGGCATTTTCGCCTTCGAGAGTTAGCTCGACATTCCCGGCAGATCGCGCGAGTCGCACGACGGTTTCGGCTTCCGGCCTCTCAGACCCGCAGTTTCGTAATATCTCCTCGGCAATTCTGTATAAAGAGAGTCCAAGCGGCAGCGGAACGTCTTGAAAATCGCCGCTGGATTGATAAGAAATGCGGATTCGGGTATCGGCGGCCAATTCTTCGCACAATTGCCGCAAGGCGATCTCGAGGCCGGCATGCTCCAGAAGCGTTGGATACAACTCGTGCGACAGCCGCCGCATGCTGCCGGCAAGCGCAATCAGTTTCTCCCGGATCCGGTGTGCCTGCTCGTAGCTTTCTGTGTCTTCGGGGGGCAAGCGCCGCTTCAGAGTGCTGGTGAGAATGCTTAGAGAAGCCACCTGTTGTCCCAAGTCGTCATGCAAGACGCGCGCGATTCTTTCGCGTTCCGCGTCCAGCGCTTCAAGAAGGCGCTGGCTGAGCCTTTCGAAGTCGGCCTCTTCACCACTCATGCCGGATTTAGCACCTCGCGAATTCTCGCGGTGAGATCCGCATCGGTGAAGGGCTTGCGCAAAACGGGGATGCGGTGGTGTTTTCCCTCGGCGTGGTCCAGTACGGCTTCCGGATATGCAGACATAAAAACAATCTTCAAATGCGGGTGCGCGCGGCGCACTTGGTCCGCGAACGTTTGGCCATCCATCTCAGGCATAGCGAGATCCGTCATAACCAGGTCCAGGCGGCCTCGATACTCGCGAACCACAGATAAAGCCTCAGCCCCGGTGGAAGCTTCCAGAACCGTATAGCCCTCTTCGCGCAGCACCTCCCCGATCAGCGATCGCAATTCGTTGTAATCTTCCACCACCAAAATGCGGGCGCTAACCGGAGCAGCGGATTCCTGCTTCGCGGGAACCGCCTGCGCCTCGTTTACACGAGGCAAAAATATCTTGAACGAGGTTCCTTTGGACGGCTGGCTCTCTACATGAATGTAGCCGCCACACTGCTTCACGATTCCATACGCGGTAGCCAATCCTAATCCGGTCCCCTGGCTCGCACTTTTGGTTGTGAAGAAGGGCTCGAAGATGCGGCTGCGGGTCCGCTCATCCATGCCGCGGCCCGTATCGGTTACCGTGAGCGCCACATACATTCCCGGCGCGATGTCGTCCATAAGCTTGGCCTGGCCGGGAGTGACTTCGGCATTCTGAGTTGCGATTAACAGGGTCCCGCCCCGCGGCATAGCGTCGCGAGCGTTCAGAACCAGATTCATCAGCACCTGGCGCAACAGGCCGCGATCGGCAAGAGTGCCGCCGAGCGCCGGATCCAGGTTCGTGATTAATTCGATCCGGGCCCCCAGCACATCCCGCGTTAACCCTTCGATTTTTTGGATAACCTGGTTCAACTGCACTACGCCGCGCTCGAAGCTCTTTTGCCGGCCGAACGCGAGCAGGCGCTCGGTTAGAGAACTTGCCTCCTCGCAGACGTTCACGATCTTGTCCATGTGGACGCGAAGCGGATTACCCTGCGGCATTTTCGCCTGAACCAGATTGGCATGACCATGAACCACGGCCAGGAGATTATTAAAATCGTGCGCCATGCCGCCGGCAAGCCGCCCGATGCTTTCCAGCTTTTGGGCGCGAATCAACTCGGCGGTCTTCCTTTCAATCGTCTCCTGAAGATTATGTTTCAGGTTGCTCAACTCCGCGGTTTCCAGTTCGCGATCCTGCAGCAGACGCTCGTAGTGCATTAGAAAAAATCCAAAGCTTGCCACGATCAGGCCTAATTGCGAAGTGATCGTGAGGGCAATCATCCAGGTACTCAAGGTGGTAGAGTTCCGGGCAAGCGGCAAGGCGCCGATCAGGTTGATCGACGCTAGAAGGGTGAAGGCGAAAGCTGTAATGGCCTTGCCCAACATCATGCCCTGCACGCATGCGCGAAACAGCACCCAAGCGGTCCAGGCGTAAAGCAGTCCGATCACGAGCATCAGCGCGAGGATCGTGACTTGCGGCGAACGGAGCACTACTCCGCCATACACGACTGACAATAAACATGCTCCGGCGAGGGCCAGATTAAACGCGATTCGCGGCGGACGTCCAAAGAAGCTGCGGCATGCCTGGAGGCTGAGCATCACGCTTCCAAGTGCCGCAAGGATCATCGGCGCGGTATGGTAAGGGCTCGCTGGAAACAACGTCATCAGCGCCAATCCGAGCGCGGCTAAAACCTTGGCTAGCGTCCAATAACCGAAGCCTGCATACATCCGCCCGGTAAGCCACAGCATCGCCGACAACACGGCGAGCAGGGCTGCGATCGCACTCTCGGTTACCCGGAGAGTGATCACATCCAAATGCATTATTACCTTTCTTTGCTAGGGTAACACTGAAACGTTCGTTACGGGTGCGAATCTACCGTTCGGAGGAAAGCCGATTTTCATATGCTTCAAGAAGTGTTGACCGACCAACTCAAGGATCTGCTCCATGCGGAAAACCAATTGGTGAAGGCTCTGCCAAAGATGGCGAAAGCGGCGAAGGACGATCAGTTGAAATCCGCGTTCACCGATCATTTGGAGAAGACCAAAGGCCACGTGGAACGGCTGAAACAAGTTTTCGAAATGCTTGACGAGCCGGCCAAGGCAAAAATGTGCAAAGGAATGGCTGGGCTGGTGGAGGAAGGGAACGAAGTGATTTCGGAGGGCAAGGAACTCGACCCGGTCGAGGCGGATCTGGCGTTAATCGCCGCCGCTCAGCGAGTGGAGCATTATGAGATCGCGGCTTACGGCACTTCCGCGAAGCTTGCCGAAGGCATGGGGCGTGGCGACATCGCCGAACTTCTCTCCCAGACACTCGATGAAGAGAAGGAAGCGGATCAGCTGCTGACTCAGATCACTCAGCCTTTGCTCGACTCGGCCGCGGAATCCGACGGCGAAGACATGGACATGGATGAGGAAGAGGAAGAAGAGGAGACGGTAAAGCCCGCTCGCCGGGGTCGTTAATACCTGTGCCTCATTTCGTCCAATCGGCCGTCTCGGCGAGGGTCACTCGCGCGCCTTCCGATAAAACCAACCGGAAGCGCACCGAACGCGACGAATTGCGATAAATAAGGCTCCCGTTTTGCAGGTGCGCTGCATCCAAATCTACCGGCTTTGAATAGCCTCCATCCTCGATCTCGAGTATCCCATTTAGCGCGGCGCGGATCGCGGGGGCATTCGGATTCCAGCGCACCGTTAGGCTATTCCCATCTTGTGAAACGCTTAAGCTCAACGCGTACGGCGCAGTGTTTGCGCCGGCGGAAATTGGGCTCAGATAGCGCGGAGTAATCAAGCCGGCGGCGAGTCCTATTACCAGCATGGCGATGCACAGCGGTATCCAAACCGATGATCGGAGACCCGCGCGCTTTTTCATTGGCTCTTCAACGGCTGTCGCCTGACTGAGTAAGTCGTCCTCAGCCGCGGTGAGAAAGGACTGCTCCGGCAAAGGAATAATGCGGCGGGGAGCGCTTGCGTATACCGCGCTTGCAGCTCGTGGAACTGGTTTCGGCCCGGTGTTCGCTTCCGGTTGCGCCGGAGGCAGCGCGACCCGTGGCTCCACTTCACGACCTCGGATCGCTTCCCCGCCAAGTTCCTGCCGGGAGAAGATGAACGGGAGCGGCGTCTGCTGTTGAAACGCTCCGTTCTCGCGAAAGAAAAACCCGGCTTGGACGGGCTTGCCTGCAAAGGGACGAATCAGCAGCGCGACGTGCGCGGGGCTGGAAAAATGCCGGATCAGCAGTTCGCGATCTTCCGCCGATAACGAAAGCCCATCGCGCGTGTGGCTGCGGAAATATCCGACGGCGTACAGCGGTCGTGAGCCGTCTTGACTCCAGCGCTCGCGCGCCTGGTCAAATGCGGCCGTGTCTTCGTCCGTCAAAAGGTACGAGGGGCCGCGTGCATACACGCAGGGCACAAATTCCACCTGTTGCACTCGAACCAGCGCAGGGCCGCTTCCGGCGTGCTCAATCGAACCGATTAACAGGCCTCCAACCTCCGCGCCGCGCTTGGGAACGGCGCCATAGGCGCGCATCACTTCCGGGAGCAGGCTGTCGATAATGTCCAGATCCAGATGTACCGCAACGGGCTTATCTGGAACCTTCCATATGTAAACTCCGGATATGGACTCCCTGGCAGCTTGTGTTGGGGTCCCCATATCGGTTAACTTCTCAATCGTACCAATTGACCGGCAATCTCTATCTCGTATCGACGCCAATCGGCAATCTTGAGGATATTACTCTCCGCGCCCTTCGCGTCCTGCGCGAGGCCGACGTGATCGCCTGCGAAGATACGCGCCAAACCCGCAAGCTGCTCGATCATTTCGGGATTAGCAAGCGCGCCATAAGTTATCACGAACATAACGAGCTCACCCGCGCCGCCGAGCTAGTGCAACAAATGCAAGCGGGAGCCAATGTCGCTCTAGTATCCGACGCGGGCACGCCTCTGGTTTCCGACCCCGGATACCGTGTGGTGAGGGCGGCGATTGACGCCGGCCTTTCCGTCGTATCTATCCCCGGGGCGTCCGCCCTTCTCACCGCGCTGGCCGCTTCCGGGCTGCCGACCGATTCCTTCCGTTTTTGTGGATTCCTGCCCCCGCGCAATAGTCAGCGGCAAAAGCTTTTAGCGGAGGTGCGCGGCGAATCGTGCACGCTGATTTTCTATGAAGCTCCGCACCGTATCGTGGAAAGCCTTCGCGACATAGAAGCCTTATTTGGCGATCGTCCGGTGGTCGTCGCGCGAGAGCTAACCAAAATGCACGAAGAATTCCTTCGAGGAACAACGCGTTCGATCCGCGAGCGGCTGGAAGCGCGGCCATCGGTAAAGGGCGAGATTACGATTCTGATCGGTAAGGCGGAAAATCCCGCCGTGGCTTCCGGCCTGGACCCCGCAGATGAGGTGCGAGCCTTGGAAGCGAATGGTTTGCCCCGCATGGACGCCGTGAAGCAGGTTGCAAAGGCGCGCGGAATTCCCAAGCGCGAGCTCTACCGGCGTGTAATCGAGTAGCGCACAGCAGACGGCGCAACGCGCTGGTTGGTCCTGTTAAACATGGCCGACCGCGCCGGTTTGCGTGTTGCGCTGGATTCCCAAAGATGACGCGCAACAACTCGCCTCGCATGCCGGATGCTCCTCCTCCAGCATCTCCGCGATCATCTCGATAATGGCAGGGTGGTTTTCAACCGTTCGCGCACGGGCCATGCGGATTCCCAGCTCATTCGCAACCTGCCGCGCGACGACATCGAGATCGTAGATCACTTCCATGTGGTCGGAGAGAAAGCCGATCGGGGCGATGACTACGTCGCGGCGGTCTTCACGCAGGAAATCGGCTATATCGGGCCCGAGCCAAGGTTGCGATGGCGGCCCGCTGCGGCTTTGCCATGCCAGCTTCCATCCGATGCGCCCAACCGCGGTCGCGACAGCGGCGCAGGCTTGCTCGAGCTCCGCCACGTACGGGCTGGTTTGCGCCATCGATACAGGGATGCTATGCGCGGTGAAGACCAGGTGTCCATGGGGTACTTCCGCGTAGGCATCGCGAACGCGGTCCGCCATGGCTTCGATGAAGCGGCCGTTCGCGGAAAACGGACGGATTTTGTCGATAATAGGCGCGTCCTGGCCGATTTCCCGGCAAGCGGCGGCGATATTTTCCGCGTACTGCCGGCACCCGGAGTAGGAGCCGAAGGCAGATGTGACAAACGCAAACGCGCGCTGAACACCGTCCTCCCACATTTGCCGAACCGTCTCGGTCAAAAGCGGATGCCAGTTGCGATTGCCCCAGTAAATCGGAAGCGTGATGCGCTGCTTCAATTCTTGAATCAGGGCGCGGTTTTGATCGTTTATCGGACTGCGCCCCTCGAAATGATAGTAGTGTTCGGCCACTTCGAGCAGCCGTTCCCGTGGCACATTGCGCCCGCGCAGCACATTTTCGAGAAACGGAATCACGTCTGCGTGTTTTTCGGGGCCGCCGAAGGAGACTACCAGGAGGGCATCGTAGCGCGACACACTTTCATTTTCGCTCAACGAGTGCATGCGATGAGGGCGCCGTCAAGCACTTTCTCGTATGAGTTTAGATGTGAGTTATATCGTTTTGGATCCTGTAACGCTCGAACAGGTGAAAACCGCGCGTCAGGCATTTTGGGCGTGGGCGTGACTTCGCGCGCACGGATATTGAGAGCGCGATGGGTTGAGTTCGCCCTGCTAAAATAGAATTTCCAATGCGAATCGGCGTCGTCGTTTTCCCCGGCAGCAATTGCGACCACGATGCTTGGTACGCGCTCTCGCACAACCTTGGGCGGCACGCGGAATTCATCTGGCACGATTCGGCTTCGCTCGGCAATGTCGACGCGGTCGTACTGCCCGGCGGCTTCGCGTATGGCGACTATCTGCGTTGCGGCGCAATCGCGAAATTCTCACCTGTGATGAAGGCGGTTCGGAAGTTCGCGGAGGATGGCGGCCTCGTGCTCGGCATCTGCAACGGGTTCCAGATTCTGGTTGAGAGCGGGCTGTTGCCGGGGGCTCTGATCCGCAACCGCGGCCTTAAGTTCGTCTGCAGCGACGTGACATTGCGCGTTGAAACCGCGGACTCGCCCTTCACTGCGGCGGCTTCTCAGCGGCAGCTCCTACGCATGCCTGTGGCTCACGGCGAAGGCTGCTATTTTGCCGATGACCGCACGCTCGACATGCTCGAAGCAGAAGATCGCGTCGCGCTGCGCTATCTCGATAATCCCAATGGCTCGCTTCGCGATATCGCCGGGATTCTGAGCGAAAGGCGGAACGTGATGGGGATGATGCCGCACCCGGAGCGCGCCGCGGATGCGCTGCTCGGCTCCTGCGACGGCCGGCTGATTTTGGAATCGCTGGTGCAATCGTTCGTCGGCTCAATGCAATCGAACGCTGCATGAGCGCGCTTACACCCAGCGAACTCGACAAAGTCCGTTCCATACTCGGCCGCGAGCCGACCGAAGCCGAAGACGGCATTTTCACCGTGATGTGGAGCGAGCACTGCTCCTACAAAAGCTCGCGCCTGCATCTGCGGAAGCTGCCGACGAAAGGGACCCGCGTGCTCGTCGGCCCGGGCGAGAACGCCGGCATCATCGATATCGGCGGCGATTACGCCATTGCCTTCAAGATCGAATCCCATAACCACCCCAGCTTTATCGAGCCTTTTCAGGGGGCGGCTACGGGCGTCGGCGGCATCTTGCGCGATATTTTCACAATGGGCGCGCGGCCGATCGCCGTGTTGGACGCGTTGCGTTTTGGTCCGCTCGACGATCCCGCATGCGGCGACCGAAACCGCCGCATTCTTGAGGGCGTAGTGGGCGGAATTTCGCATTACGGGAATTGCTTCGGGGTTCCGACCGTTGGCGGCGAGTGCGTTTTTGAGCCTTGCTACAACGGAAATCCGCTTGTCAACGTGTTCGCGCTGGGCGTGTTTCGCAAGGACGAAATCTTCTACGGCAAGGCGAGCGGTGTCGGAAATCCCGTGATCTACGTCGGCGCAAAAACGGGCCGGGACGGGATTCACGGCGCGTCCATGGCATCAGCCGAGTTCACCGAGGAATCCAAACAAAAGCGACCGAATGTGCAAGTCGGCGATCCATTTCTGGAGAAGTTGCTACTAGAAGCGTGCCTGGAGGCGATGCGCACGGGCGCGATCGTCGGCATTCAGGATATGGGCGCGGCCGGCCTAACCTGTTCCACCTGCGAAATGGGAAGCCGCGCAGGCACTGGCGTCGAGATCGATCTGAGCCTTGTTCCGCAACGCGAGACTGGCATGACTCCCTACGAGATCATGCTTTCGGAGTCGCAGGAGCGCATGCTGCTGGTGGCGGAAGCGGGGCGCGAGGAAGAAGTTTTCGCGGTTTTCCGCAAATGGGGACTGGATGCCGTAACGATCGGCCGTGTCACCGGCGACGGCAAGCTGCGCGTAAAAAATCACGGTGCGGTCGTCGCGGAGATTCCGAATCGGGAACTGGCGGACGAAGCCCCTGTTTACGACCGTCCGCACAACGCGGCTCCGTACAGACCTGCTCCGGTCGAAGCGCCGGAGATTCCGCCGTCGCGCGACCTCACCGGCGACTTGATCGCGCTGCTCGGCTCGGGTGATCTGTGCTCGAAGCGGTGGATCTGGCAGCAGTACGACTACACAGTGCGCACGAATACGCTTGTCGGTCCGGGCGGCGATGCGGCCATCGTTCGCATCAAAGAGACCGGTACGAGCATTGCCATGTCGCTTGACGGCAACAGCCGCTACAGCGTGCTCAGCCCGCGCGAGGGCGCGAAGCTGTTGGTCGCCGAATGCTGCCGAAACTTATCGACGGTAGGCGCGCGTCCGGTGGCCGCGACGAACAATCTGAATTTCGGCAATCCTGAACGGCCTGAGATTATGGCGCAGCTGGTGGAGAGCATCGAGGGACTCGGCGAGGCATGCCGGTTCTTCGAAACGCCGATTACGGGCGGGAACGTGAGCCTTTATAACGAAACATTGGGCGAAGCTATCTGGCCGACGCCAGTGCTCGGGATTGTCGGGCTGATGAAAACTGCCGCGCCGGTCACGATTCCGTTTAAGGGCGAAGCCCGTACCGTGATGCTGTTGGGCGGGCTCGGTTCCACGGACGAGGCGCGCTTCGGCGGTACACAATATGCCAAAGTTGTTTTGAGCAAAATATGGGGCCTGCCGCCGGCGCTCGATATGGATTATGAGAAGCGGGTGCAAGCGGCGATACGCGACGTCGTCAATTCCGATCTTGCGGAATCGTCGCACGATGTGGGCGATGGCGGCCTGGCGGTGGCTTTGGCGGAATGCGCGAGCGGCGGGATCGGCGCGGCGATCGAAATCAAAACCGATCTGCGCCCGGAGCTCGCGCTTTTTCACGAAGGCCCTTCCCGTGTGTTGATTTCGACCATACAGCCCGAAGCTGTGGAAAAAATCGCGCGAGAACACGGCGTAGTTTGTGAGCGGATCGGCGTTACAATGAAGGAGCGGTTACGGATCGATAACCACTCGGCGACATGGGTGGATTCCCCCGTCGTCCGGCTCCGCGAGGTCTGGGAAAACGCTCTCGAAGGATTACTCGCGCCGGCCCATGTCTGACGAATTTCGATTCGAAGAAACCCCTTTCGATAAGCTGCATGAAGAATGCGGGGTTATTGCGGTGTACGGCCATGCGGAAGCCGCAAATATCGCTTATTTGGGCTTATATGCGTTGCAGCACCGGGGTCAGGAGAGCGCCGGTATTGCATCCAGCGATGGCCGGGAAATTCATAACTACCGCGGCATGGGTCGCGTTGCTGAGATTTTTACGCCCGAAGTGCTGGGCAGTCTTCCCGGCGAAATGGCGATCGGTCATACGCGGTACTCAACTGCCGGCGACACCGCGCTTTTAAACGCGCAGCCCTTTTCGGTCGCATGCAACAAGGGCCGCCTGGCAGTCGCGCATAACGGCAATATCACCAACGCTTCGGAGCTTCGGCGCGAACTGGAACACGAGGGCTCCATCTTCCAGGCGTCGAGCGACACCGAAGTAATTCTGCACCTGGTGGCGCGTTCCCGGGAGCGCACGCTGGCGGCCGCGCTTCGCGAAGCGCTGCTGCAACTGGAAGGCGCGTTCTCGCTGGTGTTTCTCGCGGAAGATCGCATGATCGTCGCTCGCGATCCGCACGGATTCCGTCCGCTGGCGTTCGGTCAAATGGAGCCTTCGGGCGGCAAAACGTGCTACGTCTTCGGTTCGGAGACTTGTGCGTTCGATCTGATCGGCGCGGTGTACCTGGATGATGTCGCGCCCGGGGAAATGGTAATCATTGGCCCGGAGGGGATGACGCGCGAGCGCTATGCTCCGGTGCGCGATCGAGCCCATTGCGTTTTCGAGCACGTCTATTTTTCGCGGCCTGACTCGATCGTCTTCGGCCGCCATGTGGCGCAATCGCGCGAGATGCTCGGCCGCCTGCTGGCCCGCGAGCATCCGGTGGAGGCCGACGTGGTCGTGCCGGTTCCCGATTCGGGCGTCGCCTCGGCGATCGGCTTTTCTTCCGAAGCGGGAATTCCATTCCGTCAGGCTCTGATTCGTAATCACTACGTGGGACGCACGTTCATCGAGCCCTCGCAAGCCATCCGCGACTTCGGCGTCAAGCTGAAATTCAACCCTGTGCGCCATCTGCTTGAAGGAAAGCGCGTGGTGCTGGTGGACGATTCCATCGTCCGCGGGACCGTGTCGCGGAAAATTGTTCGCATGGTGCGCGGAGCGGGCGCGCGCGAGGTACATCTCCGGATCTCCTGCCCGCCCACGGTTTCGCCCTGCTTCTACGGCGTCGACACGCCGATGAAGGCCGAGCTTATCGCCGCCAACCATTCGATTGAAGAAATCCGGCGCTTCGTTGAAGCGGATTCACTCGGCTATCTTTCGCTAAGCGGCCTTCGGAAAGCCGTTGCCGACGATCGGCACGACTACTGCTACGCTTGCTATACAGGCGACTATCCGACCGAGCTAATCAATATCGAAGAGATGATGACCGCGAAGGATCGGCGGTAGTACTATAACTCTCAAAACCGCCGGGCTATTCCCCCCCAGCCGAGCCCTAATGTATACTGCAAGTGCGGTTCAGGGCTGGTTTTCCGGCCCTGCGGTGGCTACTTCCGTTTAATACGGATCGTAACCGTGATCGTGACTGCTATCACGATCGAGACGGTGATTAAGAATTTAATCATCGATCTCTCCGTTCCGCCCGGAAGGAATTTCCCCGGCCTGCAAGCAAACAGGCCGGGGATCGGGTCCGGGACGCCAAGCGGTCCCAACTGCCGACTCCACTCCGTTTGGAAACCTCACGGATAAATAGTGCGCGGACAGAACGAAAAATCGCGCTGGACGTCGAAAATTCACGCCTGATCGGAGGCTTCACCACATCCGGCCGGCGGAAACTGATCCCAATAACCACGAATAGCACCACAATCGCTCCCGTCATCGCTGGAATACCGAATTGCTGCAGAAACAGCGCGCCGGCGATCGCGCCCATGAGGTATGAGCCCCAATTTGCGGCGAACCAAGCGGCTCGGCGGTTTTTACGACGGCTCTCCGCGGTGTCCGAAGCCGTTTCCACGCGCCATAAGGCGTCCCAGAATGCCCAGAATGCATCAACCAGGGCATCTCCCATCTTTACCAGCGTGCCGGTAACAAAAGCCGTGTACACGTTGAAGCCGCCGAATCGCGAAAGAGTCGCCGCCTGAATTCCCATCGCGCAGGCGCACAGAAAAACGCCGCCCGCGCCGCTGTGCAGTGCGATGAAACACATTAATAGAACGGCCTGTAAGCCAAAGGCGAGAGATGCTCCAAACTCGGCTTCATTTCGCTTCGTCCATGTCACGATGAACCGTGACATCACAAGACCGACGACGTAACTCAAGATCGGCCAGCCATGCTTCCATATTTGCGGCCAATCCAATCGCGCGCTGTTGATACCGAGGGAAACACTGTTGCCGCTCATATTCGCGACGTACACTTGCCCCAGCGACAAATATCCGATCGCGTCTACGTAACCGCCAACGCACGTGAGCGCGGCCGCCAAACTAGCTTCTCGAGTGGAAACGAGCTTTCCGTCAGAAGCGGAATCCATGCGGGCCTATTCGGGTTGCAGGCCGCTGGCGTTCACTTTGCGGTATTTGGAATAAGTTTCGTTCTGATGATCGCGGTGGCGGAATAACCCGAGGACTTTTGCGTTTGAGGTCATCAGGAAATGCGTAGGCAGCCAAACGCCAGCATCCACGGGCGCTTTGTCGAGCTCAAAACGAGTGCCTGGCTCTACCGTAGCCAGGAAGCCTTCAATCGATACCGGATGAATCACCTCGGCTTCCGCCTGGACCCAATGATATGTGTCTTTATCGACGAACAGGCGTCCCTGCATGCCCGTCAATACTTCGGATTCGCGGTCGGTCGCCTTGTATCCGGGCAACGGCGTTGCCTGTATCACATAGACGTGATGGGTCCCCAATTGTCTGACTGCCAGCAGCCGGAACTGAAAGGCTTCTGAAAACTCGCGAATGAAGCGCAGATCGCGATCTTCGTCTTTCTGAAAATCGGCGAGGCGCCGCGCGCGGTCCTCGGCAGACTCCTGCTTCCGGCGCGCGATTTCATCCTGTAATTTCTTCTTTTCCTCTTCCTGTTTGGACTGCGATAGGGGCGCGCCATTCACTGCCACCAACCGCCGGTACGGCGACCCATCCAGCATCAGAACAGAGTAGGTTTTGGAACCCCCGGGTTCGCGATCGGTTTCGTAATAGTCGTAGTTGGAAGATGCCTTCCGGTCCGCCAAGGTCACCTGAGCGGACTGCCGGACGATCTGACTGACGTCGACATTTTGGCTGGAGGGCGCTTTCGCTGCTCTGAGCATCAACGCCGCGAACACAAGTGAAACCGGCAACGCAACTCTGCTTTTACTGATTTGCCCGGGCAATGCTCGAAAATACCTCGCCTACATAGGTGATGCTTCACCAGAGGGCCCGTTACGCCCCATACCTCTTGCACATGAGTAACTAACGCGGCTGCATCGCATCTAAAAAGTGAGCATGAATGAAATGCTCCAATTCCCGTAAAGCCTGCAATTGGAGGTGAATTATGAATGGGAATGTAAACACAAGTGGGAATGTAAACACAGTTCGGACGGCTAGTATTATTAACCTCCTCGCCGGTATCTGGCTATTCATATCGCCTTGGGTGTATAGAGCTTACTCAGACCCGACTGCCTGGAACAGCTTGATTGTCGGCGCGTTGATCATAATATTCGCGGCAATACGTATGTCGAATCCGGAGCGAGCACGAGGCGCGAGCATTGTTAACATGTTGCTCGGCGCCTGGACCTTTGCATCGCCCTGGATTTATGGCTACACAGGGAACCATGGCAGGTTCATTAATAGCCTGTGCGTGGGCGTGATCGTGTTCATCTGTGGCTTCGTGGCATCGTCCATGGGCCACACCAGAACAACTCACACCGGCCCGCCGCCGCTTCGAGCATAAATCCCCCCCGGACGGGAACTCCCAAAATGGGGCTCCCGCCCGATTTCCGCTTGTGATAAGTTCCACCCGTGAATAGCTTCGTTCAACAACTGTTGGGCGTTTTTATGGGGATGGGTCCGTTCGGTCCGGTTATTTTCGGCGTACTGGATTCCTCGTTTCTGATCCTGCCCTTCGGAAACGATTTGCTGGTTGTTTTACTGGTTGCACAACATCGCGCGTGGTTCTTCATTTATGCGGCGGCCGCCGCGGTCGGATCGCTTGGGGGAACGTTCATTCTTGACATGGTCAGCCGCAAGGGCGGGGAAGAAGGTCTGCGAAAGCTTGTAAAGCCGAAGCGTTTTGACAAGCTCAAGAGCAAATTGGGCCAGCGCGCCGGAACAGCGTTATTTGTCGCTTGCATAGCGCCGCCGCCCTTTCCATTTACTCCAGTCGTCGCGGCCGCAAGCGCCTTTCAATATCCGCGGCCGCGGCTACTCTGGATCGTGGCAGCCGGCAGAACAATACGGTTCTTCGCCCTGGCGTCGGCCGCTCTCTGGATCGGCGAGCGAGTGCTCCGGATCATGCACTCGGATGCATTCGTCTGGTCGGTATTTGCCCTGTTCGCCATCTGTGTCGTTGGCAGCGCGTTTTCCGTGATTACGCGCCTTAGAGGATCAAGCTCTTCGAGACCGGTGCTAAGATCCCCGTAATGCCCATAAACGGGGAGATCGACATTGCGCTCGGCGCTGCGAAGAGGGCCGGCGAGCTGGCGTTATTACATCAAGGAAAAGGGCTGCGTCCGGTGATGAAGCCCGACGACTCGCCAGTGACTGCGGCAGACAAGGAATGTGAGCAGTCTATCTGCCGCGCTCTTGAAGAAGCGTTTCCGGACGACGGGCTTTTCGGCGAAGAGGGCGCGCACAAGGATTCGCGCAACGGGCGCCGCTGGATCGTCGATCCCATCGACGGCACGCGCGACTTTATTCGTGGATTGCCGTTGTGGTGCGACATGATCGCGCTGGAGGAGCATGGCGAGGTAACAGTTGGCGTAGTGCATTTTCCCCCGCTTAATCGGACCTATTGGGCCTCACGCGGCTCCGGCGCTTTCCGGGACCACACGCGGCTCCGGGCGTCGTCGATAGCGAAACCAGATCAAGCTGTCCTTTCCTTAAATGGGCTGAATAGAATGTCCAGCCGTGGGATGGCGGCGAAAGTCCTCGAATGGGCGGCGAAGTTTTGGTCCATCCGCAGCCTGGGCGGAACGCTGGATGCCATGCTGGTCGCGGCGGGTGAAGCCGACCTTTGGATAGAAGCCAGCAATGTTTCGCCGTGGGATCTTGCTGCCCCGCAGGTCATCCTGGAGGAAGCGGGCGCAGTTTATTGCGATCTCCGGGGCGACCGCACTATTTACAGCGGCCACGCCGCCGCGTGTGCGCCCGGGTTGGAGCAGGAACTCCGGGCGTTTTTAAAAGGCGTCGAATAGCTTACTTCGATTCCACCGCGGCCAGCGTCGGGCCGAATTTGCCACGCGGAAGCAGGCTCGGGCCGGATGCCTTGAATACTTGGGTAACGTCGGTCTTCATATCGATCACCAGCCCGATGAAGCCGGACTGCATCTCATCCCAGTTCTGATCGCCCCAAAGGATGGTCTTCGTGGGATCGGGATTGTATTTATTATTTGCCGAGTTGTCGTAATGGGCGATGGTGCGAATGCGCGTGCCCTTCGGCAGCGGAATCGGCTTGGCGAGCTGATAACCGATTTGCCAGTCGAAATTCCACTTACCTTTGAAGACTGTCTCCGATTCGCCAGTGGGGTAAAGCAGGCGGACCTCGTAATCTTTCCCGCGCAGGTGAAGATGCGGCTGGATGTAGACGAGTTTCACCGTGTCCACTCCTACCGTTACTTCGCTCACGACCTCGGCGTTGCTGTCGCCCGCTGGAATCGCCAGGTTAAACGCGGCCGGAGTGCCGGGTGACATCCAATAGCGTTGTTTCGGAGGATTCTTCGCAAAGACCAGCCCGACTTTGGACCTGTCCGTCTCCGGCGTGCCCACCGAAGTGTAGTGAATATTGAAAACGATGTCCGATCCCTTCGGCACGAATTTCGCCGAGCCGTCGATATCGAACGTCTGGGCGCCCAAGCCTGGATTGTATTTGCCCAGGAGATCGGTGCCCTCTTTGGCGCCCGCCATGGCTTCGGAACCTTCTTCGTAAGCCTCTCCCGGCACGGCCGAGCGCATCCAGGCGGAGTCGGGGGGCCGCACGATGGCTCGCATATGATGCACCACCTTCGCATTCCCGGGCCGCATCTCCGCCGCCACCACCCACTTGTCCTCGTCGAAATGCGCATTGACCAAGATGTTCTGGTAATTGATTGTGCCGGTCGCCGCAACATGGAAATCTTTCGGCATTTCGATAATCATGTCCGGCTTGATGTTCCATCCGTCCTGGAACGTGCGCGGCGGCGGAGCGTCTTTCTTGTCGCCTTCCGGCGCGCCGGCGTCAACCCAAGCCGTCAACGTCGCGATTTCCGCTGCGCTAAGCCGTCGGTCATTCGCGAAATGGCCGACACGGGCGTCCGCGAACCAAGGAGGCATTTTCTCGGTAACGATCGCGCTTTTGATTGCCCTGGCCCAGGGCCGGGCATCCGTGTACGTGAGCAGCGAAAACGGGGCGATCTCACCCGGACGATGGCACTCCTGGCAATGCTTTTGAACGATCGGAAGGACGTCCTTATTGAATGTCGGAGCGGCGAAGACGCCAACCCCAGTCAAAAGCAACGCGGCTGATACTCGATACATCGCAATCCTCCTCGACAACGGTAACTGCATGCAGTATATCGAGCCAGACGGCCTGAACACAACCGTAGCCGGCCCTTGTGGGAGGGCGCAAGCTTCTAAACTGGCGCTGCCGGGACCACGTTCCTACCAAGCCGCCGATTAAACTAATGTATAGTAGCGCGTCATGCCGCAGTTTCTACTTCCGGTCATCCCGAAGCTCACCGTGTGGGCCGTTGTGGACATTATTGCGGTCGCATTTCTGATCTACAACTTCTTGTCGATGGTGCGCGGACGGCGGGCCGCGCACGTGTTGACCGGTCTCGGCGTACTCGCGCTCGCGTACGCGGTTGCAGTCGCTTTAAACCTCGATCTATTGCGCTCGGTGCTTGCGGTTCTGGCGCCGTACACCGCAATTGCGTTGATCGTAATGTTCCAGGCGGAGATCCGCCGGCTCCTGGCGCGTATCGGGCGCATACGCTGGCTCGGCTTGGGCGGGCAACTCGAGCGGCGCGAGGTAATGGATGAAATCCGCCTGGCGGTACGGCAGCTGGTGGAAGACCGTTGCGGTGCGCTGATCATTATTGAGCGCGATATCGGTTTGCGAACGTTTATCGAAAGCGGCGTTCCGCTGGACGCGAAGGTCTCCCGCGACCTGCTTTGCGCTATTTTCCAGCGCCGGGGCGCGTTACACGATGGCGCGGTAATAATTCAGGGAGATCGCATCGCGGCAGCCGCGTGCTTTCTGCCGCTGACCACAAATCCTGTGGTGCTCAGCAATCTCGGCACGCGCCACCGGGCTGCGATCGGCATCACGGAAGACTCCGATGCGCTCGCGGTCGTGGTTTCGGAAGATACGGGACAGATTTCGGTAGCAGCGGCCGGAGAACTGGAGGCCAATGTCAGCCCCGAGCGTCTACACGAATGGCTCACCCTCTATACGTCGGGGCGGCCCGTCCGGAGGCGCGAACACGTGCCTGAACCGGAACGCGTTGAGCTATGAGCAGGACCGGCGGCCTGGTTCGCAAACTCACCCCCAATTTAGGTTGGAAAGTGGCCTCGCTGCTGATTGCCATGTTGCTCTGGTACGCAGTGGAAGGCGCGCCCGAGTCGGTCACTATCCACACTGTGCCAGTTTTGTACCGCAATCTTGCCAGCGGCCTGATCCTTTCCTCTGATACGCCGGAAACCGTCCGCGCGGAGCTGCGCGGAACTTCGGTTAAGCTCACGCTTGCCTCGCTAGCGCAGGTATCGGCGGCGCTGGATCTTTCGGATGTGCGAGGCCCGGGCGAGCGCACTTTCAATCTGTCGCGCGAAAACTTTAGCCTTCCCGGGGGCATTTCTTTCCTCCACGTTATTCCTTCCCAGGTCCGGCTGGTTGTGGACCGCATCGCGTACAGGGACGTGCCGGTCAACGTCCGAATAGAAGGCACACCGCCCGCGGGATACACCTTGGTGCGCCGGGAAATTACTCCCGACAAACTGCGCATCTCCGGTCCCGAGCGGCGAGTTACCCGCGTCGAATTCGCCGAAACGGATCCGATCGATGTAAGCTCAATGACCGAAACCAGCGAAGTAAGAGTGAACGCATTCATCCCCGACCAGCGAGTGCAGTTCGATTCGCAGTCGGCTGTGATCATAAAACTGACATTCGAGAGGATACCAACCCGCTAGCATGCGACAGTTATTCGGAACGGACGGAATCCGCGGCGTGGCCGGAGAGTTCCCCCTGGACAAAAGAACGGCATTCGCCGTCGGCGTGGCCCTAGGACAATGGGTGAACGAAACGCATTCGCACGCCGAAGTGGTATTGGGAATGGACACGCGCGAAAGCGGACCTTGGCTCGCCCGGCATGTGGCCGGCGGCTTACATCGCGTGGGAGTTCACGCGCGTTTTGCCGGACTCATCACCACACCAGGACTCGCATTTACAGCGGGAATGGAGACGTTTGCGGCCGGCGTAATGGTCTCCGCCTCTCACAATCCTTACCGCGATAACGGACTGAAGATCTTCAATCATTCGGGTTTTAAGCTGCCCGACGAGACTGAGCAGAGCCTTGAAAAAGAGATCTTTGCCTGGCTGAAGTCCGGTGAAGAACCGGAGTCTCAGCCGCTTGCCGTGGATGAAGGACTGGATCGCGCGTACATCGATCATCTCGCGGCGACTCTGCCGGCGGGATTGCAAGGCGCGCGCATCGTGGTGGACACCGCCAACGGCGCGGCCAGCTATCTTGCGCCGGCTTTGCTCGAGCAGTTGGGCGCCGAGGTGGAGTGCATTCATTGCTCACCCGACGGCAAGAACATTAATTTGAATTGCGGCTCGCAGCATCTGGAGAGCCTGCGAGCCCGTGTGCTGGCCAGCGGCGCCGATTTGGGTGTTGCCTTCGACGGCGATGCGGATCGAGCGTTATTCGTATCCCACTCGGGAAAGCTCGTGGATGGAGATGCGGTGCTGTTACTCACCGCCTTGCCGCTGCACGCCCGCGGCGAGCTGAAGGAAGTGGTCGCGACAGTGATGTCGAATCTCGGGCTGGAGCGGGCTCTGAAGCGGCATGGGATTGGGTTGGTGCGGACTTCCGTCGGGGACAAGTACGTGCTCGAGGAGATGCTGCGACGCAACGCTCCGATCGGCGGCGAGCAAAGCGGCCATATCATTTTCAGAGACTTCGCCACAACCGGCGATGGCATGCTGACCGCCCTACGAGTGCTGGAGGTGATGCGCGAATCGGGCAAGGATTTAGATACCCTCACGGCGGAGCTGGAAATCTATCCTCAGTTACTGGTGAATGTCCGCGTTCGCGAACGGAAACCGCTGGATGAATTGCAAACCGTAAAAGCGGAGGTGCACCGCACGGAGCGCGAGTTCGGCGAGGCGGGACGTGTGCTGGTGCGCTTTTCAGGCACGGAGCCGCTGGCGCGTGTAATGGTAGAAGGTCCGCAGTTGGAGCGCGTGAAGTTCAATGCCAATGCCATCGCCGACGCGATTCGCGGAGAAATCGGCGAGTAGGGCGAGCTTCAGCGCAAAGCGTCCGGCGTGGCGGACGCGACCATCTGCAATAATCCCGCCACGCCGGGCGCGTTTTGCGCTGGGTTAATGGAGAGCTTGCCCTTGTTCTACTGCGACTATCACGAAATCCCGCTCCCGCCCGGTCACAAATTCCCGGTACGGAAATATCGCATGCTCCGGGAGCGGTTGGAGCCGGACAGCCGGTTCTGCCTGTCGCCGTCGCCTCCAGCGGACGCGAATACCATCTCGCTAGCTCACGACGCTGAATACGTGAACCGATTTATCGCCGGGACGTTGCCACACGCCGCCATGCGTAGAATCGGCTTTCCATGGTCCGAAGGGCTGGTGCGGCGAACCATGGCTTCCGCCGGCGGGACCATTGCCGCGGCTGAAGATGCATTAACGCAAGGAATCGGCGGCACGCTCGCCGGAGGAACGCATCATGCTTTTCGGAGCGAGGGGGCGGGATTTTGTGTTTTTAACGATGTCGCTGTCGCCATCCACTGGCTGCGCTCTGTTGGCCGCGCCCGCCGTTTCGCAGTGGTGGATTTAGACGTTCATCAGGGGGACGGCACAGCGCAATTTTTCGAGCACGATGGGGACGTCTTTACCGTCTCGCTGCACGGTAAGAACAACTTTCCATTGCGCAAACAGCGGAGCAAAATCGATATCGAACTCGAGGACGGGACCGGAGATGAGGAGTATCTGGGCACGCTCGATACAGTGTTGCCGCAAGTGTGGGATTTCGCGCCGGAATTGATTTTTTATCTTTCGGGCGTCGACGCTTTGGCGGGTGACCGGCTCGGACGGCTATCTCTATCGCTCGAAGGAGTGGAGGCGCGGGACCGGAAAGTTGTCGGCGGCGCGAACGCACAGCATATTCCGCTTGCGATCACGCTGGGTGGGGGCTACGCGGAACCGGTCGAACTCACCGTGCGGGCTCATGCAAATACGTTTTTGATTGCCGCGGAAGTGTTCGGGGCTGCCGGCGCAGTGGGGGCCGCGACGCCCTGAAAGAGTACTGAATCCAGAATAGATCAGCACCAGGGTTTCACGAGCCGAATACCGCAGTGTTCGAAATCGGCGGTGTTACGCGTGGCCAACACGGCGCCTCGGGACCGGGCGATGGCGGCGATTTGACAGTCTGCTTGGCTGATTGGGCGTCCAAGCTTCCGGCGCGCGGCAGCAATTTTGGCGAATTCAGACGCGGCGGCGCTATCAAATGGCAAAATCTGTCCGTCGAAAGTGATTTCGAATGTTTCCTGCGCTATTCGTTCCAGATCCTTGCGCCGTTTCCCCGAAGGGAGCCGCTCGAATCCCCAGAGAATCTCGGCTTGGGTTATTGCGGTTATATAGAGCTCTCTTCCGGAGCTTGACGATCCCACCAGTCCACTATGATCCTCGCCGGCGAAGGTTTGGCTAGCTCCGATAATAGGTTCGTGTCGGGGACAGTCATTCGAAATCGGGAGGCTCGCGCATAGGCTCCCGGACGATTTTGGGCTTGTTGAAACCACCCACAGCGGCAAACCGCGAGTGAATCTCCTCGCCCAAGCCGCGGCGTTTTTTCGGCGGGGGTGCAAGGGCGGACTTCAAAATCCGCCGGACCTCCTCGTCGAGCACCCATGCTGTGCCGCGCGCACTCGGAGGCGTGCTTTAACGGAATTTTCGAGCTGGCGAATGACAATGCTTGCCACGCCTAAATGATAGCCCTGATATCGTATTTCGCCCGTGGGGCAGGCTTCAGCCTGCGGCGGGCTTCAGCCCGCCTGAACTGTTAAGTGAAGTTCTGCCATCACGCGTGCGATGCGGCAACAGCAGGCCTCATCCGGCGCAATGCCGCCGCAATCTCATCCAGGGCCGTGCTCGCTGCCGGCAGTACCCCGCGCATCGCCACAAAGGCGTGGATCATTCCCGGATAGCAGGTGTATGTAACGGGAACTCCTGCTTGTTTCAGCCGGTTCGCGTAATCCTCGCCTTCACTGCACAGCGGATCGCATTCGGCGGTTTGGATCAGCGCCGGCGGCAGCCCGTTCAGATCTTGCGCCAGCAGCGGCGAGGCATCCGGATTCATAGCTTCCGAAGGAGCACTCAAATATTGCTCCTGGATCCATTTCATCGCGGAGCGCTCAAGGAAATGGCCCACTTTGAATTCACGCATAGACGCCGTATCCGTGACGCGCAGGTCCGTAACAGGATAGATCAGAATCTGTAGAGCGAGCGCGGGTCCACCGCCATCCCGCAGCCTGCGCGCGATGACCGTTGCGAGATTGCCGCCTGCGCTATCGCCTCCCACCGCGATCCGCGACGGATCGATCTTGAGCGCGCTTGCGTTCGCGGCGACCCAGCGCGTTGCGGATTCGCAATCGTCCACAGCGGCGGGAAATTTGTTTTCGGGAGCGAGCCGGTAATCCACCGAAACAACTACTGCTCCGGAACGCCGTGCGATCGCGCGGCAAGCGCCATCATGTGTGTCCAGGTCACAGATCACCCACCCGCCGCCGTGAAAATAAACCAGTGCGGGATGTAGACCGGAAGATTCGTCCGGCGTATAGATGCGCACTCGAATCGCGCCCGCTTTACCGGGAATTTCTCGACCCTCGACGCGCGCGACAGGCTCCGGATCCCCGGCCAAGGCTATCATGCCTTCACGGTTTCCGCGCGCCTCCTCGATCGAAAGCTGCTCCAATGGCGGCCGGCCCTGCGCGTCCATCATATCCAGGATCGCGCGCGCGGCCGGATCGAGCTTCGGACTCTTCATTCGACCCTCCTTGTCGCTTACAGGAAGTAGTCTTTTACTTTATCGAAAATTCCCTTTTCGTGCGGCTTGTTTTCCATTGGGAGCTGATCGCGCAACTGTTCAAACAGGCGGCGCTGCTCGCGCGTGAGTTTGGAAGGGATGTGCACATCCAGGTGCACGAAAAGATCGCCGCGGCCGGAGCCTTGCACGCGCGGCACGCCTAAGCCGCGCAGGCGAATCCGGGCGCCGGGCTGGGAGCCCTCCGGTATCTTTACCGTTTGAGGCCCGTCGATTGTCTCCAATTCGATTGAATCGCCCAGCGCCGCTTGGGATATGTTGATGGGAACACGGCAGTGCAGGTCGAACTCGTTGCGCGCGAATACCGGGTGTTCCTTCACCCTGATCGCGACATACAGATCCCCAAAAGGACCGCCGTTCACTCCCGGCTGCCCTTCCTGAGAAAGTCGAAGCTGCGTTCCGGTGTCCACGCCAGCCGGAATGTTCACCTTGAGCTTGCGTTCCTTTCGGATGTACGCCTCGCCGTGGCACTCCTTGCATGGCCTGCGGACGATCTGGCCGCGGCCGCCGCATTGCGAACACGTCCGGCGCACCGATAAGAACGACTGCTGGTAAATTACTTCACCGCGCCCCCGGCACATGGCGCAGGTCACCAGGCCATCTTCCGGCTCGGCTCCTTTGCCGTGGCAGCGCGCGCACTCTTCCATCCGCGGCGCCTGAATATCGGCCGTTATGCCGCGCATCGAGTCTTCGAATGAAATTTCCAGATCGTAACGGAGATCGTCGCCGCGCTGGGCACGGTTGCGGCGCTGCCGCGAGCCGCCGAAAACATCCCCGAAACCGAAAACGTCGCTCAGAATATCGCCCAGGTCGGGAAAGCCTGTCGCGTCGAATCCTCCGCCCGCCGCGCCTGCTACGCCCTGGTGTCCGTAACGATCATACGCCGCGCGCTTCTGCGAATCGCTCAGCACGCTATAGGCTTCGGCGGCTTCTTTGAACTTCTCCTCCGCCTCCCTGCTGCCCGGATTGCGGTCCGGATGATGTTGAAGCGCGAGTTTCCTGTAAGCGGTTTTTATAACCTGATCGTCGGCGTCCCTGGATACTCCAAGGACCTCATAATAATCGCGTCTGGTCACGTTCATTCGATTGTAGGCTTAGTCGGCTTTCGAGACCGGAGTAACCGCCACCACGACCATCGCCGGCCGCAGCAGCCGCCCTTTGAAGTTATAGCCGCGCTGGTATTCCTCGATCACGGTGTCATCGGCGGCCTCGGGCGATTCTTTCCGCTCCACCGCATGATGAACGTGCGGGTCAAAAGGCTGCCCCACGGAATGAATCGGCTCCAGGCCCAGCTTCTTTAAGGAATCAGATAGGCGCTGGTAAATCAATTCCATGCCGCGCGTGTAATGCTTGTCGGGGCATTCCACCTTCAGCGCACGCTCAAAGTCGTCGAGGATGGGCAACAAAGCGCGTACCGCCTCGGTCGCTGCGTATTCGTGCCATTCAACCTTTTCTTTTTCCGCGCGCCGCCGCTGGTTTTGAAACTCGGCTTGAAGACGCAGATACCGATCTTCTAATCCAGCCTTCTCCGCCGCCAAAATGTCGCGCTCAGCCGTGACTTTTACCAGCGATTCGGACGCGTTGGCAATTTCAGCGCCATCTCCGGATAGCGAGTCGTCCAATACAGATTCCGGCTCTTTTTTCTCCATTTCGCTGCTCACATTTCTAGATTATCATTGGGATCAAAATTCGGGAACAGGCGCGGTAATTTCATGTATCGGAACGAGATCGGCCGGGTGTAGAATGGTACGCGGTCATCGGCCGGTTTACATTCTGAACGGCTGCCGCGGCGGCGACCCGCCTGGACCGGCGGTATGGCCAAAGAGGTGAAGATCGCGGACGGCGTCGCGAAGCAACGCCCAGCCCCCGAGTTGTGTGGCCGACCAACTGTCGTTTTCAAAGGTGACCAAATGAAAAGATTCCTGATCTCATTCGTGCTTCTGGCTGCACTGGCCGCGCTCGCGTTCTCACAGGCCGGCTCTGCGCCGCCGAAAAAGGGAACCGTTGAGCAGATTATGGTGCATGGGAAATCGCTCGAAGGAAACCTGAATGGCGATTCCCCGGACCGGGCCGTCTTTGTTTATTTGCCGCCAAGCTATGCAACGGAAAAGAACCGTCGTTATCCGGTGGTGTATCTGCTGCACGGCTATGGCTTGACTGGCGAACGGTGGATTTCGTTCATCGGCCTTCCGGAGTTGGCGGATAAGACCGTGGCTGCAGGCACGGCGAAAGAAATGATCCTGGTGAGCCCTGACGCCTTCAATAAATACAACGGCAGCATGTATTCCAGCTCGCCGGCAACCGGCGATTGGGAGACGTTCATTGCGGAAGACCTGGTGAATTATATGGACACGCATTACCGCACGGTTGCGAACCGTATGAGCCGCGGCTTGGCCGGGCATTCGATGGGCGGATACGGGACGGTGCGCATCGGCATGAAGCGGCCCGACGTTTTTTCAAGCATGTACATCATGAGCGCCTGCTGCCTGATGAACAATCCGGGCGCCGGGCGAGGCGGTCAGGGCGCGGTCAAGCAAGGCGCCCCGAAGCAGCCCGCGCCGGACGCCGCGAAGGAAGGGAAGAACAAGGGTAAGGGCGGCGGTTTTGGTAACGTTCAAGCAGCGGAAGCATCGGCATGGTCGCCGAATCCCAATAATCCGCCCGATTTCTACGACCTCCCTACGCGCGACGGTGAAGTGGTGCCGAGCATCGCGGCGAAGTGGATCGCCAACTCGCCATTAGCGATGGTGGACCAGTACGTGACGAACCTGAAAAAATATCACGCGATAGCGGGCGATTGCGGCTTGCAGGATGGTTTGATCGGGTCGAATAAAGACCTGGACGCTTCGTTTACGCGGCTCGGCATCAAACACAGCTTCGACACCTATGAAGGCGATCACACCAATCATGTGAAGGATCGGTTCGAGGGCAATGTCCTGCCGTTTTTCGCGAGCAATTTAACATTTCCGCAACACAAAAAATAGTCTGAGAACGGAACAGGATTCGCAGGGCCCGTTCGGTCGTTTGTGGCACCGATTTGTCCGCGCACGGCTGGGAACACGGGATTGGCCATCGCGCCCTAGGACGGTCTTTCTCTAAATCAAAAAATTTACATCATCCACCTCCAATTATTGTTGAATTTTTGCCGGCATCGCTGTAAACTGGTATTTCCTTCACATTGCAGTCTGTGCAGGCAGTACTCGGAGGAGAATTGTGTCTGCGCCCAATCGGGTACGCACCCTGCTGTTTTTGAATGGCTTCGGACGGTTTGCACCCCAAATAAAGCGGGTCCGAGGCGTTCTTTTCAATCTCGGTCTGACTTGCTGTACTCTGCTCCTCGTAGCAGTGGCCTGCGAGTGGGCCTTACGGCTCGCCAGCCTCGCGCAGCCAGTACGCATGGGATGGCTGGGCAAACATCAAGACCACCCTCCCCCGGAACTGGCCGCCGACACCGATACGGGCTGGAAAATGCACCCCAATGGCGCCTTCGTCTGGAACCGGGAATTCCAGGATCAGGTTTACCGCTCCAATTCACTCGGCTTCCGTTCCGATCACGACTTTGATCCCGCGGATTCGCGGTACCGCATCGCTCTTACCGGCGATTCTTATACCTGGGGATCAGCCGTCGCTTACGATAAAATCTTCGCAACCCTCCTTGAAAGAGATTCTCCGGACTGGGTTTCCTGGAACTTCGCCATGCCCGGATTCGGAATCGATCAGGTCTGGCTGAGCGCGAAACATAAAGTTCTGCCGATGAAGCCCGATCTTCTTGTTGTAGGCATTGTGAACGCGGACTTCGAGCGCAGCCAAATCCCTTTCCGGGAAGGTTTCAATAAGCCCACCTTCAAACTCGAGCATGGGCAATTGGTCCGGCGGGCCACTGAGCCAACTCCGAACGCTCTGTGGCGCTACTTGGATGAGTACTCGCATCTATGGGCCGCCTGGGAGCTGTCCAAGCGTTGGGCTGGAACACATTATGGAGTCACGGAATACTGGACCCTGAATCAAGCGCTGCTTGACGCTCTGCGCGAGGATGCGAACAACGCGGGGGTTCCGGTTTTGTTCGTGTATATTCCGATCAGCAGCTTCAAGCCGTTCCCCGCGTTGCGCGCATACATGGAGCGAGTGAGAGCCGATTACATCGACCTCACCCAGCAGCGGCCGGTTCCGCCGAAAAGCATCTATCTGCCTCACGACGGCCATCTGAGCGCCGAAGGTCATCGGTACGTCGCCAACTTGATCGAAGATTGGATCAAATTGCATCCCCGGCTCACCGAAAGGCGCGCGCAATGAGCGCCACGCACGAGGATTTCGGGCGAGAGGTTCACCGGTCCGGCCCTTCCGACCGCAACTTCGGGTTGGTTATATCGGCGGCATTCCTCATCATTGGCATCCTTCCGTTGCGCCACGGAAAGCCGGTCCGCCTCTGGGGTCTGGCATTGAGTATCGCGCTGCTCGGAATTGCGCTTCTTCGGCCCGCCACTCTGAAAGCACTCAATCGCGTTTGGATGAAGATCGGGCTGCTGCTCGGCAAGGCCCTGAATCCAATCGTGACCGCTTTGCTGTTTTTCTTGGTCTTTACTCCCGCCGGAATTATCCTTCGCTGGATGCGCAAGGATTTGCTGGCGCTGCAAATCGACCCCGGCGCTGAAACTTATTGGATAGATCGCACCGCATCGGGGCCGGTCTCGACTATGGCAGATCAATTTTAAAAATGACGTTTTTGGCTGAGTTTTGGAAATTCCTGAGTGTCCGGAAAAAATTCTGGTTGCTGCCGCTCCTGATCATGACCGTGCTGTTCGGTGTGTTGTTGATTATGGCCGAATCCACTGCTCTGGCGCCGTTCATCTACACCCTTTTCTGATGAACGAAACATGCGGATTCTCGGCATCTCTGCCTTTTATCACGACAGCGCCGCGGCCCTAATCGAGGACGGCGAGATCGTCGCCGCCGCGCAGGAAGAACGCTTCACCCGAAAAAAGCACGATGCTGGCTTCCCCGCCAACGCCGTCCGTTATTGCGTTGAGGCCGCCGGCGCCAAACCATCGGATCTCGACTATGTCGTTTTCTACGAAAAACCGTTTTTGAAATTCGAGCGCCTGCTCGAAAGCTATCTCGCCTTCGCCCCTCGCGGCTTGCGCTCCTTCCAAATGGCGCTCCCGCTATGGACGCGTGAAAAACTTTTCCAAAAGGATTTACTACGCAGGGAATTAAAAGCGCTGAGCCCCGATTGCGATTGGAGCTCGAAGCTGCTCTTTGCCGAACATCACCAAAGCCACGCCGCCAGTGCTTTCTTTCCGTCTCCATTCGAGGAAGCGCTCGTTTTGACAATGGACGGAGTCGGCGAATGGACCACAACGTCCGTGGCACTTGGCAGCGGAAACGATCTCAAAATCATCCGCGAGATCCGGTATCCGCATTCGCTTGGGCTGCTTTATTCCGCTTTTACCTACTACACCGGATTTAAGGTCAACTCCGGCGAATACAAGGTCATGGGGCTCGCGCCGTACGGCCAGCCTAAGTTTGCCCAAACCATCCTGGATCAGCTGATAGATGTAAAGCCGGACGGATCTTTCCGGTTAAGTCTCGAGTACTTCGATTACTGCACGGGCCTTACGATGACCAACGCGAAGTTCGACCAGCTTTTCGGAGGGCCGCCGCGCAAGCCGGAACAACTGCTCACGCAGCATCATATGGACCTGGCAGCCTCAGTGCAGGCGGTCCTTGAAGAAGTGATCCTGCGCATGACCTCCTCGCTCGCGCGGGAGACCGGAACGCGCAATCTATGCCTTGCAGGCGGTGTGGCGCTGAATTGCGTGGCGAACGGCAAGGTCCTGCGGACCGGCACATTCGAGGGCCTCTGGGCGCAGCCTGCCTCGGGCGATGCCGGCGGCGCGGTCGGCGCGGCCCTGGCGGCCTATCACATCCATAAATCGGGATCGCGCAAACTTACTGGGCATCTGGACGGGATGAAAGGCGCTTATCTCGGACCGTCATTCGAACAGGCGGAGATCGAGAGTCGCCTTCGCGCCGCCGGAGCCGAATTTGAAACCTGTACCGGGTGTGAACTGATCCAGCGATCCGTCGATGCCCTGGTGGAGGGCAAGGCCGTCGGCTGGTTCCAGGGCCGCATGGAGTTCGGTCCGCGCGCGCTGGGCAATCGCTCGATTCTTGGCGACGCGCGATCGCCAAGCATGCAGTCGCTGTTAAATTTAAAAGTCAAATATCGTGAATCTTTCCGCCCGTTCGCGCCATCGGTGCTGCGCGACGACGTGAGCGAGTGGTTCGAAATGGATGCCGACAGTCCTTACATGCTGCTGGTCGCGGATGTTAAGGAAGAACGGCGGATTGCGATGACGCCGCAACAGCAACAACTCTTCGGCATCGACAAACTGAACATTCCGCGCAGCGCGATCCCGGCGGTCACGCATGTTGATTACTCCGCTCGAGTTCAGACCGTCCACGCCGAAACGAACCCGCGTTATCACGCTTTGATTTCCGCTTTCAAAGCCAAAACCGGCTGCCCGGTGATCGTCAACACCAGCTTCAATATCCGGGGCGAGCCGATCGTCGGTACGCCCGAAGACGCTTTCCGCTGCTTCATGGGTACGGAGATCGAAGTGTTAGCGGTCGGCAACTGCTTCCTGCGAAAAGAAGACCAAGACCCCCGCCTCAAAAACGATTACCGTTCGGGTTTCGAACTGGATTAGACCAATTTCAGCTTTCCGTAAAACCCGGCCGTTGGCGTACAGCCCGCTGTGGGGCAGGCTTGAGCCTGCGGCGGGCTTCAGCCCGCCTGCGCGGGTGATGCGAAGTTCCGCAATCACACACCAAGGTCTTAGGTTCGCCTTTTCACTCCACAAATTTGCGCCGTCCCCGGAATCGACCGCAAAAAAACCGGCCGCCGTACGTCGAGCTTCGCGTGCCGTAGCCACGATTCCATCTCCGCTATCGACCATGTCCCCGACGTGCTCGTCAGCGCGAAGAACAGATTCAGAACATGGCCGATCTGATCGCCGGTTTTCGGCGATTTCGGACGAATCAACTCCTGGATCGCCAGAACTCCGCCAGGTCTCAGCGCGCGCGCAGCCCGCACCGTAAGATCCCGGCTTTGCTCCTCGGTGAAATGGTGCACCACGTTCGAAATGAAAACCAGATCGTAAAGCGCTTCGCCCAGTTCGTCAGTCAGGGCGTTGCCCGCTTGATACCGGACGCGGTCTCCCATGCCTTCCATCGCCAGGATCGGCGCCGCGTGCTCGATTGCGGCCGGTAAATCCAAGATCGTCGCGCAAAGGCCTTGGTGTTTCCGGCATAACGCTACCGAATAGAATCCATGCGAGCCGCCAATGTCGAGCATCCGCTTGGGCTCCGGTTTGAGCTTTATCCGCTCGCTCACTTCCCGCGCCGCCGCCGCCGACAGCGACCGCATCGCACATTGATACCGTCCCCATTCCGCCGAGGTAAGGCCGGCCTCGTGAATATCAAGCGCCTTGCCGGTCCTGAGAAAACCCTCCAATTCGTCCGTGAAGCGGCAGACGTCCCGCACATGCGGCATGTAATGGAATAATGACCAACCGTCTTTCGGCGCCAGCCACTTCTTGGACTTCGCAGTTAAGTGATACCGGTTTGCGGTGTATCGGAGATAGCGGGTAGAAACCAGAGCCCCTAGCAACGCTTCTGTGGCTCTTGGATCCAGCGCGCAAGCACCGGCGATCTCGGAGGCGCTACGCGATTTTTCTACCAGGCAGGAAAACACGCCTAGCTCGGTCGCCGCCATGATCGCCCGCGCGGATACGATCGCGATT
The DNA here is from genome assembly GCA_019261985.1 of Bryobacterales bacterium. GTDB lineage: Bacteria > Acidobacteriota > Terriglobia > Bryobacterales > Bryobacteraceae > Palsa-187. Next base: position 12,871 of record JAFAQY010000071.1, on the reverse strand, counting down.
TGCGTCTCGACAATAGGTTCCGGCGCGTGATTCGCCGCCAGAGCGATCGCCTCCAACAACGAATCCGGTTTGATCGCCAGACGCAATCATCAGCTCCCGCAGCGCGGCACAGGAATCCGCTCTGACGCAGTTTCCGTTTTCGTTTCATCGTACTACGGCCCATCGCCCTCATAGAAACTTTCAATAGAACCGATCAAAAGAACGAGTACTCTGGAGCCGGGGTACTTGCTTATACTGTGATGGAACGCCAAGGAGCGTTCTCAATGGAAAACCCGTCTGTTTCCTCTCATCGGGGACGATTGTGTCCCTTTTCATGCCTCTCGCGAATTTCAATTTTGTTATTGATGGCGGCAGCCGCTTGGGCGCAAACCGCGCCGGATATGGACAAGCGCCTCGCGGATCTCGAAAAAGCCGCCAAGTCCGCCCAAATGGCCGGCGACAACGCCTGGATGCTGACCAGCGCCGCCTTGGTGCTGATGATGACTGGGCCCGGCTTGGCTCTGTTTTACAGCGGATTGGTGCGCCGCAAAAATGTGCTCGGCACGATGATGCACAGCTTCGTTCTGATGGGCACGGTGACCATCCTTTGGGCCATTGTTGGGTACAGTCTGGCCTTCGCCGAGGGTTCGCCCTTCATCGGCGACCTGCGCTACGTGCTTCTGAATGGCGTGGGCGCGGCGCCGAACGCGGGCTACGCACCCACCATCCCGCAACAGACCTACATGATTTATCAGCTCATGTTCGCGATCATTACGCCGGCGCTTATTTCCGGCGCATTCGCCGAGCGGATGAAATTTTCCGGCATGCTGCTGTTCGTGACGCTGTGGTCGCTGCTCGTTTATTTCCCGCTGGCGCATATGGTCTGGGGCAAGGGCGGGCTGTTCAACGCCTCGCTTGGCGGAAAAATCCCGGCCTTCGATTTCGCGGGGGGCACGGTGGTGCATATCAGTTCGGGTGTTTCGGCTCTCATCTGCGCGCTTTATCTCGGCAAACGCTACGGATACCCGCACGAGTCCATGCGTCCGCACAGCATTGTGCTGAGCTTGATCGGCGCCTGTCTGCTATGGGTGGGCTGGTTCGGATTCAACGCCGGCAGCGCCTTATCCGCCGGACCTCTGGCAACCAGCGCTTTCGTCGCGACCCACTTCGGCGCAGCCGCCGCGGCTCTGGGCTGGATGTTCGCGGAGTGGATCAAGTCGGGCAAGCCGAGCGCGCTCGGCGCCATCTCTGGCTGCGTCGCCGGCCTGGTGGCGATTACGCCGGCCTCGGGATTCGTAAAGCCGTTCCCGGCGATTCTCATTGGGCTGGTGGCGGGAGTGGTCTGTTATCTGATGGTGAGCGTCGTGAAGGGCAAGTTCGGCTACGACGATTCTTTGGATGCGTTCGGTGTTCATGGGATCGGCGGCACGGTTGGCGCGTTGCTGACCGGAGTTTTTGCGACCAAGGAAATCAACGACGTATTTATGGGCAAGCCCATGGGATGGGTGGATGGCAATCCCGGTCAGGTTCTGAATCAAGCCATCGCTTGCCTGGTTTCGTGGGGACTGGCGATCGTGGGTACGGTGGTGCTTCTGAAAATCACCGATATTGTAGTGGGCGTACGCGTCAAACTGGAAGACGAAGTGGCGGGACTCGATCTGAGCATGCACGGAGAAGAAGCGTACAATTTCGAGTCCTAAATCCCTCGCAATATCGGAAAACAAGGAGATACTCCATGAAGAGAATCGAAGCAATCATCCAGCCCCACAAGCTTGAAGACGTGAAAGAAGCCTTAAAGGGCATCGGCGTGGATGGGATGACAATCACCGAGGTCCGCGGCCACGGCCGCCAGAAGGGGCATAAAGAGGTGTATCGCGGCATGGAGTACCAGGTGGATCTGCTCCCGAAGGTGAAGGTTGAAATGGTGGTGCCGGATTCCCGCCAGGACGAAATTACGCGCACGCTGGTATCCGCGGCGCGCACGGGAAAAATCGGCGATGGAAAGATTTTCGTTTACGACGTGGCGGAAGCCATCCGCATCCGGAACGAGGATCGCGGCGACGCCGCGCTTTAAGGAGTGTGTAGCCGTGGGGCAGGCTTCAGAAAGTGAGCCAGGCTTCAGAAAGTAAGCCAGGCTTCAGAGAGTGGGGCAGGCTTCAGCCTGCGGCGGGTTTTAACCCGCCTATAAACAGGAGTTGTAAGTGGCGACTGATCTAGTCATTCTTCCTCCGCCACCGCCGGAAGCGGTCCACCGGAATCTTGCGGCCCGCTCGGGGGAAGTCGAAACGCGAGTGCTCGAAGCTTTCGCGGCAACGTTGCGGGTCAAAATGCCGGGTGGCCTTGCGCTGGCTGCCGTCGGCGGTTTTGGAAGACGCGAGCTGTTCCCTTATTCCGATGTCGATCTCCTGCTGCTCACCGCCTCCGATTCGGCCATGCCGCCGAAAGGCGCCATTTCCGCGTTTCTTCAAATGCTTTGGGATGGAGGGTTCCGGCCCAGCCACTCCGTCCACAGCTTGGACGATTGCGTAAAAGAGCATTCCGATAACGTCGAATTCACCATCAGTTTGATGGACCGGCGATTCCTCGCCGGCGATCAGGCTCTGTATGGCAGCCTCGACGAGCGCCTGAAATCCTTCCTCGCCAAACGTGGAGCCGCCATCGCTCAACAGATCGCCGCTTTGGCGGTGGGACGCCGCGCAAAATTTCAGGGAACGATCTATCATCTGGAGCCGAACATCAAGGACACCCCGGGCGGACTTCGCGATCTTCATACCGCGCGCTGGCTGCAAGCGATCGAACCGCGCGAAAGCGCTCCTGCATTAAATGCCGCGCTGGATTTTCTCGCGGGCATCCGCATCCGCCTGCACGAGCTTGCCGGGCGCGACCAGAACGTATTGAGCTTCGATTCACAAGATGCGCTGTCGGACCAGCCTGCGTCCTTGATGCGCGAATACTACCGGCATGCGCGCGTCGTGGACCGCGCCGTGCGTGAAGGTATTGAGGCGGCCACGGAAAAACCCGGAACCCTCATCGGCCGGTTCCACGAATGGCGCTCTCGGTTATCTACGAATGAGTTCACCGTTTCACGCGACCGTGTTCTGCTTCGTTCGCACCAGCCGCCTGCCGGCCTGGGGCTCTTCGAGTTCGTCGGGCGGCATCAATTGCGGCTTGCGCCGGACACACTCGAGCGGCTCACAGGTTTCAAGCCACAGACAACCTGGGCGGATTGGAAGCGGCTCCTCGGTCTTCCAAAACCCGCGGCGGGCCTTCGGGCGATGCAAGAAACCGGAGCCCTTGCCGCGGCTCTACCGGAGTGGCGCAACATTGAATGTCTGGTGGTGCGGGATTTCTACCACCGCTACACCGTCGACGAGCACACGCTGGTTGCCATCGCATCGCTTGAAAGCGTCACCGACGGCCGCTTCGCGGAGTTGTTCGCGGAAATCGAAGACCCGGCGCTCATCCGCTTCGCCCTATTGATGCACGATATCGGCAAGGGCTCCGGCCGCGATCATTGCCAGGTTGCCCTCGAAGTCGCGCGCGACGTGATGACCCGCCTGGGGGCGCCGGATGCCGATCGCTCCGTAGTGGAGTTTTTGGTCGAGCGCCATCTCGAAATGTCGAGCGTGATGACCTCCCGCGACCTTCACGACGGCTCGACAGCACTGGCTTTGGCCGAGCGGATCGGCACCATTGAGCGGCTGAAGCTGCTTACGATGATCACTTACGCCGACATCAGCGCGGTGAATCCGCAGGCGATGACGCCGTGGCGCCTGGAGCAGCTCTGGCGCGTATATTTGCTGGCGCATCAGGAGCTGACCAAGGAATTGGAGACCGCGCGAATTCATTCGCCCGAAGGAGTCAGCCCGGAGCGCGCCCGCTTCCTCGAAGGTCTTCCCATGCGATATCTCCGGATCCATTCGAGCGCGGAAATTGAAGGCCATCTGGCGCTGGCGCGCCAGCTTGAAAGCCGGCCCGTCGCGGTCGAGATCGAGCACCAGCGCGGAATTTACAAGCTGACGCTGCTTAGCCATGACCGCCCGGCTTTGTTCGCCTCCGTCGCGGGCGCGATCTCCAGCTTCGGCCTGAACATTTTAAAAGTAGAGGCCTTCACGAACGCCGCAGGCATCGTAGTCGACACCTTCACTTTTGCCGATCCACACCGCACGCTCGAACTCAACCCGACCGAGGTCGAGCGCCTCCGCGGGGTCGTTCGGCGCGTCCTTGAAGGCAAGCAGGAAGCTGAAAAACTTCTGCGGGGCCGGCCCAAGCCCTTGCTGCCCTCCAAGGCCCGCCTGAAGCCTCGCGTGGCCGTGAAAAACGACGTCTCAGAACACGCGACGCTGATTGAAATTGTAGCCGAAGACCGCCCCGGGCTTCTCTATGACCTCGCCCGCGCCATCTCCACGGCGGGGTGCAATATCGAAGTAGTCCTGATCGATACCGAAGCGCACAAGGCGCTCGACGTTTTTTACGTCACGCAGCAAGGCCAAAAACTCGCCGAAGCAGCCCAGGAGGGCCTCCGCGAAAGCCTCCTCGCCGCCTGCTCCGCCACGCATTAAATCTTTGTTGCGGACGAGTCTGGGGTCATGCCCGCTACTGATCCAGCCGCCTCAGCTCCTTCGGCGCCTTGAACTGCTTCAACCCCTTGGTCCTGAAATCCTGAATTTTTCGCGGTGCGAACGGCGGCTCGTTGGGATTCGCCTTACGGACTGTGATCTGGCCCATATCGGAATGCAACTCGATGGGCGGTCCGCCGTTGGAGCCGTGCATTTCACCGCCCCGGCGATTCTGTTCCTGCCGGATCACTCCGCCAAAATCGGCGGCATTCACGTCGCCGCGGTTGGTGGTGGCAGTCAAGTCGAAGCTCGCTTCGGGAGGCAACGCCAAAACAATATTTCCGGCCCGCGTATGCGCGTCGATCTTAGATACGGGCAGCGAGGGGCGCAGTTCGACATCGCCCCTGTCCACGGAAATCTCGAGCGTATTCGTGAAATCGCTGATTTGGATGTCGCGCGAGCGCGTCTCCAGCCGCGCCGGCCCGACCAGATTCGAAGCGTTGAAAGTCCCTAGCGGCATGCGGATCTGCCCGGTTAATTTTTGGAAGCTGACTTCCGTCTGCGGCCCGGTAAAATGCAGCGGCTTGGATAGATTCTGGAATGCGACGTTCCCGGTATAGCCGCCGTCAATGGTCACGGTCCCATCCATATTCTCCAGGTCCAGGTCCGACCCGTTGCCGCGCAGATCGAAATTGCCCTTAACATTCAACGCGCGGATCACGTCGCTGCCACGCACTTCGAGGCGCGTTTCGCCGCCGATGTTTTCCAGGCGCACCGCGGCGCGATCTGCATCCACGGTCACCGAGCCGTCGATATTCGTAATATCGAAATCGCCCGAACGGCCGTGTGCTTCGATCGACGAGCCCTTCGGAACCGAAATCTCCATATCGTCGGAAACGCGCTGGCCCCTCGACACCCGGTCCTGATTCGTGCGGATCACGATGCGATCGCCGCCCCCCTCAATCTCGAAAGGCGTAACTTCATTGGCGCGATCCGCGTTGTTCTGATCCATGCTGCGGACCGTTTTGTGCCCGGTCACCTTCACGGTCGAATCGCCGCCTCCCATGATGCGCGCGTTTCCGCGGAAGCTCTCAAGGACAATGCGCGGATTCTTTCCAGCGGGCTTCTCGCCGGAAATCGGGTAAACGAAGCTCTCGCCGAAAATGTCAATGCCGCCCAGTTCAAAGCGCGAGCGCGGAAACCAGTTCGAAAAGCCCAGAGCGGCGTTTAAAGTGGTCCCGAAGAAACACAGGAAAATAATGAAAACCCATTCGCCGCCCGAGATCCCACTCACCGGCAGCGGCTGGTTGGTTGCCGACCAGAACAGGATTTCCGCGATCCGCAGTACGCCCCATACGATCAACAAAAACGGCCAGTACTTCGCTAGGTAATCGAGCAGCGGAAGCTCGCGATAAAGATTGTGAATCAGGAATAGCGCGCCGAGCGCAATCAGCAGCAGCGGGATAAAAATAGACCCTCTTCGCATTCGTTTATCTCGCTCCCGCGTACTCGGCCAGCTTGCAAGCGCCGAAGACGATCACTAAAACGGGCCAGGTACGGCCGAAACTCATCCGGCCCATATGGTCAGCCGCAAGGAGAATTCCCAAGGTTGTAAGCAGCAGCGGACCGCATAACGCGCGCACCAGCGCTCCCGGACGGCTCGGCAGCGGAGGAGGTGTCGCCGCGCTCACCGGTGGACCTCCGCCGAGGACGATGAAGAGGAATTAGAAGATGAAGACGAACTCAGGCGGGCATACAGCAGATAAATTCCGATGGCGATGAGCAATGCGGGCCAATAACGCAGCGCGCGGCGCAATTCGAACAATCCGAGATTGTCGAGCAGCAACAAAACTCCGAGCGCGATCAGAATAATCGGGCCGGCCGGGAACTTCGATCCGGTTCCTCCGCCGGGCGCCTGAATCAAGCTCGAGACGGCGTCCACCGGCCTTCCCGCGCGCCGATACCTCGCCGTATGATACGCCTCGAAAGGCATGTAGATCCAAAACGCGGCGAGCATCAACCCGACCAGCGGCTCCAAGCCGCCCGCGCCGCTGTTCAGAATCGAAATCGCCAGCCCGATGCAAGCAACGTGAATCAGACCTTTGACGTACTGGCCGTTGTAAATGGCGCCCACGCCGGGAATAAATCCAAGCACGAAGGCGAGCGGTGGCGAGACTTCCGGGTTGACGACTTCCGGCGTCGTGCTCGTGTAAGGGTAGCGACCCGCGTAGGGCGATGCGGCTGCTTCCGGCGCGTCCAGCGGCACGTGTTCCTGGCAATAGATTGCGCCGTGCGCGTGCCGAACGCTGGCGGCGTCAAGCGCCTTCCCGCAGGCGCGGCAGTAACCGGCGATCGGCGCTGACGATGGCAGCGGCGGCGGTTCTGAAGGGTAATTTTCCGGATTCATTTTTGGTTCTCTCTACCTTGGCCCCCGGTCTGCGAGGCCGGCTGCGGCGCGCCTGCCGGGGCTGTCTCCTCGTTCCATTCCTTCAGCCGCGTCTGAATCTCAAACACCAGACGCAAATTCTCGTAGTACTTGACGCCGCGTTCCCAAGTGCGGCTGACACCCATCTCGGCCGCATTCCATAATTTAAACGGGTTGAGGTCGGCTGGATGCAATTGCCGCGCGCGAATTAAAACCGCTAGGGATAAAACCGTGGTCGCCATTCCCATGGCAAAGCGCGGCTGAAATACAGGCCCGAGCCAGGCTCCAAAAACTTTGCCGAACCAGCGCTGAGCCAAAGGAGGCTTGATCACGCTGCGGCTGGGCCCATGCGTGACCTCGAACAGGATTCGGGTGACCAGCTCCGGCGGTGCATCTACCTCTGAGGCGCGCTCTATGAACGCCACAGCGCCGGCTGCGTCGTGCGCCAGATCGCGGCACGTAATGCATGTATCCAAGTGAGCCTTGACAGCGGACCTCGCCTCACGGTGGAGCGTGCCGTCCACGTACTCGGCCAGTAGAATTTCTACGTCCGCGCAGTTCATAAGACGCCAGACGCCAGACGCCAGACGCCAGTGGCCAACCGCGAGGAACCCCTCAAACGTAATGACCTCTGGTGCCGGGCGTCCAGCATGTCCTTCCTCACAAGGCGATGACCAGATGCTACACGCCAATCACCGGGGGCCCCAAAACGCACTGTCGTCTGTCGTCTGGCGTCTGGCATCTGCCTTTTCATACCACTACCCTTTGCCGCCGCAAAACACGGGCCAATTCGGCGCGCCCGCGATTTAGCCTCGACTTTACCGTTCCTTCCGGCACATTCAGTACTTGCGCAATTTCCCTATATTCCAGTTCTTCCAGGTCGCGCAGGATAACGGTTTCGCGCAGCTCCGGTGAGAGCTTTTGAAGCGCTGCTTGAAGCGCTTCGCTGGCTTCGCGCCCGGCCAGCATACCGTCCGCCCGCGCCGACATGGCTGTCTTCTCTTCTAAGACTGGAAGCGCGTCTTCAATGGAATCGGTAGCCCGGTCACGCTTCGTCCGCCGGTAATGATCGATAAGCAAATTCCGCGTCAGCCGCCCGAGCCATACTGTAAAAGAGCCTTCTCCAGCGCGAAAACTTTTCAGCGACCGGAATACCCTGAGGAAAACCTCTTGCGCCAGATCTTGGGCTTCCTGGTTCGATCCTGTAAAACGGTAACAGATGGAGTACACACGCCGAGTATGGACCTTCACCAGGTCCTCCCAAGCGGCTTCTTCGCCGTTCAGGCAGCGCTCGATCAGTTGGAGCTCTTGGTCCAAAAAGGATCCAAACACCCGCCTCGGTTCAGCGGCGGCCATCGGCCCTATCGTGTTAATCTGTCGGACTGTGGCAACTGCCGCCATGATCTCTTCGCCTACACTCAGGAGAACGAAGAATTGTCATGGGAAGTTCGATTTACATTCTATCGTGCATAGATTGTGGCGCACGGTTGAAAGCCTTGTGGGGCAGACTTTAGCCTGCGGTGGGCTTATGCCCGCCATATTCGATGGGCGGACTCAAGTCCGCCGGAGGCTGAAGCCGGCCCCACTCTGCCGCCACTACCTCGCATGAAAAAACGCCATGCGGGCGTCGCGCTCGCGCTCGCGGCTCTGGCCGCCACAGCCTTCGTCATCTATCGCTGGCGAACGTACGGCTTCAATTGGCGGCAGTTCATCGGCACGATGAGCGGCGCCGACCCTGGCTGGATGGCGGTGTCGCTAGTACTCATTTTGACCACCTATGTTGGCCGGGCGCTCCGGTGGGAGGTCATGTTGCGTCCCCTTACCCAAAAGGCCCGTCTGCTACCGATCCTTTCGGCCACCTGCATTGGATTCGCGGCCGTGGTCCTGTTCGGCCGCGCGGGCGAGCCCGTTCGCCCATTTCTGATCTCGCGGAGATCGCAGGTTCCCTTTTCCAGCCAAGTGGCTTCTTGGGTGGTGGAGCGTATTCTCGACTTGCTGATGATCCTGGTGATTTTCGGCATCGCTTTGACTCAGGTGCATCAATCCTCAATTCCACCAAGCCCCCGGCTCCAAACTTTTCTTCGCGCCGCGGGCGGCATGGCTGGAATTATCGGGCTGATCAGTTTGGCGCTCCTGCTCGGGTTGCGGCAGTTCCACGGCAGAGTGCAAGCCAGGCTCTTGGACGCGCTGAGCTTCCTTCCAGAGCGCACCACGACACGCATACGGACCTTTCTCCAGGCATTCGCGCAGGGGATGCAATCCACACGGCGAAAATCCTTCGCCGCGGAGTTGCTGGTCTACACCGCCGCCGAGTGGGCGATCATTGCAGCCTCGTTCTATTGCCTTCTCCGAGCCACCCCGGCAACATCGCACCTGGATTTCACCGACGCCATTATCGTCCTCGGCTTTGTCAGTTTAGGCAGTGTCGTGCAGATCCCCGGTGTTGGCGGGGGAATTCAGATCGTGACTGTACTGGTGCTAACGGAATTTTACGGGTTGGGCCTGGAGGAAGCCAGCGGCGTGGCATTGCTTTGGTGGGTGGTGGGTTTCATGACCATCATTCCGGTGGGCTTGATCCTGGCCTTCCATGAAGGCATTAAGTGGCGTAATTTGAAAAATATAGGCCCCATGGACTCTTCCGATATGGGCACTCCGGACATTCACGCCCAAACTTAAATCCATGATGTGCCCTTTTTGCGGCCACAAAGAGGACCGCGTCATCGATTCACGTGAAAGCAAGGAGGGCGACCTCATCCGCCGCCGCCGGGAGTGTCTGAAATGCACCCGCCGGTTCACTACTTACGAGCGGAGCGATGAAATCCCCTATATGGTCGTAAAGCGGGACGGCCGCCGCGAAAAGTTCGATCGCCAGAAGGTTTTGGAAGGATTACTAAAAGCTTGTGAAAAGCGCCCGATTCCAATGGCGAAGCTGGCCGATCTGGTAGATGAGGTGGAGACTCGGCTAGCCGAGAATCCGGAACGGGAAATATCCACGCGCGAGATTGGCGAACTCGTCATGACGCGTTTGCGCGCGGTGGATAAGATTGCTTACGTGCGCTTTGCCTCTGTCTACCGGGATTTTCAGGATGTCGAGGCGTTCTTGCTGGAACTAAAAGAGCTGCTTCAACGTAAATCCTAATAGGGTAGCACAGCGGTCCGGCAGCGGAAATGGTCCGTAACCTGCTTGTTATTTAGGATACGGCAAACCCCTGAAACCATTCGTCCTCTCAAACATCATTTGAAATAGAGACTTAACTTAGCAGCGGAACACTGTTATACTAGATTGGCCGAAAAATCGACGGGAAAAGTTTCTGGTTAGAAATAGGCCGCAAGTTCCCTGCAAAACGGACCTTTGCGGCTTGGCTGAACCCCGACCAAGGCTCCAAGAGGAACGACAGGTTTCAAGCAGTAATTGGATTGGGGAGGTGAAAGTAGTGGATCACTTCGAAGAATTTGATGGACATGAGCCTCTGGGGCTTCCTTTCGACGAGGAAGCTAATTTTTTCCACCCGGAGGAAGCACACGAAGGCGAAGACTTTGTCGCCGCGCATCCGGTGGAAGAGTCGATCTACACGGATGATCCAGTACGAGTGTACCTGCGCGAGATGGGCGCCGTCCCGCTGCTTACGCGGGAGGGTGAAGTCAACCTCGCCCGCCGCATGGAACGCGGCAAACTGCGCATGCAGAAAGCGATCAGCCGCTCGCCGATCGTGCAGAAGCGCGCTGTGGAAATCGCGGAGCAAATCAAAGCCGGAACCGAAGAGCTGGACGCCTTTGTCGATATGGGCGGCGACCTGGAAGAAGAAAGCGCGGCTTACGTAAAGCGACGGGCGGAGTACGAAGGATCTCTCGCCGCTATTGTCACCAGCTACAAGAAATTCACGCAAGTAACCGAGAAATTGGAAACCGTTCCGCTCAGCAATAAAAAGTTGCGGCGGCGCTGGATGGGCCGCGTTGCACGCGCCCGCGTAGAGGTTTCCCAAGCTATTCGCAAAGTACCGTTCTACATTTCCCAGTGGAAGCAGTTTTCGAAGGAGATCGAGCGCATCGCCGAAGAGATGTCGCATCTGGAGCAGGAGCTTCGCAAACTGGACGGACGCTCCAGCCAGACCGCGCAAGCCAAGGCGAAGGAACTCAAGCGCGAGGTTCGTAAGCACGAACAAGCCGCCGGCGCTGCTTTGCCCGATCTGCGCCATACGCTATCCGTGATCCGGCATGGCGAAGTGGAGGCCGAGCGAGCCAAGAAAGATTTGGTGGAGGCCAACCTCCGGCTGGTTGTATCCGTCGCCAAGAAGTACGTGAACCGTGGGCTGCACCTGCTGGATTTGATCCAGGAGGGCAACATCGGTTTAATGCGCGCCGCCGACAAATTCGAATACCGCCGCGGCTACAAGTTTTCGACCTATGCCACTTGGTGGATCCGCCAAGCCATTACGCGCGCGATCGCGGACCAGTCGCGCACCATCCGCATTCCCGTTCACATGAACGAGAGCATGAACAAATTCCTCCGCGCCACTCGCGAGCTTGAAAAAGAGCTCGGCCGCGCGCCCACGAACGACGAAATCTCCCGGCGTATGGACATTCCTGTGGAGAAGGTCCAGAAGCTGAAGACGATCTCGCGCGACCCGGTTTCCCTTGAAACTCCCGTCGGCCGCGACGGCGAATCCGCGCTCGGCGATCTGATCGAAGACCGCTGGGTGGGTTCACCCGTCGACGCCGTCATCGACACCAACGTGAAGGACGAGACGGCCAACATTCTCAAGACACTTTCTCCGAAAGAGGAGAAGGTGATCCGTCTGCGCTTCGGCATCGGCTGCGAGCGCGAGCACACGCTTGAGGAGATCGGCCAGGAATTCGACGTCACCCGCGAGCGCATCCGCCAAATCGAGGCTAAGGCGCTTCGGCAGCTTCGCTCCCCCGAGCGGGCACGGCATCTGCGGGCGCTCCTCGCCGCTCGCTAACTGCGTAATGACTCCGGAGCAGCAGTCCGCACTAGCGGATGTAGTCAGCATTGATTCGAACATTATGCACGGGACACCGTGCTTCGCGGGAACGCGTGTGCCCGTACAGAGCCTGCTTGACTTCATTGAGGCGGGCGACACCTTAGACACATTCCTTCACGCATTCCCTCGCGTCAAGCGCCGGCAGGCGGTTCAATTCCTTGAATTGGCAAAGGACCGGCTCCTGGCCGAATGCGGGTCCTCGTAGATGAGTGCGTGGACCCAAGAATCCGCGATTTTCTTCTCGAACATCAGGTCACGACGATCAAAGATACCGACGGGACGGGGAATTCGGACGCAGAACTCATTCGTCTCGCTCAAGGCAGCTTCGATGTGCTTCTTACTCTCGATCGTGGATTTGAATTCCAACACAACCTCCGTAAGCTAAAGTTCGGGATAATCATTCTGCATCCCCTTAGAAACCGGCGTGAAGACTATGCTCCGCTCGCGCCGAAGTTGAGCCGAGCCGTTGAGATGGTTCGTCCCGGCGAAGTGATTCACGTGCGTTAGCTCGGATTTCTCACGAACCCTATAGCAAAAAGCCGCCGAATCTGGCATAACTGAGTTTCCACACAGCAGTTAAGAACAGAAAGGCGGCGGCTTTTGCTATGACAGAGTGTACCCAAGCCAGCTTCGAGTTCCAAGGCCATTTTTCGCGCATGTCAACCCTCTTTAGAAATGTCCCCCTCCTTACCTCGTTAGAAGTGTCCCCTATTTTTTTTTGTAGCCAGTTGCCTCCTTCGATGCCGCGGGCCGCTGCCGGAGCTGCGCCCTGCTCGGCCGTTAGGCCGAGCGCTTAGGGCGCGGCGGAGGCAGTGGCCCGCGGCATCGCCGCCCCGGCCTGGCCCGCCCTCCTCCAGGGATGACTCGCCGCCGGCTTCCACGGCGATCGGCGCGCCGGTGGCTTC